>CAYPUT010000116.1:3930-10285 GCA_964413945.1 uncultured Spirochaetaceae bacterium
GAGATCGTGCGTCGAGCGGTAGACCGCTACCTGCGGCAGCGAGCGGCCGAACAAATAGAAGAGCAGTATCGCCGGGCCTACGCCGACAGAAGAGCTCTCGAAGACGACCTGGCCGGTTGGGACGAAGAAGGCACATGGCCCGGAGAGTAAATCGAGGGGAGCTCTGGCTCTATCCCTTCAAGAACCCCGATAAGCGGCGGCCCGTCCTGATCTTGAGTCGCGATGACGTCATCGGCCTCCTAAGTACCGTTACAGTGGCACCGGTCACCTCCACGATTCACGGAGCCCCGAGCGAGGTACTCGTCGGGCCGGACGAGGGCTTGAAGCACGACTCGGCTGTCAACCTGGATCACCTGCAGACGGTGCGAAAGGATGGGCTTCGCACCTACGTCGGGCGGCTGGATGAGGCCAAGATGCAAGCGGTCTGCCGCGGCTTGGGAATCGCGTTGGGGTGCCGGTACCCGCCCCTCACCCGAGGTTCAGAATAATCTTTCCGAAGTTCTCGTTGGCTTCCATCATCCTGTGGGCATCGGCGGCCCGCTCCAAGGGGAAGGTCGCGTAGATGATAGGTTGGATGCGGCCTTCTGCGAGGAGTGGCAGCCAGCGGTTCCGGAGCCGGCCGATGACGGCGCGCTTTTCCGGAATCGATTGGGGTCGTAGGGTAAAGCCCCGGATCGTAAGGCGTTTGCCGATTACCCGGTTCATCTCGAGCTCCGCCGTCGTGCCGCTGAGCTGTCCCACCAGGACCAATCGTCCCCGCGCCTTGAGGACTCTGAGATTGCGCATCAGGTAGGCGGCGCCGACAAAGTCCTCGACCTGATCGACGCCCTCGCCGTCGGTCAGGCGCCGCACCTCTTCGACAAAGTCGGTTTCTTTGTAGAGGATGCCGTGGTCGGCGCCGAGGGCCAGGACCTTTTGGCGCTTCTCCGCGGAGCCCACCGTAAAGAAGACCGTCGCCCCGGCTTGCTTGGCCATCTGCACCGCCGCCGAGCCCACGCCGCTCGCCCCGGCGTGGATCAGGATCGATTCCCCGGTGGCCAGGCCGCCGACTTCGAAGACCGTCTCGTTGGCGGTAGAGTAGACCTCGGTAACCGCTGCTGCGGTTACGAAGTCCCAGCCGTCGGGGATGGGCATCGCAAGGCCCTGGTCCATCACCGCGTACTCCGCGTAGCCGCCCTCGGCGACAAGGCCGAATACCCGGTCCCCCGGAGCGTAGTCGGTTTCCTCCGACCCTACCGCCTCCACCTCACCGGCTATCTCCAAGCCCGGTACCAGCTCCCCAACGCCCGGGGGCATCGGGTAGGTCCCCGTCCGCTGCATGCAGTCCGCCCGGTTTACCCCCGCCGCTCGAACCCGCACCAGGAGCTCCTCGGGTCCCGGGGCCGGCTTCGGGAGATCCGCCGCTTCGAGAACCTCCGGTGGGCCGTGTTTTGGAATGGTGATTGCCGTCATGTCATGCCTCCCAGGGATTGATCACCGAGATACCAGTGTCCTCAAAATCGTCCACGTTTCTTGTTGCCAGAGTATGGGTTCCGCAGCGACAGATGGCGGCGATCTGCGCATCCGCCATGCTGATCGGCTTGCCGGCTCGTTCTCGGGACACCACCAGAGCGGCGTATTCAGCGGCCGCCGCGTCGTCGAATGCCACGATCCGCCGCGAGAGGTCGATAGTTAACACCTGTTCTGCAGCCGCAAAGAGCCTATCGCGGCGCTTCCCTTTCGGAAGCTTCGCAAGACCGAGAAGGATCTCAGAGACGGTAATCGCCGTTGTCCCAACATTATCCCGCGGCGTAGAGTCCAGCCAGTCGACGACACGCGCCAAAGGCTCGGGCCGCATAAGCTCCGAGATGACGTTCGTGTCCAGAATGGTCATTGGGTCTCACTCAACTCTTCAGGGCTTCGCGGCCGTTCGGTTCGCTCTGCGGTCTCGAGCTCGACGCCCCCGGCTGCCAAGAACCGCTCGTGAATTGCGGTTCCCAATCCACGACCTTCCGTCCCGGACTCCTTCACCGCCTCGGCGAGGATCGTACGTGCCTCTTCCTCCATCGAACGGTTGTTCCGCGCTGCGCGAAGCCGCAAGCCGGCCTTCACCCTATCATCAAGATTTCGAATGGTAATCGATGCCATGATTTCGTTGACATCAATGATTGCACACTACGACTGACCTGTCAAAGGGATTCATGCCGGTTTGGGACCTCAGCGCTTTTCCCGAAAGAACGCCACCCCGCGGTCGTCGAGCCAGGAAACGGCGGCGGGAAAGAGCCACCCCATGGCGAAGGAGACGGGCCCAAGGATGATGACGAACGCCGCAAAGCGGGAAGCCGCACCGACGCGGGCAAGACCCGTGCCTGCGGCATCCAAGGCGAGAAGCGTCAGCACGCCTGCGACCACCACGGCAAGCCCGCCGACGGCGATCTTGGGCCCCGGCGCCCCGGCGCCCCGGCCCGCGTACCCTGGCCCCGGCCGCGCCCTCATACCTTCAATATCCGCAGGGGTGATGCGGCGGGTTAAGAAGCGGTGGGCTCCAGCTGACGGGCCGAGGCTACGTGGAGGATATCCAATGTTCGGCATCCGATCGCGGGAATGTGATCGCTCAAGTCCCGGGCTGCCGCTCGACCTCTGCCCAGTGGGCCTCCATGTCGCCGACGGAGATCTGCTTCATGGCACTAGACTGAATTGTGGTTTGCAATATGTCAAACTTTTGTTTTGCAAAATGAAACTCAAACTCGAGCTCGTTTTCGGTAGAAATCACCATAATTCTTCATAGACTTCAATCGAAGAGCATACCAGGGCCTTGAACATAAAGAACGACGTCGTGGAGCGGCTAGTCGCTGAGGTCGCCAACCTTGCGGGGGAATCAAAGACGGAGGCCGTCCGCAAAGCGCTGGTGGAGCGAAAGGCTCGGCTCGCGTACCGGATCGCAGATAACGACAGAGGCGCGCGGTTGCGGCGGTACCTGGAAAACGAGGTCTGGCCTCTGGTTCCGCCCGAGCAACTCGGCCGCCGGTTAAGCCGGGCAGAAGAGGAAGAAATTCTCGGCTACGGCGAGCAAGGCGTGTGATTCTCGATACCTCTGCTGTCGTGGCCATCGCGATGAAGGAACCGGGGTTCGAAGAGTTGATCACCCGCATTGGTGCCGATCCTAACCCGGGAATCGGTACCGCCACTCTGACGGAAACCGCTATCGTACTCTCCGCACGCTTGAACAAGGATGCTCGATCCTATCTGACCAGGTTCCTTATGGAAGCCTCCGTCGCGGTAATTCCCTTCGGGGAAACGCACTTCAGCGCCGCAGTCGAAGCATAGCTCCGCTTCGGAAAAGGCAGACACGCCGCCGGCCTCGATTTCGGCGACTGTCTCTCCTATGCCGTCGCCAAGCTGGCCGGCGAGCCACTGGTCTTCGTTGGCAACGACTTCGCGGCGACGGATATTGCCACCGGTTGACCTCCGGCGAAACACCGTCCGCCGTCCCGCCGCCCGGGATCCCGCGCCGCGGGCGACGCTCCACTGTTAGCTCCTATCCCAAGTACTGATTCTCGAATGTGTCGGACCGCGTCGTGGTGTTTCCCGCGGCGTCGATCGCCTGCACCTGGAACGTGTAGCTCCCGTATCCGATGCTCTTAGTGAATGGGGAGCTACAGCTTTGGTACGCCGGTGGAGTCTGGCTCGACAAATAGAGCCTGCACCGCAGGGTCGTGTAGCCCGAGGCGCTAAAATAGTACGTCGCTGAGCCGGCGTTTACCTGGAAGTCCGGGGGAGCCGAGGTGATGGTGAGCGACGGCGCTACCGTGTCGACGGTGAAACTCCGGCTTACCTGTCGGACATTGCCGGCCGCATCCTCTGCTCGAACCCAGGCGGTGTAGCTGCCGTTGGACAGAGAGCCGGGGTTGTAAGTGGTGGAGCTACTGCAGCTGCCGTAGGCCCCGGAACCGATGCGACACTGCGGGGAGCCGGTGGCGCCCGAGACGGAGAAGGTAAAGTTGGGAGTAGAGTCGTTGGTCGGTCCCGAGGGGCCTCCCGTAAAGGTGATGGTCGGCGCTACCGTGTCGACGGTGAAACTCCGGCTTACCTGTCGGACATTGCCGGCCGCATCCTCTGCTCGAACCCAGGCGGTGTAGCTGCCGTTGGACAGAGAGCCGGGGTTGTAAGTGGTGGAGCTACTGCAGCTGCCGTAGGCCCCGGAACCGATGCGACACTGCGGGGAGCCGGTGGCGCCCGAGACGGAGAAGGTAAAGTTGGGAGTAGAGTCGTTGGTCGGTCCCGAGGGGCCTCCCGTAAAGGTGATGGTCGGCGCTACCGTGTCGACGGTAAAGACACGTGGGCCCGTGTAGGGTCCGGTGTCCCCTGCGCCGGTGCCGTCGTTCCGGGATTCCGCCCACCAGTAGTACGTATCGTCGGCCAGGCCATTCAGCGTCGCCTGACTGGCGCTTCCTGAATACTCCTGGGAGGCGGCGGCGAAGCTGCTGCTCGTTCCCAGATGCGCCCGATAGGAGGTGGCATCGGCTACATCGCTCCAGTCCAGAGTGATGCTCGTTGAGTTTGTGAAGAGATTGTTGGCCGGGGATAGGAGAGACGGCGCTCCGGGAGGCGGTTCGTTCTCCGTGGTAAAGCTCCACACAGGGCCGTCGACGCTTCCCCCGCCGTTGGAGGCGACGATCTTCCAGTAGTACGGCTTGTTGTAACTCAAGTCTCCAAGGGGTTCCGGGTCGTAGGTGTCGGTAGACAGACCGGATACGACCAGGGGCGGCGGGTTTGTCTCGCCGAAATAGATGTCCACGCTGGTCGCACCCTCCGCCGAGAAGGTTAGGTCAACGCCGACAGCCACACCGGTCTCACCATCCGTGGGGGCGCTCACCTGAGGAACGCCCGGGGGGGCGCTTCCGGATCCTCCCCCTCCGGCGGGGTTTGAGCAGGCGGAAACAATCAATGCAATCGCGCCGACCAACGCGATACCCAATCGAAGCTTCCAACGCAAGACCATGCCAGCCTCCGAAAAAAGGTTTACCCAAAGCATACTACAATGCTCAACAATAAGCATGAGTTTTTCGTGAGATGCAGTTTCAGTTTGCTGTGCTAATCCCATTATGGGCGTCGGGTAGCGACCTGACCGTGAGACCGCGATGTCTATGTGGTAGCTTACTGTTAGGGGACACTGTGTGATCGCTTTTCTTCACCTCTGGAACATCGTCGCGACGGGACTCTGGATGTACTTTCTGTTCCGCCGCCTGCGCTACCTCGCCGACAAGCAGCAGCCGGGCATCCTGGCGCAGTTCTTTTTTGCCGGAGGGGTGAGCGTTGTGGTGACGTTTGTCCTTCACGGCGTCTATCCGATTCCGTTTCTGGTGCCCTTTATCTACGACTCGGTCTTTTTCTACGAGGTATTGGTTACCGGGGTGATCGAGGAGTTCGCAAAGTTCGTCTGTTTTCTCTCGGTTGCCCACACGCTACGAACCGTCCGGGAGCCCCAGGACGGGGTAATCCAGGCGGCGGTAGTGGGGCTGGTTTTCGGTGCCATCGAGAACGTCCTCTATATCGAGCGCTACGGAAGCCTCTTTATGCTCGTTCGCCCGGTTCTCTCAACCGGCGGCCACATGGTCTACGCCGCCATCTGGGGCGGCCTCTACTCCCAGGCTCTCTACAGCAACCTCCAGTCCCGGGACCCGGAATCCTACCGGAGCGCATACAAAGGAGTGGCCCTGGTGGCGCTGATCCACGGAATCTACAACACCAGCGTTACGACTCTGGGCCTTCTGCCCGGAGTCTTGGTCAAGGTGGTTGGTCTTGCTATCTCCTTGAAGATCTTCCTCCAGCTCGTCGATCAATCCCCTTACCGGGTCTTTCCCCTCTCGATGGCCAAGAAGGCCATCCCCTTAATCCGCCGGGGGCTCTACTTCAACCCCAAGAGCACCATCCTGAACCGAAACATGGGCCTCTACCGGATGTACCTCGGTGAGTACCCCCAGGCGGCGTCTAACTTTGTGCAATCGATGAAGCGCGCCTACGACCCGCGCCGGGCGCAGTTTTTTACCGCCGTCTGCGAGCTCGGCCACATACCGCGGCCCCACGCCGAACGCAGAATGCGAATAGCCTGGGCCCGGCTCTCCGACGAGCAGCGGCAGAAGCTCTTAGGGCAACTGAGCGAGATCCTGGCGAACGACCAAGAGCTTCTCGAGAATGTCTACGACTTTATCAACAGGGCCTTCAAGCTCCGGGACCACCGCCCGGCCCACGAGATAGCACGGGAGCTCCGGCGGAAGAGGGCTGCGGAAAAGATCGGCCGGGGCCGAAGCCCCGTCTACGACGAGCTCGTCGGCCGGCTCTCGGCGAAGGAGAGGCGGGCGATGGCGGGGAGGAT
>CAYPUT010000117.1:0-10266 GCA_964413945.1 uncultured Spirochaetaceae bacterium
GGCGAAGTAGTTTGGGCCGGGGTACGAATTAAGTGCCGCGGAAGGTACGGACGTTGGACATTGTCCGGGGGAGAACAAGCGATATACCCTCGGTAAACCAGGCGGTAGAGGTCTATTGGATTGCCCGGTACGACTACCACCCCGCCTGGGCGGCGAGGCCCGCGAGTTGTACCATCATCAGATACTTCAAGCGAACGTAGTCGGAGATGTAGCTCCCGAGGACGCCAACCGAGAAGGCGACCACCGCGGCGGGTAGGAAGATTCCAACCGCCACCTCCCGGCCGAATCCGGCGTCGTCGAATATCGAGACGACGTGGAAGGTGTAGGCGGTCATCACCAGTCCCTGGAGAAACAGCGCCGAGGCGAAAAGCCAAAACGCGTAGGTCCGCCGGGCCTGCTGCAGGGTAAAGGACTCCGCGGTTGTCGTTTCCGCGTGCTTTTTGCGTCCCCGGCCGTGGAGGGGACCGTCGGGAACGAGTCCGTGAGCCTCCGGTGTGTCGCGGTAGAAGAGAAAGGCCAACACCGCAAAACCGGCGATCGCAACGCCCATCGTCTGCCAGGCGCCGCGCCACCCTGAGTTCCCGATAAGGTCGTCGAAGACCCGGGGCGCGTAGGAGTAGCCAAAGGAGATGGAGATACCCATGACGGCGTTGGCGAGGCCCCGCCGCTCATCGAACCACTCCATCACCATGTTCCGGGAAGAAAGCGTCAGCATCGCCTGGCCGGTAAACCGCAAGAGAAAGAACCCGAGAGCCATCACCCCGAAGGCGGCAACTCCGCCGCCCAAATAGCCCGCCACTTCCGGCATCGTCGTGAGGGCAAAGAGAACGCCGGTTAGGGAGAGGGCCGCCACTGAGCCCACCAGACGGCCGCCGAAGAGGTCGTAGAGCTTTCCCGCCCAGGTCAAGAGAAGACCTGCGGCGACCGTTCCGGCGAAGTACGCGAGGCTTAAAGCGGTCCGGGAGAGCCGCAGGCTGTCGATGAGGTGCTCGGTAAAAACCGAAACGCCGATAGTCTGTCCCGGCGCGCTCGCCAACACTCCGACGGTACCGACCAGAAGAACGCCCCAACCGTAGAAAAAGGGAAGTCGTCCAGGGTCGAAGGGAAAGCGCTTTATCGATTGGGGTGAGAGGGGATGGCTCGAGTGTTCCACGGTTTCGTTAGCTTATCCCGGGAACGAGGAAGTGGGTAGGGCCACTGCCGGCGTACCGCACCCTTTCCCGGGCCCCGGCCTATCCGGTAGGATGCTCCCGGTCATGGCTAGCGGCAACAGAACAGCTCCTGCCTCAAAACAGATCAAGAGCTCCCTCAAGCGGCACTTCGGCTTTTCCTCGTTTCGCCCGAATCAACAGGATATCGTCGAGGCAATTCTTTCCGGACGGGACGTCTTCGCGGCCTTGCCCACAGGGGGCGGAAAGTCGCTCTGTTATCAGCTCCCGGCGCTCCTGGTCGACGGACTAACCGTGGTGGTCAGCCCCCTTATATCGCTGATGAAGGATCAGGTGGACGCGGCCCGGGAAAACGGCATTGCCGCGGCCTTTATCAACAGCACCCTCGCCCCGGCGGCCCTGGCGGAGACCTGGAGGGATCTCTTTGCCGGCCGGGTCCGCCTTCTCTACGTGGCGCCGGAGCGCCTTGCCACCGATAGGTTTCAGGAAGAGCTTTCCCGGATTCGGGTAACCCTCTTCGCCGTCGACGAGGCCCACTGCATCTCCGAGTGGGGGCACGACTTTCGGCCGGACTACCGAACCCTCGGGTCCCTCAGGAGCGATTTCCCGGGGGTGCCGATTGCCGCCTTTACCGCCACGGCGACGGCCGAAGTCCAAGACGATGTAATCCGGCAGCTCGGCCTTGAGGACCCCTTCGCGGTCCGGGCGAGCTTCGACCGAAAGGAGATCTCCTACGCGGTGGTGCCCAAGGGCCGGGGGAAGGGAGCAAAGAGCAGCGCCCTTACAGAGATTCTCGAGGTCGCCCGGCGCCACCAGGGGGAGCCGGGAATCGTCTACCGCTCGAGCCGGAAGCTCGTCGAGGAGACGGCCGCTTTTCTCCAGGAAGCGGGCTTTCGAGCGGTGGCCTACCACGCCGGGCTCGAGGACGAGGATCGCCGGTCCAGGCAAGAGGCCTTCGTCGCCGACGAAGTGGATGTCGTGGTTGCCACCATCGCCTTCGGGATGGGGATCGACAAGTCGAACGTCCGGTGGATCGTCCACGGCGACCTTCCGCGAAGTATCGAGAGTTACTATCAGGAAACCGGTCGAGCGGCCCGGGACGGAGAGCCGGCGGAGACGGTGCTCTTCTACGGCCCCGGGGATATCCGGATTATCCGGTATCATATCGGGAACATAGAGGACGACGGGGAACGGGACCGGGCCGAAGAGCGCCTCCGGGAGGTGCTCCGGTACGTTGACTCCGGGGTCTGCCGTCGGAAGCTCCTTCTCGCCCACTTTAACGAGGCCCATCCGGGGGACTGCGGCAACTGCGACGTCTGCCTCGGCGCCGTCGACACCGAGGATCTCTCGGTCGCGGCGCAGAAGATTCTCTCGGCGGCGCACCGTACCGGAGAGCGTTTCGGGGGGCACCACCTGGCGGACATCGTTACCGGAAACCCGACGGACAAGGTTCTCCAGTTCGGTCATAACCAGCTTCCGACCTACGGCGTCGGCCGGGAGCGGGAGAAAAGCTGGTGGCTCGACCTTCTCCGGGACTTGGAGTCCTCCGGGTGCATCGCCCGGACCGACGGGCAAAGGTCCGGCTTCCGGATTACCTCCGAGGGACGAAAGGTTCTCCACGGCAAAAAGCCCTTCTGGTCGGTCAAACGAACGACCCCGTCGAAGGGCGGCCTTCGGGACGCCGGCCCCGAGATCTCCCCCAACGCCCCGGAATTACCCGCGCTCCACCCGCGCCGGACAGCAGACCAGAAGGCGCTCTTTGAGCTTCTCCGGGAGCTTCGTCGGGATATCGCTCGTCGGCGTGAGGTGCCGCCCTACGTTATCTTTAGCGACAAGAGTCTTCGGTCGATGGCAACGAATCGGCCGACCGACCAGGCGGCTTTCTTGCGGTGCCACGGTGTCGGCGAGCGGAAGCTCGAGGAATACGGGCCGGACTTTCTCGGGGCAATTCGGGACTATCTAGGAGTGGAAGATTAGGGAGCTCCCCTTCGAGTGTGTCTGTCGCCTTGCTCCGGCGGGAGGCCCATGCTATCGTCCCGGCCATGGACGCTAATAGCTATCAATTTGATGAATCCCACGTCGTCGTGGTAACTGGGGGCGGTTCCGGTATCGGCCTGGCGATCGCCCGTACCTTCGACGCCCTCGGGGCCACCGTCGTTATCGCAGGACGCCGGGAAGAGGTGCTCAACGAAGCAGCCGCCGGGATGTCCGACCGTACCCGTCCGATGCCCCTCGACGTCACGGACCTAAAGTCGATCGACCCCTGGGTGGATGCGCTGACGACCGTTCTCGGACCGGTCCGGACGCTCATCAACAACGCGGGAAAGCATCAGAAGAAGCCGGCGATCGAAGTATCCGACGACGATTTCGACGACATACTGCAAACCCACCTGAAGGGAGCCTTCGCCCTCTCCCGGTCGGTTGCCCGGCGCCTTGCGGCACAGAAGCTCAACGGGGACATACAGTTTATCAGCTCGATGGCGGCCCTCTACGGCATTCCCTACGTCACCTCCTACAGCGCCGCCAAGACGGCGATGGTCGGGTTGGTGCGGCAGTTGGCCGTCGAGTGGGGCGCCCTGGGAATCCGGGTTAACTCCGTCGCACCGGGGTTTATAGAAACCGCGATGAGCCACAAGGCCCTCGCCAACGACCCGGAGAGAAAGAAGAAGGTGCTCGGCCGGACACCGATGGGACGCCTCGGTAGCCCCGAGGAAATCGGTGGTGTCTGCGCCTTTCTTGCTTCGAAAGCGGCGTCCTACGTCAACGGCACGATTATTCCCGTCGACGGGGGAAATAGTGTAGGTTTCTGAAGCATTAGCGTCTTTAGCCCCGTTTTGCTATAGTGGAGGGTGTTAAGTGGGAGACCAAACTATGGCGCTCGGGGAAGCCGAGCTTCTTCGCATCGGCGAATACGTAAAAGGCAATCTCAAGGATTGGGTTCAGGAGGTGCTTCCGCCCATTGCCCAGGCGGCGGATCCGGTGAGTCACACCATGTTGATGGAGCGGGTCGTTCGGGTCGAGGAGGAGCTCAAGGCTCAGCGGGAGCTCATGCAGGTTCGATTCGACGCTGCCGATCAGCGCTTTGTCGCGGTGGACCAACGCTTCGAGAGCCTGCAGACCACGATGGACCAACGGTTCGAGAGCCTGCAGACCCTGATGGAGCAGCGGTTTGTGGCCGTCGACCGGCGCTTTGTCGCGGTGGACCAACGCTTCGAGGACCTTCTGGGGTTTCTCGACCGGCGTTTTACCGCGGTCGATAAGCGGTTCGCGGTGCTCCAGTGGGGGATCGGCATTCTTGCGGCCCTCGTCGGTACCGTCCTGGCCTTCGTAATCGCGCTCTAAAAGTCCTTAGAGCATCTTCTTAAGAAATGCCTTTATTCGCGGGTGATCCGGGTTACGGAAAAGCTTAGCCGGCGGGGCGGCTTCGACGATGTAGCCGTCGTCCATAAAGACGACCCGGTCGGAAAGCTCCCGGGCAAAGGCCATTTCGTGGGTTACCACGAGCATTGTCACCCGTTCCTTCGCGAGCTCCTTTATCACCGCCAGGACCTCTCCGACCAACTCGGGGTCGAGGGCGCTCGTCGGTTCGTCGAAGAGCATGATGTCCGGATCCATCGCCAGAGCTCGAGCGATCGCCACCCGCTGCTTCTGGCCGCCCGAGAGGTAGTACGGGTAGGTGTCCCGTTTGTCCGAGAGGCCCACCTTTGCCAGCATAGCCTCGCCTCGCTCGACGGCCTCCTGCCGGGGGACTCGAGCGACCACGAGGGGGCCCTCTATCACGTTCTCTAGGGCCGTCTTATGGGGAAAGAGGTTGAAATTTTGAAACACCATTCCGAGCTTCCGGCTCCGACGGCGAATCTGCCGCTCGGAGACGGGCTCCTGAGTTCCATCCTTTTCTAAGGCGATCGGTTGTCCCTCTATCTCGATGGTCCCCCGGTTGGCCCTCTCGAGGTGAATAAGACACCGGAGGAGGGTGCTCTTGCCGGAGCCCGAGGGACCGATAATCGAGACGATCTCCCGGGGGCTTACCTCGAGGTCGATTCCTTTGAGAACCTCCAACTCGCCGAAGGACTTGTGCAACCGGGTTACCCGGACCGCAGGAGGGAGGGCCGCGCCGGGTGTAAGGCTACTCGTAGACGGCATACCGCTTCTCCAGCTTCTGAAACACCAGAACCAATCCATAATTCAGCGTCAGGTAGATGAGTCCGGCGATAATAAAGGGACTAATCGTAAAATCCCGGGACACGATCTCCTTGGAGTTCCTCAGGATCTCTCCGATTCCCAGGACAACCACGAGAGCCGTGTCCTTAACCAAGGTTATCGCCTCGTTCGATACCGGGGGGAGAACGCGCTTGATGGTCTGAGGAAGAACGATGCGGCGCATCGTCTGGGAGTAATTCATGCCGATAACCCGGGCTGCCTCGTACTGCCCTCGGTCTATAGACTGAATTCCTCCCCGGAAGATCTCCGTAAAGTAGGCACCGTAGTTGACGACGAAGGTAAGGACCGCCGCGGTAAAGCGTTCGAATCGCAAGGCCGGAACAAGGAGCGGGAGGCCGTAGTAGATAAAGAAGAGCTGTAATAGGAGGGGTGTTCCGCGCACCACGGTGGTGTAGAAGCCGAGGGGAACCGTCAACCCCGGACGTTTGAGGGTCTTTCCCATCGCGCAGAGGAATCCCAAAGGCAACGAAAAGATCAGGGTCAAGGCAAAGAGCTTGAGAGTGACGGTACACCCTTGGAGGATGTACCGTGTCGTCTCAAAAAAGTATTCCACCGGCTCTTCGGATCCTTACCGGGGAAGCAGCACGTTCTCTCCGAACCACTTCTCGGAGATTTCCGCTGCGGTACCATCTGCGACCATCTCGTCGAGAGCCGCATCCACCGCCGCGACGAACTCGGTTTCTCCCTTGCGGAAGCCTATACCGTACTCCTCTTCGGCAAAGTGATCCCGGGCAACCGCGAAGACCCCGGGCTTCTTGGAGATGTAGTATCGACCGAGGATCTCGTCAACGACGACGGCGTCGATCCGGCCGGTCTCCAAATCCATCAGGGCCTGAACGTTGTCCTGATACTTCGACAGATCGGCAAAGCTCTCTAAGGTCGCCGGATCCGAATTGACCGCGTCCTCCGCGCTCGATCCCAGCTGGATCCCTACCCGGGCTCCGGCAAGGTCCGACTTGGTCTCGATTCCCGATTCCGCCTGGACGATGACGATCTGTCGGTTTGCGATGTACGGCTTCGAGAAATGGATCGCTTCCTGCCGTTCCGGGGTAATGGTAAGCCCGTTCCAGATAACGTCGATATCGCGGCTGTTGAGGTCCAGAATCTTAGCGTCCCAATCGATGGGTTGGAGGACAAGGTCGACCCCGAGGCGGTCCGCAACTTCCCGGGCCAGGTCGATGTCGAAGCCTACGATTTCTCCCGCGGTATCCCGGAATCCCATCGGGGGAAAGCTGTCGTCTAGGCCCAGGACCAGCTCGCCCTTGTCTTTAATGTTCTGTAGTGAGTCTGCCTGCTCTTCGCCGGCTTCCCGGCCGCCGGCGGCGAATAGCGCACCCGCCATTAGCAGACACACCACCGCTACAGTGAGTTGTTTCATAGAATCTCTCCTGAAGGTGATTTTTCACCAGTATAGCCGAGGAAGAGCCCGGTGTAAATCGAGACGTTTGGCCGGCCGGATGGCCTCGAGGCTGTGTACCGCTTTCCGGGCGCATGTGCTATCCTGTGCCTCCGGAGGAGAGCCATGCCCCACGTCGCCCTAGTCGGAGACTCTGTGTTCGACAACGCCGCCTACGCCGCGCCGGATCCCGGGGTACAGGCGCGCCTCGGTCACGAGTTAGGTCCCGATTGGAACGTCACCCTCTTAGCGGTTGACGGTAGCCTTACGCGCCACGTCCACGAGCAGCTTGCAGGATTTCCAAAGGATGCGGATTGGCTCGTCCTCTCCACCGGTGGGAACGATGCCCTGGGTCACCAGGAGCTCCTGGTGGCCGAAGCGGCGAGCTACGCGGAGGTACTCACCGTCTTCGGCGAAGCCATCGACCGCTTCGCGGCCGACTACGAAACGCTCCTAAAGGCGCTCTTGAGGGCGAACGAGCGAACTGCGGTCTGCACCATCTACAACGGAGATCTCCCTGCTCCCTACGGCGACGTCGCCCCGGTAGCGGTTTCCCTCTTTAACGACGCGATCTACCGCCTGGCCAACCGCTATGGTTTGCCGGTAATCGATCTCCGGAGCGTTTGTACCGACCCGGGGGACTACGTAAACGGTATAGAGCCTTCCGGGGCCGGCGGGGCAAAGATTGCCGGGGCCCTCCGGGACCTTCTGCTCGGTTCTCCTACGACCTGACCCTAGATATACTCCATCTCTGGTATGTTATTCAAAACAAAGAGCACGCTTTCCATACCCGCTGCGGTTTCCCGCAACCGAGGTAGATACCGCCTGGTCTCTTCGCTATCCGGTTTTGCCATCCCGAGAAGAACTAGGGCGGCGTCCGCCGACTCCGCCGCCAAAATCTCGGAGATCGACCGGCTGTTTTGGTTTACGACCACCTTCGGTTCCGCCCTTAACCGCAAATCGCTTACGGTCGCTACCAGGCGGGCCTTCGCCGCTTCTTTCTGTTCCGGCTCGGAGACGATGGTCGCAAGTCGGATTCCCGGCGGCGGGACAACGGCGCCTTGAAGCAGATGTGCCAGGACGAGCATCAGGCGAACATTGTTTTCCTGGCCGCCCCACCAGACGACAATCGGGCCACGAATCGCCGTCCAGGGACGGGGTGCCTTCTTCAATAGAAGAATGTTCCGGTCGATTTCGGATAGTCGTTCCATCATCGCCGCAAATTCGCGGTCCCGGCTCGAAGGGGCCGGGAGACCGAGCATTACCGAGTTGTAGGTGCCCCCGGCGAAGGCAGCCGCTTGGGAGGCGACAACGACTCCGTCGTAAAAGGCGGCGGTTTCGACCACGTGGGGAAAGACGTTCGGTTGCAGCAGGCCGTCGGAGAAGTCCTCGAGTTCCTGGTCCAATGCCCTGCGCTGGTCTCTGGTATTTTCCCGGCCCCTTTCGACCATGCCGTAGATCGCGAGGGCGCCGCCTCTCCGGGTCAACATGGCCCCGGTCTCCATGAGGGTTCGGTGGGACTCCGGGTCCGAGGCAAAAACCTGCACGAGGGGACGCCAGTTCTTCCCCGAGGCGCTTCGCCGTTTTGCCAAGCGGCGGGAAACACCAAAGAATACAGCCGTCCAGAAACCTTCCCAAACTCCGCCATGTGCGGCCGGGGCGACGGTGGAAAGCTCCTTGCGCCAACCCAGGTAGACGTAGATTGCGACCACCGCCACGAGGGCGCCCACGGTGGAGACCACGTTAATCAAGAACATCACCGCGACGCAGCCGGCGGCGCCGAGAAAACTAACCCACCAGGGAATGCGAATCGCCGGACGGAAAGAGGGGTTGTCCACAAGGCGTTCCATGCCCGCCGAAAGGTTCAGGACTCCGTATGTCGTCAAAAAGAACATCGTGAGAACCTCGGCCACGGCGTTCAAGCTTCCGAGGAGAATAGCCGCAAGCGCGAGGCCAATCGACACCAGGAGAGCCAACAAGGGCTCTTTGGTCGGGCCGACACCCTTTCCGAACAGTCCCGGGACGACTCCGTCGATGCCGAGCGCCTGGAGGGTTCTCGGCGCCGCAAGGAGGGATCCGATGGCGGAGCTTACGGTCGCTCCCATTACACCGGCGGTAACCAAGAGAGGCCACCGCGATGCGTCCCGGAGAGCCGTGGATGCTCCAAGGTCTTCTCGGGCAACCGAAAAGGCGAGCATAACCGGAACCAGAATATAGACGGTAAACCCCGCAGCCACCGCTAAAAGCGTGCCCCGGGGGATGCTCTTGGCCGGTTCCTTCAGGTCGCCGGACATCGATACACCTGCCAAGATTCCGGTTACCGCCGGAAAGAATACGGCGAAGACGGCCCAGAAACCGAGACCCTCGCCGTAGGAAGGAGTCAGGTTGGTGTGGCGAATCTCGAACCCAAAGGCTATCGAGATAAAGCTCGCGAGAATAATTGCGAGGATGACGTACTGCAGGCGAATCATAAAGCGCGCACCGATAATTCCGAAAACCGCCAGAAGGAGCATTGTCGTGATAGCAACGGTTGTCAGGGACCACCGGGGCGTTACCGCAGTAAAGGCCTCTGCGAAGCCGATAACATAAAGGGCGATGGACAAGGCTTGGCTCAAGTAGAGGGGTAACCCGATCCCTCCTCCGGCTTCGTCGCCAAGTACCCGGCATACCATAAAGTAGGCGCCCCCGGTTTCCATCCTCTCGTTGCTCGCGATACTCGACACGGAGAGGGCGCTGATAAAGGTGATGGCGTTCGCCAGCATCACGATTGCGATCGTGTGCAGGAGTCCGGCGTTCCCCAGTACCCAGCTGAACCGAAGGTACATGATTACGCCGATGATCGTCAGAAAGCTCGGGGTGAATACACCGCCGAAGGTTCCAAGGGTGCGGATACGGCCGGTATCCTCGTTCCGTTGCTCCTCCTCCGAGTAGACGGCGGACACCACCCGAGAAGAGTCTTCCGGAGCGCCGCTTCGGTCGCTCCGGGACACGGAGCCCATGCTGCGGCGCAGGGCCACTGAGGCCTTGGCAAAGAGATCTTGCACGCGAAAACCACGGGAGCTTCCAGCCATCGTCCCTCCTCGGAGAGGCCATTCTACCAGCGGAAACCTCTCGTGAAATAGTGGGTGTTTCGATATGCTGACATGGAAAGGAGGCCACATGTACGCCGTTGTTTTCTACACCGCCGGACCCGAATGGAAGAAGGGACGCCCGGCTCGGGAGCAGGAATTGGAGGCGCATAACGCCTATCAGCTATCCCTCGCTCGGGACGGGCGCCTGAAGTTAGGCGGTCCCTTCGCGAACATCGCCGGGGGGATGTCGATCCTCCAGGTGGAGAGCATCGAGGAAGCGCAGGACCTTGCCTCGAAGGACCCTGCGGTCACCTCCCGGGTCATGCGGGCCCTGGTGCAACACTGGGAGCCCTCTTTCGGGGAGGTAACCTAGCTCAGGCCCTCTCCGGACACCCCGGAAGCCGACAGC
>CAYPUT010000118.1:0-10252 GCA_964413945.1 uncultured Spirochaetaceae bacterium
GGCGCTCTCGAAGGTAAGCAGGTAGTCGCCGGGGTCGACGGGTGGTTCCAGCGCCGCAAGCATCTCTCCAATTACTTCTGCCCGTGCCTGGGTGGTCCAGGTCCACTTGAGCATGTGGTGGTCGACCGAAGCGGTCATGGCAGAGCGGTCCGCGCTATCTCGGTAGGTCGCCCTGATCCCGTAGGTGAACGAGTGCAGGGTGATTGCTCCCAGAAATACGGCAACTATCGCGGCACGCCCGACAAAGGACATAGATATCGGCCGGCATTGTCCGAATTGCAGGTGGAAGGCACCGGGCCGCGACCAATACCAGAGTGCAAAGGGTAAGAAGAGCGAAATGAGGTGTTCGGCCGCTCCGATTCCCCCATCCGAACCGAGTGAGAAGGTCGCGATACCGATGATCGTGATAACGGCGGTCGCCCGGGCCCAGCTGTCGCGATCGGATAGGGTCAGCAACGCGGATATGCTGGTGATGTACAGGAAGCCGAACACCGCTGTTTGAAGGGCCAACCCGATGCGAGGAAGCAAGAAGCCGATCAACGCCCCGATTCCGAGGGAGAGCAGAATTTTCGGGACCGGGCTCTTGAGCCGTGAGGTCAGGGATTTTGCGGCCCGGGCAAACAGCAGGTACGCACCGAGGGCCACTATCACCCGTCCATGATCCCGGAGAAATCTACGCTCTATTTGAATGAGTCCGTAGTGAGAAGTATCATCTTTCGTACTCGAGAAGAGCTCTTGAAGCGACGACACGTAGAGATCGAAGTGTCCGAGGGCCACTTGTATGGCCAGGACAAGTCCGACCGCCGTTAGGCTTCCCAGCGCAAACACCGCTAAGCTTAGAAGCGTCGCGGGCAACCCGCGGCGAACTAGATAGATCAGCGCAACACCCACCGGCATGAGAAACTGAGCGAGATTCGGCAGTCTGACGAAGACGCCGAGCATGAGTAGAGCACCGGATAATGCGACAGGGAGCCGTTTGTTCGCTTCCAGCCCGAAGACCAAGGCCGCGGCGGACGCCAGATAGATCATGGTGCCGAGAGAATTGTAGTGAATGGTGACTATACGATTGGCGAACCATTGAGTTGCTCCCAAAGCTAAGCCAACCGTTACGATGAATGGAGTTACACGCCCGCGGTAGTAGTATCCGGCGATAGCGAAGGTTGCGAGATAGACGGCGACCGCTCCGAGCTTCATGCCGAAAAGGCCCCAGTGTCCGAGAAGGGCATACCAACTTGCTCCGGTAGCGTAGGTGAGCCACATATGAAACCAGTAGGAAACACTTTGCGGATGCCTGAAGAAACCCTGGAAGTTGGATAGGATCCATCCGGTATCGGTGAAATCTATGCCCTGAAGAACGTATGGTACGGGGAGAAGGATGATAAACGCCCCGGCGACGGCGGTTAGGAGTCGTCGGGGGAGGTTACCGAGTGATGGTGGGGCCAAAAGAGTGCGATTCATAGCATGTGTCTTGCGATGGATCCGAGAAAAACGCCGATTAATACCGAGACAGCATAGAGCGTTGTGTCCGCGATACCGCGACGGGGGACGGTGAAACGGACGTGGTGGCTATCGGAACCGTAGTAACCGTCGATTTCCGCAGCCACGCCAGTGCCCTCTCGGCCCAAGTACGCGACGATAGGCATTACGAAGGGAGTAACGAGCGCGGCGTTCTTGAAGCCATCGTCCGAATAGAACGACATGATGATGATGATAACAAGAGCCAGCGTGGCGTGTGGAATGAGGGTTCGGGCCTCCGACTCCTTCCAGAAATACGGCAAGACCGTCGCCAGAACTGAGAGCCCAATAACCGCGTACATCGAGAGCACATCGACCATAGGAACACGGTAGCTTGCCAGGGCAGCCCCTAAGAAAAGCGCCGCGACGATAGGGAAGCGCCGCGTTGGAAAAAGCAGTCCCGCAACCCAGGAACCGACAGCCGCGGCGACGCCGACGTAGAGGGCCCTTCCAAGGTCAAGGATGACTCTCGCGGGGAGACGCCGCAGCATGTAATGATAAGGGACCAGGAGGTTGTCCTCTCCGAGGAAAAGCTGTATCGAAGCAACATGTGCCGTCCGGGTCGCTGTGAGACCGAGGGCGAGCCAGGCAACGAGGAGGACCGCAGCGACAGAAAGAAGAAAGGCCAAAGCCCTTACCCAGGAATCGGAGCGAGATCTTGTACTACCGGTCTTTACGACAAGGGCAACAAAGGATATTCCCAGAATGCCGGAAGGGAGTAGCGTTGTCGCAATCCCGACCGCTATTCCACTGATGGCGGCCGAGGCTCTGGTTCCGTGGGGACGGATGGCCGCCGCCCCACCGGCAATGAGAAGGGCCGCGAGTCCGGCTACCAGAACGATGCTGTAGGACGGAGACCAGACGAAGAGAAGAAAGGTCGGTAGAACGTAGAGGAGGACTCGTCGAGGCGAGGATTTCTCACCCGCGACGAGTATGGTAACACCGATAACCGTCGCAAAGAGAAAGAACGCGGCCAGAGGGAGGACGATCGAAGTCGCGGGAGCCGCCGGGGGACCTATCGCCGCGGCGATCCGGGCGAACGGTGAGAGGTGTGCAAGGGGACTCAGCGCGGCGAGACCAGGTGCGTCTCCCCGGGGAGCCAAAGACGTGGTTACCCAGAGCACGAGGACGGTGAACGCGATCAGACCAGAGAGATAGCAGAGGTCGGCGGAGCGGGGACCAAACCTGGTGTT
The DNA here is from genome assembly GCA_964413945.1 of uncultured Spirochaetaceae bacterium. Taxonomy (GTDB): domain Bacteria; phylum Spirochaetota; class Spirochaetia; order DSM-27196; family PWMO01; genus CAYPUT01. The sequence goes on from CAYPUT010000118.1 coordinate 2,709, forward strand.
TGTGTTAGACACCTAATATCTCCCCTAGGAGCCGACGCGCTTTGTGGGTGAATGATTCGGGCTGCCGAATGCTATTGCCTTGCGCATCGACGGCGTAGCCGGCTTGGCCGCGCCCATTGGCTTTGGTACGGATGGGTCGCCGGTGCAAGTTACGCAGCCACCGTCTCCGGCCGTAGCGGCTAAGAAGGTAGCGCTCTTCTCCCGGCGCCAAGAGCGGAAGGATCGGCAGCATCGTTCTGAGGGCGGCCAGGGAGACGTTTTGGCCCCGGCTTCCCGTAACCCACTGCGACTCGATGCCCTGACGGTGCAGGTAGTAGGTGTCCGGAATGGTGTGCATACGGCAACCCGCCGCCAATTGGCGTATCCCGAAGTCCCAACTGTCGATAGCCGGGCTTATCGCCTCGTCGAAGCGGCGCGCCTTTAGCCAGCTTTCCCGACTAAAGAGGTAGTTACCGCTGGGTCCCGGCCAGTAGCGTCCGGCCAGGGCATCAGCCAAGGTGATGCCGCCTTGCTTGTACACCCACTTTCCGGTGGCCTCGCGTCCTCCCGACGTAGTCTTGAAGTAGCGAACCTCGGCGAAACAAGCCATGTCACACTCGCCGGTGACGAGGGCGTTGCGAAGCGGCGCCATGCAGCCGGGAACGAGAACGTTGTCGTGATCGAGACAAAAGATGAAGCCGCTCCGGCTATGCTCGATGCCGGTGTTCATTCCGGCCGCTCCGAGGCCCCGGTTGTATCGATGGCGGAAGAGCTGGATCTCGGGATGAGCAATCATGAGCTTTTTGACGACGTCGACGGTGTTGTCGGTCGAGGCGTCGTCGACGATGACCATCTCGTCGCCGGATCGGAAGTTCCCGTCGAATACGGATTCGACGCTCTCTTGCAGAAAGGAGGCGCTGTTGTACGCAGGAATGATGAAGGCGATTTCGCCGGGCATTGTCAGAAGTCTACGCTTCGGGGGGCGCCGCCGGAGAGACGAAACCGCAGCTTTTCCAGCAGGACGCGCTTTCGGCTGCGAGGGGGTTCGGTATCCCGGAGGTGGCGGGCGATGGTCCGTAGCGCCCGAGGGTTAGGCACGGGGCTCTGCGGCTCGACGCGAATTGGGGTTTCCGACAGCGACACGTCGTAGCGTGAGGACGCGCGTCCGTGGGTGGCGGTCTCGTCGTGGCCGATGTTCTGTACGAGCGAACGGCCGGGGTACAGCGTTACCATGCCCGCCAAGAAGGCCGAGGCGTGCCAGCGAATGGCCCAGGAGTTGTTCTTTCCGAGCACCTGCCGGGCAAGCATTCTGGTGTTCGGAAAGGCGTTGTTCAGGTCGAAACTTCGCATTAAGCCCCGGGAGACGATCTGCTTAAGGAGCTCTTCGCCGTCAGCTCGATACTTTTCCCATGCTCTCTTCCAGGTTGCCCAGCCCCAGCAGTCGGTGCCCTGCAGAAAGAAGGTTTCGGGCAACGGCTTCTTGACCGGCCAGAGGTAGCCGTGGATGGCGGCAACACGGTCGCAGTCTCGGTAGGTCGACAGCCCCGTGTTGACGTAGTCAAGGAAGAACGGTGCGGTGACGATGTCGTCCTCGAGGACGACCACCTCGCCGGCGCTTTCCACCAGGGTAGTGACCCCCTCTACGATGGAGGCCGCTAACCCCTTGTTCTCTGACTGCTCCCACACTTGGAGCTTCTTGAACCCGCGGTTCTTCTTGGCCGTTTGTCTGACCGCCCGGATGGTTTCGGGGTCGTCTTCCGGCTTTGGGCCGTCGCAGAAGACGTGGAGAGCATACTCGTCGGCGCCATGGTTGGCGGCAAGGGCGTCGAGGGTCATTCGCAGATGACCGGGACGCTGGTAGCCAAAAACCGCTATAGGCGGTCTTATCACCGGCGGCTCTTGAAAATGAGGCGACCGAGCCTCCGAAACCTCGACCTCATGAGGCCTGCTTCATGTACTAGGTGAGGTATCGAGAGCTTTTTCCGGTAGTAGATCGACTTTAAATGTGACTTACTCGCTCCACAAAAGTGAATCGCGTACATGCGCAGCAGTTGACCGGATTCGATTTCCCGGGCGTGGGGAAGCCCTTGGCGCCAATAGATCCGCTTAAAATTGTGACGGCCGACTTCATACCCGTCGGACATACGCACATTGTGATCGAAGAATCCTCCTCCCCGAACTTCGTACGTGTCACCGACGAGTTCCGGGTGCTTCTCCAGGAACAACTCAAAGAGGGTCATATCGCAGATGCCGCCTCGGACGATCACCGTTTGAAGGCGGTGTTTGAGGGCGGCTTTGCCAGCCGGGGAACGATAATGGTCCCATATGAAGTCGGTGAATGATTGCAGAACCGCGGCGTCGTTGATGTAGCTGGAGTGTGGCGACTGGCCTCTGTTGACGGCTATCGGACGATCTCCGTAAAACTCTTGAAGGGCCGACACGTCGGCGAAAAGCAGCACGTCGGAGTCCGAGTGGAAGCAGGCGGGGATCTGTAGTGCGGCGAGGAACCGATTGAGGACAAACCATCGTTGAAAACAGAAGAGCTCGCTTGCATAACGATTGGGGTTCATGTGCTCGTAAACGCCGGAGAAAGAGTGGGCTTCGTCCCAAAATTCGCGGAGCATGAAATGCTCGGCAGCCGTGAAGTTCTTGTTGGATTCGTCTCCGATGAGGATGACCCGAGATGCCGGGTTGGTCCTGCGTGCCTGGTCGATGCTCAGAGGCAGATACTCCGAAGCGCCGGCGTGCAAAAAAACGATTGGCAGACTCACTCAATTCCCTCCGAAACCATTTGTTAGCTGAACGATCGTAGGACAGACAAGAGTCGGTCGATCACCGTATCCTGCTCTGCGTCGGTCAAGCCGGGATACATGGGCAAAGAGAAGATCTCTCCGGCGAGGCGTTCGGCAACGGGGAAGGCGCCTTTCTTGTAACCGAGGCGCTCGTAGGCGGGCATGGTGTGAATAGGCCAGGGATAACTGATATTGAGAGAGATATCCCGTTTCTTTAGCTCTTCGATAATCCGATCGCGCTCGGGATGTCGTACGACGTAGACGTAGTAGACGTGGAGGGATTCCTCGGGATCTTCCGGGAGGACGAGGTCGGTATCAGAGAGTGCTTGCCGGTAGCGGCGGGCAATCTCCCGACGGCGGGCGATGTAGTTTTCCAAGTGGGGCAGCTTGCTCCGGAGAATCGCCGCATGGAGCTCGTCCAATCGAGAATTGTAGCCCGGTTCCAGGGCGTAGTAGGTCTTCTCCATGCCGTAGAAGCGGAGACGGCGGGCCTTCTCGGCCAAGCCGGCGTCGTTGGTAAGGACCATTCCGCCGTCGCCGTAGGTACCCAAGACCTTCGTCGGGTAGAAGGAGAACGCGGCAATGTGCCCCAGGGATCCCGTCTTCTTGCCGTGAAACTCGGCACCGGTAGATTGGGCGCAATCTTCTAGCACGGAGAGGTTATTCTGCTCGGCGATACGACTGATCCGTTCCATATCGGCCGGTCTTCCGTAGAGGTGCACCGGGAGAACGCACTTCGTCTTGTGCGTGATCGCCGACTCGAGTTGATCCACGTCCATCAGGAAGCTCTGCTCTTCGATGTCGACAAAGACGGGGTCGGCCCCCGTGGCGTCTATCGCGGCAACGGTGGGGACCGCGGTATTGGGGACCGTTACTACTTCGTCACCGGGGCCGACGCCGAGGGCCTTCAGAGCGATAAAGAGGGCATCGGTGCCACTGTTGACTCCGATTCCGTGGGAAACGCCGTGAAAGGCTGCCAATTCTTTCTCGAACTGGAGGACGTTGTCCCCCAAAATCAACCATCCGGACTCGAGAACCGACTCGATGGCTTGGTGTATATCCTGTTTCTCTTGTTCGTACTCGTTAAGATAATCCCAGACTTTGATCATGATTGGTTCCTTGCAGCGTCGAGGAGCATCTGTTGATCCTGCGCAATTTCTAGGGTCTCCCGGTTAAGCTTCGCGGCGTGTCCCGAGTCGATAGCGTCCGCCACGTAGCCGAGCATGGCGGCGAAACTATCGCTCTCTTGAACGGTTACGCTTTGAGACTGGTTTTCGGTCCGTACCGAGAGCGTACTTTCCATATCCGCGGGGGTTGTGAAGGCCCGGTCGACGGTAACCCCGACCCTGGGCCCGATTACCGTTAGCCGGTTGTGATACTCGGTGTCGAATCCAAAGTGCCCCACGAGGGTCTTTCCGTCTCCGTAGTCGACCAAGAGGGAAAAGCGGTTTACGACGTCCGCGTTCTCGGAGGCAGACGAGGAGCAGTAGACGGCCTTGGGTCCGGTTCCGAAAAAGTGGCGGCCGGGCCCCATCGCGTAGGCCGCCAAGTCCAAAAGCGCCCCGCCCCCGGAATCGGGGTTATTGCGGAAGTTTTCCTTCGGGAGCGGGGGGAAGGAGAAGATGGACGAAACCCGTGAGGGCGCCGAACCGGCGTCGAGAAAGAGCTTGTCGATCGCGGCAAACTGTGGGTGCAGCAGAAACGGCACGGCGGTAGACACGGCCTTACCGCGGGTTTCCGCTGCCTCAAGTGCCCTTCGCGCTTCGGCAAAATTCAAGAACGCGGGTTTGTCGACGATTACGTCGAACCCGGCGTCGATGGCATCTCCGGCATGGGAGTAGTGCTCGCTATTCCGGGTAGAGACGTAGACGAGGGAGCCTTGGTATTGCCGGAGGGCTTCCTCATAGCCGGCGTACGCCCGAGTAAGCGCGATGTTACGACGCGCGGCCGGAAAGCGACTTCGGGTAGCGACTTCCACACTCCAGCCGAGGCCCACAGCGGCGGGAATGACGCGCTTTTCCGCAATTCGTGAGTAACCGAGAATAAGCAGTCGATTGTTCATCCGCAGGCACCTTGGGCGATCATCTTCGTAAGCTCGAGCAGGTCAATTCCGGCCAGTAGTGAGCGCGCCTCCATCGAGAGAAAGTAGGGTTGCGTCCCCAGATGCGACAGATCGTAGAGGCTCAACCATCTGTAGTCGCCGTTCAGCGGAGGTACCGCGTCGGGTGGAACAAGGACAATCCGGTAGCGGTTTAGAACCTGGAAGAAGCGCCCTCCTTCCTCGGAGAGCTCCACGTCCAAGAGGAGCGTGTCAGGATCGGCATCCCGAAGGCTCTCGGACAAGGCGCGCTGTATGTGGTCCGGGGGGCCGGACTCGACGCTTAGCGGCGGGGAAATCTCTACGTTGTCTATGCCGCCGTAGGCGGCGGCGGCTCGGAAGAGAAGGCAGAACGCCCCGTTACGGACGGTTGCCGCCGTGGCAACGAGGCCGGTCTCTTCTCTGAGGACCACCGGCTGGGTCCAGCGGGTAACCTCGCGGCCGCTGATCTCCGTCTGGACGGCTCCGATGGAATAGGAGGATCCGGATTTCTTTTCGATGGCCCGGGCGCCTATCTCCCACTCTGGGAGGTCTCGGAGGCCGCACCGGGTGCTGTCCCAGGACTGTCTCGCTTTGGCGTCGACAATCCACTGAGCAAGGGGTTGGCCGGGTTCCGCAGAAGCCGGCGAGGAGAGGGAGGCTCGCAACGGCTCTTGCAGCTCCCTGCCGGCCGGTAGAGCCGAAAGTCCAAAGGTCCCCAGGACCGATCGGGCACACATATTGACCGAGTGGTCTATACCGACCAGAGAGCGAAGCTGGCCGAGGGTTACCCAAATATAACCGTCCGGCGCGTGACCCTGTCCGTGATCCAGCAGGACCACGTTTCGGTTGCGCTTTCTGTCGTAGCACCAGGATTGCTCGGATTGGAGTTGGTCGTAGAGACGTGGATGCGTGGTCTCGAGGAAGGGCTCGAGAAAGGGGGGATAGGTGCCGCCATGGACGCGATCGTAATTGCTTCTGGTAGCCTGAAGGGTCGGAGAAAGCTGGGCGCCCCCGATATTGCCCGGCTCCAGCTTGTCTTGCAGGAGTACGTGGAGAACGCCGTCGAAGACGTTGCCGAGGCAGCCGAGGATGCCTATCTCGCGCTGAACAAGGACGGGCCGAGTGTCGAGAAGGCGGCCGTCGAAGCCTGCTGTCTTCCGGCCTTCGATTTGAAAGAACCGTCCCGACCGGTGCACGATCCGGTTCCCCTCCTTGTCCAAAGCCCAGCCATCCAGGGAGTCGAGGCGTACTTTGGCGACGCTCCAAGACCTGGCCTCTCTTCGAGCGCGGAGCCAGGAGGAGACCTCGCCGACCGTCCCCGAAAGACCTTCGGTGGTTAGGAGGGAGGCGCCGATTGCGTCGTTGCTGATCTCAACTGCCAACTGCAGGACCCTGTTCGCCGGATTGCTTCGTATTCGATGTATCGGCGGCGTTGTTTCGAAGAAGAAAACCGCGATTGTAGGCTTGGGTCTTTCCGTCGATGTATACCGTCTCCCCGAGGAAGCTCGGGAAGTCGGCAATCAAGGTGTAATGCCGACTTAGATAATCGGTAAGACGCTTCTCGCTCAGGAACCAGCAGGGATAGCTGCCGGTGTAGCAGCGCGGATTAACTATCTGCACCGTTAGGCGGTCCTCAGGCGCATCGATAAGTGCCGTCCGGTCCAGTATAAGGTAGGGAAAGCCCAGCGAAACGGCCTGGTCCAAGAATGCGTAGGGTTCCGGCAGGTATTGGAGGACGCTCGAGAGAAGGAGCGTCGTCGGAGCGAGGGCGTTTCTACATTCGGCGAGGGTTTCGTAGAAGGAGAGTGCTTGCGTTTCGAACTCGGCTTTCCCTGCTGCAACAAAGTGCGGCTGTTCCACGACGCCCCAGCGAAGGTGGCCTAAGTGACCGAGAAAGGACCTGCTTTGCCGGTAGACGGTACCGAGGGAGCCGCCGAAATCGCACACCCGTAGCTCGCCGGCTTCTCGAGCGGCGACCCACATAAGCGATGCGAGTAAGGGCCAGTTGTGTTGTACGCGGTCAAAAAGAACGCCGTCTCTCTCGTAGGCTGCCTGACCGGACTCCACCTTTCGGGTGGCGTCGAGAATCCGGGAGAGGATCTGGTCTTGGTCGTAACCGCTGGTAGCGGCCACGGCGTCTTGCCAGGATACATAGTCTCCGAACCAGCCGTGGTCGGGCGATCCTGCGGGAAAGAGCGCCCGTTTGGCTTTGAATAGAATGGGGGGGATGAAATCTTTTAGCATAATTTTCTTTTCGGGCTCCGAGGAGAGGCAGGACACAACGCTCACCGTGAACCGGGAGTTTCGGGTCGTGGGGTATGACCATCTCGCCTGCGTCTCTGGCCTTACTATACTGAATTAGCATCTTGCGGCAGGAGGCTCAAGAGCCGTTGGGCCGTGGTGCGTGGGGAATAGAGCCTGAGGGCCCATTCGCGCCCCGCGGTGGCCACCGCCTGTAACGCTTCGACGGATGGAGGCCAGGCCTTAAAGCCTACGGGTTTACCGGAGGGGGCAAAGCCGATGTAGTGCTCGCCGCTTGTGGGGTTCTCCGGGAGCCGCATGCCGAAGGACTCAAAGTGCGGCATAAGAACCACGGCCCCGGCGGCGAGAGCTTCCCAGAATCGCCGCCTGTCGAACTGGATTATCGTTCGAGTACGCCCGCCTTTGGCAGCCCAAAGACGATACAGCAGATT
>CAYPUT010000119.1:0-3889 GCA_964413945.1 uncultured Spirochaetaceae bacterium
CGTGAAGTACACCCCACGGATTCCTTCAGCCCAGAGCACCAGGGTTCGGACCAGTGATCACAGCTTGATCATCCACTGTTTTCCTACTATTAGTTGTCAATGCGACTTCCGAATGAAAAGCAGATCAACTGGGGAATTATCGGTGCGGGAATAATCGCCGAGAAGCTCGCGGACGCGGTTATTCGGCAGCCGGAGAGCCGACTTGCGGCGGTGGCATCGAAGTCGCCCGAGAGGGCCAAGAGCTTTGCCGCCAAGTTCGACATTCCCAAGGCCTTGACCTACGACCAGATCGTAACCGATCCCGAGATCGATATCATCTACGTAGCCACCACCCACAACTACCACTACGGCAACGCGAAGCTCGCTCTAGAGGCCGGTAAGCCGGTGCTTATGGAGAAGCCCTTTTCCGTCAATGCTCTAGAGGCGGAGGAGCTGGCGGCTCTCGCGAAGAAGAAAGGCCTCTTTCTGATGGAGGCGATCTGGGTCCGTTTTCTCCCCAGTCTGATCAAGCTGAAGAGCATGCTGGCAGAGGGTGCGATTTCCGAGGTCAAGCAGCTGGTAATTACCTTCGGCAACTTCGTGCCCCCCCATTTCGAGGAGCGCCTGAAGAACCCGGATCTTGCCGGCGGGGTCACCCTCGATATGGGTATTTATCCACTCAGTTTCGCGAGCTACGTGCTCGGCGAAACCCCGGAGCAGGTTCTCTCCCTGGCCCGGTTTTCCGAACGCGGGGTGGACGAATTGGCCAACTACCTCCTGCGCTTTCCGTCGGGCTGCACGGCTCAGATTAGTACGAGCTTTAACCTAAAGATGGAGAGCGTAGCCCGGATTTACGGAGCCAAAGGCCATATCGAGTTTGCTCCCTTTCCCGCCGGACCGAGCATCAAGATCTTCCGGCACGACGGCACAAACGAGGTCGCCACCGTCGAAGAGCTCGAAACTGAACAGATCGAGAACGGTTTTGTCTATCAGGTGGCCGAGTCGGTTCGTTGTCTGAAAGCAGGCCTCGCAGAGAGCCCCATCATCCCGGTGGAAGAGACGGTAAAGCTTATGAGCGTGATGGACGGCATGCGTAAGGAGTGGGGACTCCGGTATCCCTTCGAATAAGCCCGCCAACGGGGAGGACCTTGGCTACGAACCGCTGTCGGACGAACGGGGACGTCAGTCGTCATCAGCAGACGGGGGCGCCGCATTTCTCAACTGGTACCGTATGCCGACCTCGGCGAGGCGGTTCCTCAGGAGACGCTTCGCGGAACGGTCGTCCTTCACGATGATGTGGAATCGCCAACCGTTCCCCCTGAAGACTGGGACGCGTTGTAAGCGGACCATCGGTAACGGTAATGCGAGTCGTTCCGGATATCCGCATTCTCCTCTACTGGGTTTCCCAGCCTGAGAGGCTCACGCCGCCCCAACAACACGCTATTAAAACAATCTCTCCGAAAGGCCCCGCGGTTCTCGCGGAAATTCCTCTATGGCGACAGGACAGCTATGTCGATGTCCCCACCACTCCGCCGGTCGTCGGCGCGCGAACCGAAGAGCCGGATCTTGGCTTCGGGGTCAACCCGGTGAACCGCGGCCTCTATTATTATCTGCTTGTCTCGATCACCGAGTCTCACTTCGTTATTGTAACACCTAGGTCACCCAGATGCCGGAAGAGCAACGGTCACGTCCCGCGTCTTAGACGTCGACGTAACCAGGTCTTACTCAATATCGAGTATTGTTCTTAGACCACTGTTTATTTTGTTCATTATGTGCTTCGGTGACATCGAAACGATTTTCCGCAAGTAGTCTTTATCGATAGTGATAATGTGCGAAAAGTTGATTACCGAGGCTTTGCCGAGTTTCGATTCCGATTTTTCTATCAGTACGTTCCCGGGCGCATTTGCTAACGCGGTATTCGACGTGATAATCGCACAAATTACCGTCTGTATCGTTGATCTATTAATCGAATCAGATTGAATTATTACCACTGGCCTCGTTTTTCCAGGTTCCGATCCGCGCGGGTTCGGTAATGATGCCCACCATATTTCGCCTTTAATCATTACCATTCTTCCGTGCTAAAAAGTTCATAATTAGCTTGCGCAATATCATCTTCAATGTCTATTTCATTTTCTGAATATATCTTGTTGTATTTATCCGTTATCGAACCAGGCCTATGATTTTTGATAAACTCCAATACCGCATTTGAATACAATTTGCTTCTCGAAAGCCCCATTTCTTTGGCTGCGCTTTCGGCCTCGAAAAAGACTTCATCTTCTATGGAAACCGCCGTTTTCATAACCAGAAGTATAACCATCGGTATAAAATCCGTCGAATCTATCTCACTCGAAAGCACCGGGGCGGGGCCGTTTCTCGCGGTAGCTGGCGATTTCGGCGATGGTTTTGGCGACGACCTCCCGGACCGAAGGATGGAGCGACGCGACCACCGTCGGGGCCCCGAGCTTCGGCTCCGCCTCAAGGAGAGAGCGAAGGTCCGCGAGATCCTTCGCGGCCGTCGCCTCCCCGAACTCCCGAAGTTTCGAAGCATGCACGGCCGCCTTCAGCTCGAGGAGCCGCACCGGCTGCATGAACCAGGCTCCCGCAACGGGGTCCCACTCCCTGACCGAGGCAGGATCCGGGAGCAGAAACGGCAACTCCCAATCGTCTCCGGCAAAGAGCAGATCGACCGGCACTCCGGAGGCCCGATGCTCCGCCCAGTCCGGCCCGAGGCGAAAGACTCCGCCCGAGCCGGCACTCTCGACCAACCCACGCCATTCCTCTTTCCGCAGCAAGACGTCGATATCCCCGGTCGTCCGGAAGCCCCCGGCACGAGCGACCGCAACTCCCCCGACCACGGCGTAGACCACCGAGGCGTCGTCAAGCAGAGCGTGGAGCTCCCGGAGGATGGGAAGAAACGGAATCCCCGCGGTGGGATCGCTGATGGCGAGAAGGGATAGTCCGGAAAGAGAGGCGGGACGGCGTCGATGCATCTTGGGAAAAGTATAGCGCAGCTTCTTTCCCGCCGCACCCCCCGGGGCGGGGACACGCCCCCCAAAACCCAGCGGGGATGGACCGATTATGGCGCCTCAGTTCCGCTGCGAAGCCATAATCGGGCCAGTCCCCGCAGTTGCCTTTTTCCAGCCCCTGGAGTAGCTTGGGAAGAATTACGGACAGGGGGTAGGACTCATGGTCATCGGACCGATGATTCGAAATAGCATCTGCATGAATGCGCACCCCGTAGGTTGTCGTGTCGGCGTAAGGGAGCAGATCGACTTCGTGCGGAACCGCGGAAAAATAGAGGGGCCGAAACGGGCGTTGATTCTCGGCTGCTCCGGGGGCTACGGCCTTGCGACCAGAATAGTGGCGGCTTTTGGCAGCGGGGCGAAGACCCTCGGTGTCTCCTTCGAGCGGGAGCCGACGGACAAGAAAACGGCGACCCCCGGCTGGTACAACAACCGCGCCTTCGAAGAGTTTGCCTCTTCAGAAGGGCTCTACGCCGAGACCTTTGAGGCCGACGCCTTTTCGCCGGAAACCAAGCAACAAGTAATAGAGAAGATCAAGGCCGACCTCGACGGCTCGGTGGACCTGGTTATCTACAGCCTGGCCACCGGGGTGCGTCCGAAGGGGGACGGTACCATGTGGCGGAGCGCCCTTAAACCGATCGGCGAGCCCTACCACGCCCGGTCGGTCGACCCCCAGGAGGGCACCTTAAGCGACGTAACCGTCGAGCCGGCGAACGAAGAAGAAATAGAGTCGACGGTAAAGGTGATGGGGGGCGAGGACTGGCAGGAGTGGATCGGGGCGCTCAAATCCGCCGGCGTTCTTTCCGAAGGCGTCCGGACGGTTGCCTACTCCTACCTCGGCCCCGATTTGACCAAGCCCGTCTACCGGGACGGCACCATCGGCCGGG
>CAYPUT010000119.1:3899-10234 GCA_964413945.1 uncultured Spirochaetaceae bacterium
CCACCTCGAGAGTACCGCCCGGAAGCTCGACAAGGAGCTCGAAGAGCTCGGTGGTGACGCCTACGTCTCGATTAACAAGGCGGTCGTTACCCGGGCGAGCGCGGTTATCCCGGTGGTGCCCCTCTACTTGGCGCTTCTGTTTAAGGTGATGAAGGATAAAAGCCTCCACGAGGGATGCATCGAGCAGATTTACCGACTCTTTACCGATCGGCTCTACGCCGAGGGAGAGGTTCCCACCGACGACGAGGGCAGAATCCGGGTCGACGATTGGGAGATGCGGGACGACGTCCAAGGCGCCGTGGAAGCGGTCTGGCCGACGATTACCGAGGAGAACCTCGAACGCCTGACCGATCTCGGAGGCTACCGGCAAGAGTTTCTCCGGGTCCACGGCTTCGGCTTTCCTCAGGTCGACTACGATCAGGACGTCGAACCCTAGAGCGACAACGAGCGAGACCACCGATCTATGAATATGGAAGCCTTTGTCCTCGGTTCGGGGGGCATGATGCCTTTGCCTCACCGCCATCTGACGTCGGTTCTTCTCCGGCGGGAGGGGGAGCTCTTTCTCTTCGACTGCGGCGAGGGTACCCAGGTCTCCCTGCGATCCCTCAACCTGAAGTGGAAAAAGATAACGGCAATCTTTATCTCCCACACCCATGCGGACCACGTGACGGGGCTGCCGGGTATTCTGATGCTCTCCTCCCAGGTCGACCGGGACGAGCCGCTCTACGTAATCGGCCCGCCCCGGATCCGGGAGTTCGTCGAGGCAAGCCGGAAGGTCCTCGAGATGTACATTAACTTCGAGATTATCGTCCAGGAGATCGCCAATCCCCGGGAGGCGCAGGAGGTCTACGCCGGGGTTGGCTTTGCCGTCCGCTCGGTACCCGCGGTTCACACCCGCCCCTGTGTAAGCTACTTCTTCGAGGAGGAAACCCGGCCGGGAATCTTCCACCCGGAGCGGGCCACCGCGGCGGGGGTTCCCCGGGGACCGCTGTGGTCGACGCTGCAGCACGGGGAAGAGGTTTCTCTCGATGATGGTCGGGTCGTGCGTCCCGACGAAGTGATGGGAGAGCCCCGTCGGGGCCGAAAATTCTCCTACATAACCGACTCGATCTACACCGAAGACCTTGTCGAGGCCGCCGGTAATTCCGATCTTTTGATCTGCGAGGGGATGTTCGAGAAGGCCCTTGCCGAGACATCCCACGAAAAAAAACACATGACCGCAGAGGACGCAGGGATACTCGCCGACCGGGCCGGTGGCGTTCGGCAGATGGGGCTTATCCATTACAGCCCGCGGTACGGCAACCGGGAGCTAAAGCGCCTCGAGACCGAGGCGAAGGCCCACTTTCCCGATGCGTTCCTAACGAGGGATCGGCAGCTTATTCCGATCCCCTATCCGGAGGAGAGTGCATGATAGAGGTGGGGGAGGTAACCAAGCGTTACGGCGCCTTCGAGGCGGTGCGGGGCGTCTCCTTCGAGGTGGCGCCGAAGGAGATCGTCGGACTTCTCGGACCCAACGGAGCCGGGAAGACCACCCTGATGCGGATTCTGACCTGCTATCACTTTCCCACCGCAGGTCGGGTGATGATAAACAACCACGACGTCTACACCGACCCGATCCGGATAAAGGAATCGATCGGTTACCTGCCGGAGAGCTCCCCGGTCTACGGCGAGCTGACGGTCTCCGAATACCTGCAGTTCGTCGCCGACGCCCGGAGTATCCCCCGGGAGGCGCAGGCGGACCGCATCGCCTCTACCCTGGAGACCTGCGGTCTAACCGCGGTCCTCCACCGGCCGATCGAGCAGCTCTCCAAGGGATTCAAGCAGCGGGTCGGCCTGGCGCAGGCGATTCTCCACGACCCGGACATCCTTATCCTCGACGAGCCGACGACGGGCCTCGACCCGAACCAGATCGCCGAGATCCGGCGGCTTATCCGGCGGCTGGGAACCGAGAAGACGGTTATCCTGTCGACCCACATTCTTCAGGAGGTCGAGGCCGTCTGCGACCGGGTGATGATTCTAAACGAGGGACGCATCGTCGCGACGGGAACCACCGAGGAGATCGCCGCCGGCATGAAAGGCGACGAGATCTACCCGATAGCCTTCCGGCCGGCGGCTGGATTCGGCGGCGGAGCCGAGCCCGGCGCCGACGACCTGGAATCGACCCTGAAGCGCATCCCGGGGCTCGACCAGGTGCAGGAGTTACGGCAGGACGCCGCCGATCCCTCGGTCTGGCGGGCGCGGCTGTTCTTTGCCCCGGGCCAGGTACCGGCGCCCGGAGCGGCAACCCCGGCCCCCGGAGCGGCTCCGGCAGCCTCCTACGCCAACGCCGGGGCCGTCTTCGACTGGGCGGTCCGGGAGAAGGTGACGCTTTTGGAGCTCCGCCGGGAGGCCTTTAGCCTCGAGGACGTCTTCGCGACGCTTACTACCGGAGGTTCCCATGTCTAGACTCCTACCGCTGTTGCGACGGGAGGTGCTCTCCTACCTAAACAGTCCCATCGCCTACGTGGTGGCCGTGTTCTTTCTGGCCTTTACCTCGATTTGGTTCTTCTTTATCCAGCAGTTCGTCGCCCAGAACGTCGCGAGCTTGCGGGCCTATTTTACCATTATGCCTATCATCTTTATCCTCCTTATTCCCGCGATTACCATGCGTAGCTGGGCCGAAGAGCGGAAGCTCGGGACCGCGGAGCTTCTGCTTACGCTGCCCTACCGCGAAGGGGAGATCGTCTTTGGTAAGTTTCTCGGTGTTTTCGCCCTCCTGGCGACGGTCCTGGCGCTGACGATTCCCGTACCCCTCTCGGTGAGCCCCCTCGGCGACTTCGAGACCGGGCAGATTGTCGGGCAGTACATCGGGGTTCTTCTCCTCGGAGCCGCGGGCATCGCGATCGGCCTCTTTCTCTCGGCCTTCTCTTCGAACCAGATTACCGCCTTTATCCTGACCGCGGTCGTCCTCTTGTTTCTGACGCTCCTTAACCAGGTGACCCTCTTGGCGGATCTTCCCCCGGCGATGGCTTCGGTAGTGAACTATCTGTCCATCGGCCACCACTTCCGGAGCTTCGAGCGGGGACTGGTGGATACCCGGGATGTCGTCTTCTACCTCGGGATGACCTTTCTCTTTCTCTACCTCAACACCAAAGTCCTGGTCTACAGGAAGTGGAGGTAGGAATGATGAAGCTAACGAAGAAGCTATCGAAAAAGCAGCGCGAAACGCTAACCCTTATCCTGACCCTCGCGGTGCTGGTCTTTGTAGCGCTGAACAGTAACCTCTTCTTTCTGCGCCTCGACCTTACCGAGAACAAGACCTATTCCCTCTCACCGGTATCCCGGAACCTCTTCCGGGAGATCGAAGAAGAGGTGACGATTACCTACTACCTCTCGGACCGCCTCCGTACCCGGGCGCCGGAAACGCAACAGATCGTCGACCTGTTGACCGAGTACGAGGCCTTTAGCCGGGGCGCCATCGACGTCCGGATAATCGACCCGGCGCTTGCCGGGGTTACCGCCGAGGCGGAGAGCTTCGGCGTCGTGCCCCAGCAAATACAGGTCGTAGAGCAGGACCAACAGAGTTTCGCCGTCGTCTACACCGGCATCGTCATCTCCCACCTCGAGGAGTCCACGGCGCTTCCGGTGGTCTTCGAGCCGGAGGCTATCGAGTACGAGGTTACCAGCGCCATCCGTAACCTGGTGGAAGACCGGACGAACGTCGTCGGTGTTCTGCTCGATCAACCCGGGGCGAGCCTCCAGCAGAACTACCAACTCCTTACCTCCCGGTTGACCCGGAACTACGAGATCCGCCCCGTCGAACCCGGGGAGGTGATTCCGCCGGATGTCCGGAGCCTTATCGTTATCGGGGGATCCGGCCTCGACGAGTACGCCCTCTTCGAGATCGACCAGTACATTATGTCCGGCGGAACGGTGCTCTTTGCCTACGACCCCATTCGGGTAAACGTCCAGCAGGGCCTCTTCGCCTTCTCGCCGGAGGAGCAACCGATTATCGATTTCTTGGAACACTACGGCGTCCGGCCCCGGCGGGAGCTGGTGCTCGACACCAACAACCGGCGTATTCCGATCCAGGTGCCCCAGGGCCCCCTATTGGTGCAGCGACTGGAGCCCTATCCGCCCTGGGTCTCGGTTCTCGGGAGCTCGGCGAACCCCGAGCATCCGATTACCGCCCGTTTCTCCGGGCTCGACCTCTACTGGGCGAGTCCCCTGGACTTGATCGGAGAAGCCGAGCAGATGACCGTGCTCCTCGAGTCGTCCGAGGAGAGCTGGACGATGGAAGGGCCCTACATGATCGATCCGGTCGAGCCCTTCGGGATGACGCAGGGACGCGCCGAGGGCACCGGGAACTACGTCCTGGCCGTTGCACTCTCCGGAAGCTTCGAAAGCTACTTTGCCACCATGGCGCTTCCTCCGCGTCCCGGGGAACAGGAACCGCTACTCCCGGGAACGACGAGCGTAGACTCGGCTCGCCTGGTGGTCGTCGGCGACTCGGAGTTCGCCGGGAACTACACCCAGTTTACCGACAGCCGGTATAACATCGTCTTTTTGGAAAACGCCCTCGGGTGGTTCGCCAACGACGAGGATCTGTTGACCATTCGGACCCGGGCGGTTCGGGACGTTCGCCTCAACGCTATTCAGGACCCGCAAGTCCGGGCCGGGGTGGCGACCTTCGCCGAGCTCTTTAACGTCTTGGTGATGCCCCTCCTCGTGGTCGCCGCGGGTATCGGGCGCTTCTTCTTCCGCAGGCGCCGGGCCCAACTCGGTTTAGCCGCCGCAAGTGTGGCAAGTGCCGCCGCCGGCGCCGCCGAGTCCAAGGAGGAGCAGGAATGACATTCCGAAACCGTGTTCTCTCGTTGAGCGTCCTTTTGGGCGTTCTGGTGGCCCTCTACGTCTTTGGCCTCGCGCGGCTAGGCACCAGGGCCGAACAGGATCCGCTCTTGGCGCAAGGAGCCCTCGAGGCCGTAACGGGAATCGAGGTGGCCGATGCCGAGGGGAACGAGCTCCGAATCGAGGGAGGCGAGGGTGCCTGGCAGCTGCGACTCGGCGGCGAGCTCTATCCCGCCCGCCCGGAACGGGTGGATAGCATGCTCAACGCCCTGGAGAACCTTCGGCGGAACCGGACGGTATCCGAAAGCGCCGAGCGCCACGAGCAGCTCGGTCTTAACCCGGAGACCGCGACCCGGCTTACCGTAAGCCGGGGGACAGCCCCGGAGATATCGCTTCTCTTCGGTAACCTGGCGCCCCAGGGCGGCGAGGTCTTCGTGCGGTACGCCGGAGAAGAGACGGCATACGCCGTCGATAACGCGCTAAACTTCTACTTCAACCAGGAGACCGGCTATTGGGCGGAGCTCCGTCTGGTGCGGGACGTTATCCCCGAGAACATCATCGAGATTTCCGTCGATGCGGACCTCGCGCTTCTCGATCCGGCACAGCCGGTCAGCGCCGATTACCGATTGACCCGGGGTGCCGGAGACGAGTGGAACCTGTCGCCCGGGCCCGGAGGGGACCTCGAGGAGAGCGAGGTGGAACGGGTGGCCGGCGCCCTGGCGAACCTCCAGGCGAGTGACTACCTCTTAGACCCGCCGACGGGTCTCTTCGACGAGGTCCAGGCCACCGTTTCCTTTACCACCGAAAACGGCGAGGGTTACCGATTTATCGTCGGGCAGGGACTCCCGGAGAATCAATTTGCCCTCCGGGGCGAGGGGCCGGCGGTGCCCCGCTCGGCGGGGGGGGACGCCCTCGTGTTCCAGATCGGTGCCTGGTCTTTAGAGCGCATCCTCAAGAACATCGAAGACCTCCGGCCGGAGCCGGAAGACGCCGAAGCGCAACAGTAGCCTCGCTTTGCTTTCGCTACCCAACCGGTGGGCGGGAGGCTATGTGCTGTCGGTAGCGCTGGGGATCCGGCCGGAAGCCCACGATACGTCCCGGCGTCTTCTTCGCACGGTCGACCGCGGCGTTTGCCTCTTTGAGCAGCAGGGGCCCCTCGATAAGCCGCCCGTTCCGGGAGCTTAGGCCGAAGATCGGCTCGACGTGTTCCTTCGCCAATCCGGCCGCGTTCTTCCGCTGAAACTCCTCCGTCGCCCTAATCGCCTGGTCGAGATCGGTATTAGTCAGCACCACCGCGAAGGAGTCTTGGCCGTATTCGAATATCAGGTCTTCGAACTTGAAGTTTTCGAGAAGAAGCCGGGCCATCCATCGGTACCGCGAGCTTCCGGGAGCCGAGCCGGGCAGCTTCGTTATAACCAGCGCGAGATCCTGATCGTTGAAGGCGGCGCGCTCGAGCTCCAGAGAGAGTCGCTTGGCAAGATGGGTCTCGAGGGTTACGCCGCTGCGGA
>CAYPUT010000120.1:0-1551 GCA_964413945.1 uncultured Spirochaetaceae bacterium
CCTCGCCGTTCTCGCGCTCGTCACGGCGGCCGGCGTCGCCTCGCCCGGGCGCGCTCTGTTCCTTCGTAAGGTCCGTCGGCACGGCTATGGTCTCGGCCCCGGCATCTTGCAATTCGTCCCTGAGGGCGGCGATGCCCCCCTCGTCGATATCGACCAAGGCCATCCGGGCGCCGAGCCGCGCGAGCCCCGTGGCCAAAGTCTTCCCGATGCCGTTCGCGGCCCCCGTGACGACGGCAACCTTGCCTTCGATCCCGAAGAGCTGCTGCGTCGATTCACCGGGGCTGGGTGTAGAAATCATATTTTCCCTCTCAGTCTGGTCACAATAAAACCGTGGTATGATGCTGAGTATACCGAAAATAGGAGAAAGGGAGAGGTTGATGGCGACACGTTTGGCCATTGTCGGTCTCGGGCGCCTCGGCTACGAGCACGCCCGGAATATTCACAGTCGAATCGCCGGTGCCGAGTTGGCGGCTATCTGCAGCGTCCGGCAGGAAGAGCTCGACCGGGTAACCTCGGAGATGGAACCGGACTTCGTGACTCAGTCCTACGAGGAGCTCCTCGCCTGGGGCAAGTTCGACGGGCTGGTTATCGCCACCAGCTCCGGTGTCCACGCCGATCAGATCTGTGCGGCTGCCGCGGCGGGTGTAAAGAATGTGTACACCGAAAAGCCCCTGGGGATGAGCATGGAGGAGTTGTGGCGGATCAAGAGCGCCGTAGAAGGCAACAAGGGCATGCTCTTTCAGGTCGGTTACAATCATCGTTTCGACGCCGATATGGTCGAGGTCAAACGGCGACTCGACGACGGCTTTGTCGGCCGGCCGGTCTTTATCCGTCTGGTTTCCCGGGACAAGACCCACGTGGAAAAGTTTCTCTTGGCCTTTAGCCCCTCCAGCGGGGGTCTTGTCGCCGATGTGATGACCCACGACTACGACACCGCCAGGTGGCTCCTCGGCACGGACGCGAAGCGCATCTTCGGCCTCGGGGACGCCTACCACTTCGAAAAGCTAAACGATATTCCCGATATCGATAACGCCGTCATCCTGATGGAGTTCGGCGACGGAACCATGGTCCAAATCGAGGCGAGCCGAAACGCCGCCTACGGTTACCACGCGCCGATGGAAATTTTCGGCACCAAGGGGGCCATCAAAGTAGGGGACGTTCCCCGGCGAAACCGCTCGGCCTACCTCAGCGCCGAGGGTGTGGTCGAAGAGTGCCCCGACTCCTTTTTTGAGTACTGGGAAGAGACCTACCAGGCGGAGCTCGCGGATTTCGTCGACTGCATCCGCACCGGCCGGGCCCCGAAGGTGGGCTTGGAGGACGGCTTCAAGGCGGTGGAATGGGCCTTCGCCGCGGCGGAAGCGGTCCGGGGGAAGAAGGTGGTGGAATTCGCGAGTGCGTACGCACAGACATAGAGGCCAGCCAGTCTCGAAAGACTTCTTACCTTGTGGTAGACTGAAAAAATGAGGTATGGCATTGAGATCAAACCTCGTGCGATTAAGGACCTCCGAAAGATAGATAAGCACCAGGCAACCAAAATTGCCGATTCGTTGG
>CAYPUT010000120.1:1651-10230 GCA_964413945.1 uncultured Spirochaetaceae bacterium
AAGGACCTCCGAAAGATAGATAAGCACCAGGCAACCAAAATTGCCGATTCGTTGGCGCGCGTGATCGTATACCGGATAGTACATCGGAGAGAGGCATATCGTTGAGAGGAGGCGTATGGAACTGCATCCCCAGGTGCTTGAAAAAGACGGAAAGAAAGAATTCGTCGTCTTACCGTATGAGGAGTACGAACGGATCGCGGAAGCCCTTGATGACTATGACGGTCTTCGGCAGTTACGGGAGGCGAAGAGTCAAGAGCATGATGCCGAGACTCGATCTTTGAAGGATGTGCGAGGCGAATTGGGGATATAGTCATACGCCGGAAGGAGACACGGCGCTTTTCCTTCTCCGTCCACGACTCCTTGCGGCTGTTCGTCGGTATCTTCCACATGAACGTCGAAGAATCGGACATGGCCGAGAGCATCCGGATCTGCGGAGACCGGGTCTTCCACTTCCACGTGGCGGACTCCAACCGCCGGCACCCCGGGGCGGGGCATATAGGTTTCGCCGAGCTCTTTCGCGCTCTTCAAGAGATCGGCTACACCGGCTACGTCTCCGGAGAGTTCCTCCCGAAGCCCGACGGGCCGACTTCCATTGCGAAGGGCTTGAAGCACACGAAAGCGGTCCTGGCACGGCTATCCCATCCCTCCAATTGGTCCGCCAAATCCGCTAGATTGCTCGCGGCGTTGACACAGATAGGGTGCGCGTACCGAGGTGTAGGACCATAACGGCTTCGGTAAGTTCTAGGCGCTCTCGAGGTCGAGAATCCGTCATTGATCAAACAGCGATCGTCGCCCGAGCATCGAAACTCGTCTTTCCGATCCTTCGGACCCCGATTAACCAGAGAATCCGGCGGTGTCGCCTTGTAGCTTCCATTTCTCTCAGCCGAGAATCTCGGCCTAACACACGCTTATTTTACATCTGGACGGCCTTATCTCAATTATAGTTTACGTTTAGTCGAACCCTGAAAGAGCACCGGTCGGTTGTGGATCGCGGACTTCTCGGACTGTGTGTCGTCCGGGCGGGCGCCCAAAGTCGGTCAGAGGCCCAGTGGTCTCGAAAGGCTTCGGACAATTGTGGACCTCCGAAAGATAGATATGGAGCAGGCAACAAGAATTGCCGATCCGTTGGCTCTAAAGTTTATCGATGATTCCTGCTATCTCTGTGGTGGACCGACTGATGCCGATTCATCGCTGAGTGTCGATAGAATAAACTCCTGGGCGAATCTTAGGTCGTCTAGTAACCCTTCTTTCATGAGCGACTCGTCTTTCCCGGCTAATCCTTCCAGCATCGTCCTGTGGGGTGTAACCCTCGGATTATGCGTTGCCAGGTTCTGGATGGAGAAGTACGGCGCCACCCGCAGCCACAGCGATCTGACGGTATTTAAGTAAACGTCGGACTCTCCCGCCTGGTAGATGCTGAAGTGAAACTCCTTATTCCACGCCAGAAACAATCTTCCTTCATGGACGTTTGCCTCCATCTTTCCAAAAGCCGCTCGAGTATCACGCACTACTCCCTCACTTCGCTTTCGGCAGGCCCGCAGAGCAAGCTCCAACTCAAGAAATTCTCTGAGGGAGAATAGATCGTGAACCTCTTGCACGTTTAGTGTGTTGATCAACATGCGTTTGTTGCTCTCGATCACGACGACTCGGTCGTTTTCGAGTTGCCAAAGGGCCTCGCGCACCGGCATTGTGCTGACGCCGAGACTACTTGCAAGACCCCGAAGACTAAATTGGAATCCGGGAGGCATCGAGCCTGACATGATTGCTTGCGTGAGTTTGTCGTAGGCCTGCTGTCTTAACGTGGTGGCTTCTATTTTATCCAGGACCAAGGATTGACTCCTTCTTAGAAAGGCGCCAGGGACGCAGTCTTGATGGGGATCTTACTGTTAAGAAACTGGGGTGTACACATGATACGTACTTGACTAATGACAAAACTGTGATAACATATAACATCAAGCAATGGGAAGGGGGCTCGTACGAAGGTGCGACTCGGGGAAAAGACTGAGGCAGAAAGCTCTTCAACTACTTTCGGAGCATTCGAGCAGTATTTGGCCGGTGTTCTGCTGATCTCCGTGTTCTTGCTCCTAATGCTGCAGGTCATTACGCGTTACATATTCAACAATTCGCTTTCTTGGAGTGAGGAGCTTCTGCGATTCTTGTTTGTCACGATGGTCTACCTGAGCATTAGTTACGCGGGCTCACAAGACGCCCATGTCCGCATCGAAGTACATATGGCGTACTTTCCAGGTGTCGCTCGGCTTCTCATCTATACTGCTGCAGACCTGCTTTGGATTCTTTACAACTTGTTCGTGATCAAAGTCGGGATTGATCTTGTCTTGAATCTCTTGGAGTACCCATTTATATCGTCGGTGCTGCGGGTTTCGATGGCGTACGTCTATGCAGTTATTCCGGTCGGATTTGGACTCCTCACTTTTCGTGTTGTCCAAAACGCGATTCGGAGGATCTCTCGGTACAAGATAGAGCGACGGTCTAATGGAAACGATAGCAATTCTCGTTAGCATAGTGGCGGCCCTTGCCATCGGTGTTCCCATTGGAATCGCCATGGGACTTGGCGCTCTCGCCTCAATTTTGTTAACCGGCGCACCTACCAAGCAACTTGCGACGATTTCCTACGGCGCTGCAGACAACTTGGTTCTTATCGCCGTACCAATGTTTCTTCTTGCGGGTGCCCTAATGGAGCGAGGGGGGCTTACCAAGAGAATCGTAACGTTTAGCGAAATCATTGTTGGCAAGGCCACCGGGGGCCTAGCAGCAGTTGCAATTGTAGCTTGCACGTTCTTCGCTGCGATATCAGGGTCGGGACCGGCCACCACGGCAGCCATCGGCGCACTTCTCGTGCCGGAGATGATACGGCGTGGGTACTCTCCGGGGTACGCCGGCGGCGTCGTCGCTTCGGCCGGAGGTCTTGGTATAGTCATTCCGCCGAGCGTCCCGCTGATTGTCTACGGGATAATGGCACAGAAGTCAGCCACCCGCCTCTTTTTGGCTGGGTTTCTTCCTGGGATCATGCTCGCGATCGGCATGCTGGCGTTGAACTACGTGATCAGCAAGCGACAGAACCATGAGAAGTCGACGGTAGCCTTTTCATTTCGCGGCTTGGGCCGAGAGACATGGAAGGCGAAGTGGGCTTTGGGCGCGCCGGTGCTCATTCTTGGGGCAATCTATACCGGCGCGACAACTGTTACGGAAGCCTCGGCATTGGCCGTCGCCTATAGCCTGTTCGTCGGTATTTTTGTCTATAAGGGGCTTGATAGACACGAAATTTGGCAGGCGGCACTGCGGACAGTGCGAATAACCGGCGTTGTCTTCATCCTTGTCGCGTCCGGACAGATTCTTGCCCGACAGCTAACCATTGCAGGCATTCCAAACCAAATGGCTAATGGCATTATCTCAGTTACCGAAAGCCGCATTGGCGTGTTATTGCTGGTTATCGGCTTGCTAGTGTTCATAGGCATGTGGATGGAGACAATTGCCCAGATAATCATCCTGACACCGGTGCTGCTCCCAGTGATGGCGCATATAGGAGTTGATCCAATCCACTTTGGAATCATTTTTGTCGTTGCGTGCGAGATCGGATTCCAGACTCCGCCCCTGGGAGCTAGTCTGTTTATCGCCAGGGAGCTGGGCGGTGGCACGTTCGAGGAGGTTTCCCGTACTGGACTGCTCTACGCGGCGGTTGAGACCGTGGTTCTGGTAGTTATTGCGGTATTTCCCGCGATTGCGATGGCGTTGCCAAATTGGATCATGGGGTGAGCTTAGCAATTACGAGCCGGGTTATCCCGGCTCAAAAGAAAGAAAGCGACTTCATTGAAGGAGGACAATATGAAGCGATTTAGTTTTTTTCTGCCGATGCTTCTGGTTGCTCTATGCACCGGAACTCTATTCGCTGCTGGTCAAAGTGACGGCACTAGGGAGACCTTGGGACCGATTGTGATGAAGGTTAGCGGCTCCGGTATTCCCACCGAAGGCAACCTTAACTATGTCACTGTCCTGCGTTTCCAAGAGCTTGTCGAGGAGTATACCAACGGCGAAGTTGTGGTCGAGCTCTTCCCGCAAGGAACGTTCGGAAGCGAAGTCGACGCGGTCTTGGCCGTGCGGGACGGAGAGGTTCACATGTTCACTCTCGCTTCGAACAATTTGGCGGTGCACGCTCCATCAATATTTCCCCTGTCGTTTCCGTATATGTTTGAAAGCTTTGAGGAAGTGCAGGAGGTCGTCGAAAGCCCGTTCGGGGACCAACTCGCCGAGCGGGTTCTTGATGAGTCCGGTGTAATGATCCTCGGCTATCACTGGTCCGGGTGGCGAGTCGTCAGTAACTCCGTTCGACCTATCAAGACTCTCGAAGACATGCGTGGTATGAAGATTCGGGTTCCGATGAGTGCCACGATCGTCGAAACCTTCAAAGCGTGGGGTGTCAATCCAACACCGATAGCGTGGAACGAAACATTTGCCGCCCTTCAGCAAGGTGTGGTCGACGGATTCGACAATCCAATCGTTGTCATCGGTAGCTTCGGTTTTTACGAAGTCCAGGATTATCTCACTGAGCTGAAGTATCAGCCGCAAATGATAGTAGATATCATGAACAAAGAGTTTTACGACTCACTGTCAGCAGAACACCAAGCAGCTATCCAGAAAGCTTTCACGGAGGCCAGTTACGAAACACAAGATTACATCCGTAACGAAACGGAGACCTACCGGCAACTTTCTATAGATAACGGCATGGAGGTGTATCAGCTACCGCCCGCCGAGGAGCAACGCTGGCGGGAAGCAGCAATGTCGGCCTGGCCGATCCTCTACAAGGACGCTTCAGGGGAAGCGTGGGTTCAAGAGTTCCACAACGCAGTCCTTGAGATCAGGAATAACTGACCCAAGGGAATGAGATGATATTCTCCCCGCGGAGTCCCTAAAGACTCCCGCGGGTACGCTTGAAAGGCAGCAAACCAACATGATCATAGACGCTCATACCCATTGGTGGCCTGACACAATCTCAGGCAAGAGCAGAAAGTTCATCGCTCGATGGCTGAGAGACCTGGCATCCGTATACGGATTCTCAAAGGGCATTCACGACACTTTGGACTACATTGCCCCCTATTTCGGAGAAAGCGCCGCCAAGGTTATCATCAGAGATTTAGATCAGTCAGGGGTCGATGCGGCCGTAATTGCGCTTGTCGACAACCCGAACCACGAACTGTCAGATGGCGAACTCATGGCAGCAATCGAAGCGCTCGGGCGTATGGGCTTGAAACATCAGGGAAGAATCATACCGTTTGCCGGAATAAATCCCGGAAGGAGAGACGCGCCCGAGAAGCTGAAACAGGCAATCGAGCAGTTCGGCATTCGGGGGCTCAAATGGCACAGCGACGTAGCTTGTTTTTGGCCCAACGGACCCGAGGCATACGAAATGCTTTCCGTTCTCCAAGAGTCCGGCCTTCCACTTCTGGCCCACACCGGAAACCTACCTCGCCCGGCAAAAGGTAAATATGCTCATCCGATGCTTTTCGACGAGATCCTCGTCGATTTCCCGAATCTTCGGATAATCGCGGCCCATCTTGGTCATCGATGGTGGCCAGACTGGGCCGCAATAGCTGAGTTCAAGGACAATTTCTACGGGGACCTGGCCGAATGGCAACTCATTCAGCATGCAAACCCGGAAGATTTTCGGAGAGACTTGAGGCGGATATTGGATATCGGTGGTGCTGATCGTGTCCTGTTTGGAACGGACGCCCCGGGTCTTGAAGCCTTCGTTTCGAGAAAGCTCTTTGTTGAACGTATTCAACGGCTCGCAAGTAGCGAGGACGGCGGTGTTGCATTCACAAGCGAGGAAGTTGCGGGAATTCTGGGCCTCAACGCCGCAAGAGTACTCGGCCTACCCGAGATGTCGGCGAAGTGACTGGAGATCTACGTGCAGTAATGAAAGAACGGCCAAACATCGTGCTGATTATGACCGATCAACAGCGGTTTGACACCATTGGTAAACTAGGTTACCCGTATGCCGATACGCCGAACATCGATCGACTGGTTTCAGAGGGAGTATCATTCTCAAACTGCCACGTTACTGCCGCCTCCTGCGCGCCGGCACGGGCCAGTCTCTTTACCGGCCTCTATCCTCATAGCTGTGGTGTTCTCAGGAACAAGGACCGTTGGGATCACTCCTGGGTGGAATCCCTAGCGCAAGCCGGCTATCACTGTGTGAACGTGGGAAAGATGCACACCTTTCCATTTGACGCTCCAGTCGGTTTCCACGAGCGGTACGTTGTGGAAAACAAGGATCGCTTTCTTGAGGGGCGCTATTTCTTCGACGAGTGGGACAAGGCATACTTCGCACGGAAGCTCGAAAAGCCGGGGCGAATTAACTATCGTACGTGGTCAGACTATCGTGATCGAATGGGTGTGTTCGAATGGCAGCACGATCGTGAATTACACCCCGACGTCTTTGTCGGTAACCTCGCTATAAGCTGGCTCGAGCACTACCCAAGAACGGAGCCGCTCTTCCTACAGATTGGATTCCCCGGTCCTCACCCACCGTACGATGCGCCGGCGGAATACTCGCAATCGTATCTCGAAAAAGACCTGCCGATTCTGGGGGTTACGCCAGGAGATGTCGAAGGACAGCCACCCCCGTTGCAGGCGCTTCGGCACCACAACTGCGAAGTAGACCACGACGCTGTTGTCCATGATTTAGTTCCGTCACCTGATAAGCTGAAGAAGCTCCGGGCGGCATACTTGGGTAACGTCACGCTTATAGACGAGCAAGTCGGGCGAATTGTTGCAGCACTGGAATCCTCGGGTTATCTCGAAAACACTGTTGTGGTTTTCGTGTCGGATCATGGCGACTGTCTCGGAGATCATGGGCATATCCAAAAATGGACAATGTACGACGCCATCACCCGGGTTCCAACCGTCGTTTGGGCGCCTGACAGATTTGCAGGAGGGCGATCGATCGACTCTCTCTGGCAGCTTTTCGACGTAGGCCCGACGATTCTCGAGCTAGCCGGAATGGCGCGGCCGGATTATATGCAAGCCCACTCCATGATGAAAGCCCTCCGTGGCGAGAACGATTCAGGCCGGGAATACGTGTTCGCCGAGCAACCGAGCGACTCGAATCTTAAAGGTGTAAAGATGATGACGATGGTTCGATCATCCGACTGGAAGCTCGTTCACTTTGCCGGAGAAGAGTACGGACAACTCTTCGACCTTCAGAATGACCCGAACGAGATAGACAACCTGTGGGACGACGCGTCTCACGTTAACGTCAAACGAGAGCTATTGCACGTCTTGCACGAATGGTACGTCGACACTGCTCTTTCGGCTTCGATGTGGAGCTCGACCTGGAGGTAATCCCGGCATCCCAACCGCTCCACCGTTTTCTCTGAGTTGCTGGTCTCGTTCTCGTACCGAGTACCTTTGGACACTCGGTGGGTTCTCCGGTACCGCCACACTACCCCGGCGGAAACCGCTCGTCTATATCCCGGTAGAGTGCCTCGAGGGCTTCGGCGCTCTCGTAGAGGGCGACGTTGCCCTCGGGCCAGGAGTGGCCTTCGATGACGTATCCGTCGTCCGGGAAGATGAGGTTCCCGGTAAGATGCCGCTGGGGGATGCACATGCTCAAGAGGGTTTCGGCGACGCCTTCGGCGGTGGCGAAGCGCTTGGTCGGCGTGTGGGCAAGGATGCTCTTTGCCCGGGGTTTCGGCTCTCCCTCTTCGGTAAAGCTCAAATGCTTGTTAAGGTCGGTTACGACGGTGCCCGGGGCGACGGCGTTTACCCGGACGCCGTAGGGGGCAAGCTGGGCGGCGGCCGTCTTTACCAGCCCTTCGACCCCGTGCTTACTCGCGTTGTAGGCGTAGCTGCCGTAGAGACTGGCTCTGCTCCCGCTGCTGCAGAGGTGGATGATGTGCCCCTTTCGCTGGCGAACCATCAGCCGGCCGATTACCGCGGTAAAGATAAAGGCGCCGGTCAGATTCAGGTCGATCACCTTTCTGAAGATATCGACCATCTCGCCGATATCGTCGGTGGTCAGATCCAGCGTCCGGTGGTGCATCCCGGCGAAGTCGACGGCGACGTCGAGTGCGCCGAACCGCTCGACCGCGGTATCGGCGGCCTCGGCTACGTCGGCCGGGTCGGTTACGTCGGCAAGCATCACGAGGGGAGGAGCCGGACCGAGATCCGCGAGGTTCCGGGCAACCCGGTTCAGGCGCTCTTCGAAAGCGCGCCGCGATTGGGCGTCCCGGGGAGGGTGGTCCGCTAAGGCTATCCGGGCGCCCCGGGCGGCGGCGCCATAGAGAAAGGCCTCGGCGAGGGCTCCGGCCCCCCCGAAGGCGAGAATGGCGGTTCCGCTTAAGTCGATCCCTTTCCCGAGGAAAGACGTAAACGGTGCTTCATTTCGGTCGGTAACATCGACTATTTCCATTTTGAGTACCCTGGGACGGCGTCTTCTATCGGGCAGGAGTTTTGGGTCTGGGCGTCCTTGATGGAGAGCAAGAGGTTTCGAACCCGCTGCTCTGCAAATTGGGTTTTCCCTGCAAAATCGGTGGTGTCTTTAGCGCTCAAGATAGTGTCCT
>CAYPUT010000121.1:0-6113 GCA_964413945.1 uncultured Spirochaetaceae bacterium
GAACGAGAAGGGGTGCACGCTGGGCGAGCCCCCGGGCGAGGTGCGCCCGGCGCCGCTCGCCGTCGCTTAAACGACCGATGGGACGATGACGCAGCCTGGACAGATCGAGTCGGACAAGCTCCTCCTCGACGATCTCCCGGTCGGTCGAAGAGAGGCGCCCCCGGCGCCCGGTGTACGGGTAGCGCCCGAGAGCAACAAGGTCGTAGACACTTACCAAGGGAGAGAGGGGGGATGCGGCGAAGAGCGCCGACAGGTGGTGCCCCCGGAGACCGATCGGGAGGCTCTCGAGAGGGGTGTCCCCCAAGAGAATCCGACCCTCGCGTGGCGGGAGCAGACCGGTTACCGTCCGTAGAAAGGTACTCTTTCCGGCACCGTTGGGTCCCAAGAGGCAGGCAAACCGGCCCGGAAGGAGCTCCAAAGCGCCGCAGGCAAACAGAAGA
Source organism: uncultured Spirochaetaceae bacterium (assembly GCA_964413945.1). Lineage (GTDB taxonomy): Bacteria > Spirochaetota > Spirochaetia > DSM-27196 > PWMO01 > CAYPUT01. The sequence goes on from CAYPUT010000121.1 coordinate 441, forward strand.
GGCCCCCGGGGAATGGCAATCTCCGCGTCCCGAACCCGAAGAAGCGGCGTCATCCCTCGTTGCCCCCGAGTCCGAAGAGAATCGAAGCGATTATCGGGATTCCCATCAGCGAGAGGACCGCGTTCAGGGGGAGCCTTCCGTCCCTCCCGGGGAGGGAGGACACCACTTCGGCCAGAAGAGCCAAGGCGGCACCGAAGAGCAGGCAATAGACCAGAAGTACCCGGTGCCGGGAGCTTCGGGCGGCCCACCTCGCCAGGTGGGGGGCGGCGATTCCGATAAACGCCAGGGGACCGCAGAACGCGGTTACCCCGCCTACGAGAAGGGCCGCGGCGAAAAACGCCGTGACCCGGAGCCCCCTGAGGGATACGCCGAGAAGGCTCGCCTCCTCGGGACCGAGGTAGAGAGCGTCCAGGCGCTTCGCGTTCAGAAAAGAGACGAGGACCCCGACGGCGGTTATGACGGCGAGAACCAAAATATCCCGGTAGTCGCTCCGACCGAAGCTGCCGAAGGTCCAGCCGACGAAGGCGGAAAGCTCCCGGGGTCCGGCGACCTGCAGTGCAAGGGTAACGACGGCGGCGAAACCGTACCCCATGAGCACCCCGAAGATCGTCAGCTTCAGGATGCTCCCGACCCGGGCGGCGAGCAGGAGCAAGAGCAGGAGGGCCGCCCCGGAGCCGGCGGACGCCGCGGCGCTCGCGCCGAGGGGCGACAAGGCGAACGCCGGGAGCAACAGTCCCAGAACGGCGACCCCGGCGGTTGCGGCGGCGTTTACCCCGAGAACGAAGGGCCCCGCGAGGGGGTTTCCGAGGAGGGTCTGCATCCCGAGGCCCGCCACCGCCAGGGCACCCCCGGCTAGGAGGGCCGTAACGGCCCGGGGGAGGCGACTCTGGAGGACGATGCGACCGGCCGGCGTCTCCCCGGCAAGGTCGAGAATGCCCCTCGCCGAGTCGAGAATCGAGATATCCGCCGAGCCGGTCAGGACGACCAGAGCGAAGAGGACGAGAACGGCTGCGGCGACGATCGTCGCTCTGGATACGAGGCTTCCGTGCACCTGCTGTTACTCCAAGCGCCGGTAGTAGTAGAGCTCCCGGTCCGGGAGAACTTCCGGATGGAGGATGGCGACGAGGTCCCGGAGAACGCGGTTCGGGTAGAGGTATCCCGACTCGAAGATATCCCAGGCCCCCTCCGGGGAGATGCGGCGGACGGGGCCGTACACCCGGCCGTTTCGGAAGGCCGCTATTTGCGGAGCGAAACGGACGGTACGGCGGAGGCCCTCCATCGATACGGCGCTTCCCGGATTCAGCCAGATATCCGCCCGGGTGGCCTCCCGGAGGATAACCTCCGGGTCCAGAAGCGATACGCCGATCCCCTCCGAGGAAAGAAGCGAGGTGCCTCCGGCATCCCGAACGAACCGGACCGCGTGGCTCTTTAGTCGGGGAACCGGCCAGACATCCCCGACGGGGGCGTTCAGGAGGACCGTCGGCCGGCCTCCGCCTTCGGAGCCGGGTGCGGGAGCACGGGACACCCGTTCCGCTATCTCGAGGTAGTCCCGGCGGATACCGGCGAAGAGCTCGCCGGCGAGAGTGCCTTTCCCGAGGAGCTCTCCAACCAAGAGCACCCACTCCGCCCGGCCGAGGGGATGCTCTTCGAGGTAGTCCCAACTGTAGATAACCGGGATGCCGAAGTCGCGCTCCAATCGACGCCGGGCGGTCGCCGGAAGGGCATCGGGGTACGCGATAACCAGGTCCGCACCGGCGGCTACGACAGCCTCGAGGTCGACGGCGTCGCCGGAACCGACGGCCCTCAGGGTGCCGTCGTCGAGACGCTGATCTACCTTCCGGGAGTAGAACCAGTGCCCCCGGGAGATAGCCGCGACGGCGTCGAGGGAGCCGAGGGCTTCGAATGCCGGGGCATAGCTACTCGAAAGGATAACGACCCGCCGGACGGGAATCGAAACGTCCCGGCCGAGTAGGTAAGGTTCCTCCGGGACGCCGAGGGCGGCGTTTCCAACGATAACCCTTCGGCCCTCCGGCGCGTCCTCGAATCGAAAAAAACGGGCCCACTCCGGCGGCTCGGCTGCAGCGCCGGCGGGCATCCCCGAGAGGAGGGAGAAAAAGAGCAGGATGCCGACGACCCGGAGAAACTTCAATCGAGGGCGAGGCTGGTCGTAATGGCTTTGTCTCTTAAGGCGGTGCGAATGGCTTCGAATGATGGTGCGTTTCCTCGATAGAGAGTGTAGCGGTTTCCGATATCGGAGAGGTAGTGGGCGTCGGAATCGGCGATAACCGCCAGCTCCCCGGGGTCCGGGATCGCCGGGAGGCGGGTCGACTCGACGGCGGTAAAGGGTAGGTCCGGTACGAATCCCAGCTGCGATCCGAGACTAAAGGCGGTCCGGTCGATATGGGCCGGGATCGAGAGGCCCCCGAGCTCGAGGGTCTTATCAACAATCTCCTCGATACTCAAAAACGACGCGCTCAAGAGAAAAAAATCTACTTCCTCTACAACGTAGTCCTCTTCGTCGACGACGACCTGGTCGCCGAACCGCTTCGGGTCGTTGCGTACCGGGGGCAAGTGTTCAGCTATGAAGCGCCCCATCGTTAGGGCGGTGGATACCTCGCCGAAGAGGGCGAGAACGTGGACCTCCTCCCGGGTGGTTAACTCCAAGCCGTAGCAGCAGGCGATTCCCTCCCGGCGGCACGCACCCTCGAAGGCGGGGCAGTTCAGGGCGCTGTTGTGATCCGTCAACGCGACCATATCCAAACCGACTTCCCGGGCCCTTCGAGCTATCGCCGACGGCGAGTTGTCCCAGTCTCCGCAGGGGCTCAGGCAGGAGTGGATGTGGAGATCGGCGCGAAAGCCGTCCATCACCTAAAGCGGCACCTATTCCAAAGGCTTGAGAGCGGTGTAGATCTCCCCGGAAACCTGGAACTGGTTCTTGTCGGTCAAAAGAACCGCTATACGCTCCCTCTCGGCCGCTTGGATCATCTCTTCGGGGAGGGGGCGGCTGTTGCAGATGATGAGGGCGGCGAGATTGGTCATCGAAGCGACCGCAACGCTGTTCTTGTGCGCCTGGATGGTAATCAGCACCGCTCCGTCCGGGGCGTTCGCCATCACATCGCTTAAGAGGTCGGATGTGTAGCCGTCGGTTACTTCTCGGTCATCGAAACTATCTTGGATAAGCTCGTAGCCGAGGACGCCTGCAAGCTCGCTGATTCTCACGTCTCTTCTCCTATATTTTTCTTGTCCCGGCAATGAAGGTAGACGGCGACTCGTACCACCGTACCTTCCGGGGCGCTCTCTATCGAAAACTCGTCGGATACTCTTCGGGCGTTCGGGAGGCCCATTCCCGCGCCGAAACCGAGGGAGCGGACCCAGTCGTTCGCCGTCGAGAAACCTTCGACCATCGCCTCTTCCACGTCGGGAATTCCGGGGCCCGTGTCCTTCGCGGTAACCCGGGCGATCTCCCCCTCGAGGGAGAAGATGATGCGCCCCCCTTCGGAGTGAACCACCTGGTTCATTTCGAGCTCGTAGGTGGCCACGGCGATCCGTCGGATGGTCTTGGTGTCGCACCCGCGTTCCTTGAGGATCCGCTTTATCTCCGCCGACGGCTTCCCGGCGTTCTCGAAATCGAACTTCCAGGTGGTGAACTCGAGGTGAATATCTCCCGGGGCGGCCCCGTCCTTTTCCGTCCTCGTCTGCTCCTCGAGACGCTCCACCTGCTTGTTGATCTCCACCAAGAGGGCGGTGATGACATCCCGGCTGGTGAGAATTCCGACGAGCTCCTTGTCCCTGTTCAGGATCGGGAACCGGCCGAAACGGTACTTCTCGAGGTAGGAGATAGCGAAACTGAGGGGCATATCGTCTTCCAAGACGATGAGGTTCCGGGTCATGTGGTCTTCCGCGGGATCGTCCATGTACCCCGCTTCCATCGCCCGTATAATGTCGTCCATGCTGATGATGCCGAAGAGCCTCTTGCCCTCGGCGATCGGCACCCCGGTTATCGACTTCTCCTTCATCGTTTTCTGCAGATTCCGCAAGGGGCTCTTGCGGTCCGCGGTCTGCACCGGAGTGGTCATGACGTCCCGGACGCGAAGCCGGTAGATCAATTCTACGACGTACGACGGGGAGTCTTCGGCATTTATGGGAATGGTGGGTCCGGACATCAGGTCAGGGTGCCTTCTTTGGCCGCGCGGACCAGATAAAAGAGGATCTCGAGCTCCAGCCCGATATTCACGTGGTGAACGACGCAGCCGTCGGAGAGTTGCGGATCGGGGCATTTCAGTGGGACCGAGGTAAAGTTTAGGAAGCCCCGGACCCCGGCGTCGAGAAGGCGTTCAAAGACTTCCTGGGCGTTGTCGTCGGGAACCGTGAGAACCGCGACTTCGACCTTCTGAGCCCGGACGATCTTCTTGAGCTCCGAGATGTGGTAGATCGGTACCGCAGCGGTGTGATCGACCTTCTCCTTTTCCACGTCGAACCCGGCGACGATCCGGATATCCTCTTTTTCGAGGGCTTTATTCTGCAGGATCGCGCTTCCCATTCGGCCGCAGCCGACGAGAACCGCCTCCTGGGGTTCCCGCTTCCCAAGTATGTCGGTGATCTCTCTGAGGAGATAGTCGATGTCGTACCCACCGCGCTTATTGCCGCCGATGCTGATTGCCGAGAAATCTTTCCGGACCACCGCGGCGCTGACACCGACGGCATCTCCGAGGTTGTTCGAGAATACCTTCGCGAATCCGAGGGACCGCAGCTGTCGGAGAACCCTCAGATAGCGAGTCAAGCGAGAGATCAAAGGCTTGGACCAAGTCATACGCACCCTATTTCACAAAAGTAGACAATTATTGCACTTTAATGTGAAGTTAGTCAAGCCAAACATCCTCTTTGACTAATATAAGAGTGATTTTTCCAATAGATGCGTCTATGGCTTGTTAATACTTCGATATCATGGTAGATTTCGCCCAATCGCTCATAACTAATTCGGGGGGTATTATGGCTGGCGTTACTGCGCACGAAGTAGGCCTGCCGGAGGAGATTGTCTCCTTCGTCGAAGAATGGCGAGACAAGCCCGGAAATCTCATCATGATCCTTCACCGGGTCCAGGAGTACTACGGCTTCGTCCCCAGAGAGGCTGCCTTGGAGCTCTCGAAGCTCATTGGGACACCGCTGGCGAAGATCTACGGCGTCCTGACCTTTTACCATTTTTTCAAGCTGACGAAGCCGGGAAGGAACAAGGTGTCGGTCTGCATGGGGACTGCCTGCTACCTTAAAGGTGGCAACGACCTTATCCAGGAGATCGAGAACCTTATCGGTATCGGAGTCGGGGGCACCACCGAGGACGATGAGTTCTCGATGGAGTCGGTCCGGTGTGTCGGGTGTTGCGGTCTCGCTCCGGTCGTGACCGTGAACGGTGACGTCTACGGAAAGCTGACGAAAGAGAAGCTGCCGGAGATTCTCGCGAAGTATCGGGGCAAGTAGCGGTGCACGCGACGCTCTGCGACTTCGTCCAAGATATCGCCCTAAACGCCCTGGAAGCCGCCTCGCCGGTTACGACGGTGCGGGTCCACGAGAGCGTAACCGAGTTCGACGCTTCGGTGGACGACGAGGGGCGGGGGATGGACGAGGCGGAGCTCGAGGCGGCCCGGGACCCCTTTGTGACCGCGCCGGGGAAGCATC
>CAYPUT010000121.1:6123-10204 GCA_964413945.1 uncultured Spirochaetaceae bacterium
GGCCTTTCGTTTCTTCACCAGTTGGTGGAGCAGACTAATGGACGCCTCGACATTGCCTCGGAGTCCGGGAAGGGCACGTCGGTGCGGTTTGTTGTTCCTACGGACCACCTGGACTGTCCCCCGGTTGGAGACGTGCCGGGCTTAGCCTTCTCGCTGATGTGCTACCCCGGCGACTACGAACTCGTCTTTTCCCGTACTCTGGTTCGGGAAAGGACCCGCGACTATACGGTTCGCCGATCGGAGCTCAAAGATGCCCTCGGCGATTTGGATAGCGTGGCCTCCCTCGGGCTCCTGAAGGAGTTTCTCCGGGGAGAGGAATCATCACTTTTTGCACTGGAGGTGTGATGTGGCACGAATGACCCTTGCCGAGCTTAAGAAGATGCGCGCAGAGAAGCGCCAAGAACTCGATATGAGGGACGCCGACAACAAGACGGTTCAGGTCGTTGTCGGAATGGGCACCAGCGGGATCGCCGCCGGCGCCAAGGAAACCCTCGCGGCCTTTCTCGACGAGCTGGAAACCCACGGTCTCACGAACGTTGCGGTGCGACAGACCGGAAGCTTAGGTCTCGACCACGCCGAGCCGACGGTGGAAGTCCAGATGCAGGAGATGCCGAACGTCATCTACGGGAAGGTCAGCCCCGAGGTCGCCCGGAAGATCGTTCGGAAGCACATCCTCTCGAAAGAGCTGCTGAGTGATCACATCTTTGACCGGCCCGCGGCGGACATCGTCGAAGGCACCGGCGAGAAGTAGGAGTAATTCATGGCGTTTAAGCAGTACATTCTGGTCTGCGGCGGGACCGGCTGTGTCTCCAGCTCCGCAGACGACATTTTTAAGAACCTTATTCGGGAAGCAGAGACCCAGGGAGTCGACCACGACGTCCAGATCGTAAAGACCGGCTGTTTCGGTTTTTGCGAGAAGGGCCCCATCGTGAAGGTGCTCCCGGAGGAGTCCTTCTACGTCGAGGTGAAGCCCGAGGATGCGAAGGAGATTATCTCCGAGCAGGTCGTCAAGGGCCGCCCGGTCGAGCGACTCCTCTATCACGAAGCCGACAGCAAAGAGTTTGCCCGGATCGACGAGATGAGCTTCTACCAGAAGCAGTTCCGGGTCGTCTTGAGAAACTGTGGGTTCATCAACCCGGAGAATATGGACGAGTACATCGCCCGGGACGGCTACGTCGCCCTCGAGCGGGTGCTCTTCGAGTTCAGCCCCGAAGAGACGATCGAGGAGCTCAAGACCTCCGGGCTCCGGGGCCGGGGTGGCGCCGGCTTTCCGACCTGGATGAAGTGGAACTTTACCCGGCAGGTCGAGAGCGATCAGAAGTACGTCGTGTGTAACGCCGACGAGGGGGACCCCGGGGCCTACATGGACCGGAGCGTCCTCGAAGGGGACCCCCATTCGGTTCTCGAAGCGATGACCATTGCCGGAAAGACGATCGGTGCCAACCAAGGCTACGTCTACGTCCGGGCCGAGTACCCCTTGGCGATTCATCGCCTCGAGGTGGCCATAAAGCAGGCTACCGAGGCGGGACTCTTGGGGGACAACATCCTCGGCACCGATTTCTCCTTCCATATCGAGCTCCGGCTCGGAGCCGGCGCCTTCGTCTGCGGCGAGGAGACGGCGCTTCTCGCCTCTATCGAGGGGGAGCGGGGCATGCCGAAGCCGCGACCGCCGTTTCCGTCGGTAAAGGGCCTCTGGGGCCGGCCGACGGTTATCAACAACGTCGAAACCCTGGCTAATATTCCGGTCATCCTCTCTCGGGGTGGCGAATGGTTCGCTAAGATCGGGACCGAGAAGTCCAAGGGAACCAAGGTCTTCGCCCTGACGGGAAAGATCAATAACTCCGGGCTTATCGAGGTACCGATGGGGACCCCCTTGCGGGACATTATCTACTCGATCGGCGGGGGAATTCCCGACGGCAAAGCCTTTAAGGCGGTGCAGACCGGCGGTCCCTCCGGGGGTGTTATTACCGCCGACTATATCGACACGCCGATCGACTACGAGCATCTGCAGGAGCTTGGTTCAATCATGGGTTCCGGCGGAATGATCGTCATGGACGAGGACGACTGTATCGTCGACGTCGCCAAGTTCTATCTGGACTTTACCGTCGAGGAGTCCTGCGGTAAGTGCGCCCCCTGTCGCGTCGGTGGACGAAAGCTCTACAACATCCTCGACCGGATAACCAAGGGCAAGGGCACGATGGAGGACATCGATCGCATCGAGACGATCGGCTACAGCATGCAGCGCGCCTCCCTCTGCGGCCTCGGCCAGACGGCGCCGAACCCGGTTCTCTCCTCTCTGAAGTATTTCCGGGAGGAATACCTCTCGCATATCCAAGAACAGAGTTGTCCCGCCGGTGTCTGCAAGGACCTGGTTAAGTACTACATCCTTCCGGAGAACTGTATCGGATGCACCCTCTGCGCCCGACGATGTCCGGTCAATTGCATAAGTGGGGAGCGCAAGCAGACCCACGTTATCGACCAGTCGCTCTGCATCAAGTGTGGCGAGTGCTACAACGCGTGTAAGTTCGACGCGGTCGAAAAGCAGTAAGGTAGGAGATCAAGATGAGCACGATTAACTGCAAGATAAACGGCATGCCGATGGAGGTCGAAGCGGGTACCTCCATCTACCAGGCCGCGAAAGAGGCGCAGATAAACATTCCCGTTCTTTGTTACCATCCCGACCTCCCGGCTTGGGCGGCCTGCGGAATCTGCGTCGTCAAGGCCGCCGGTTCCAAGAAGATGATGCGGGCCTGCGCCACCGCCGTGGAAGAGGGGATGGAGGTGATTACCCACGATCCGGAGCTCCACCAGGTTCGCCGGACGGTCATCGAGATGATTCTCTCGACGCACCCGAACAGCTGCCTGACCTGTGGCCGAAACGGCACCTGCGAGCTCCAGAGCCTCGCCGCCGAGTTCGGCATTCGGGAGATGCCCTTCGAGATGAACGTCCAGGAGATTCCTCAGGACACCTCGACCCCTTCCATCGTCTTGAACCCGGAGAAGTGCATAAAGTGCGGACGCTGCGTAAACGTCTGCCAGAACGTCCAGAACGTCTTCGCCCTGGAGTTCCTCGACCGAGGCGACCAGGTCCGGATGGCTCCCGCCGGGGACGTGCTCCTCGACGACAGCCCCTGCATCAAGTGCGGCCAATGCTCGGCCCACTGCCCCGTCGGCGCGATCTTCGAGAAGGACGAGACGCGGAAGGTCTGGGACGGTATCCGGGACCCGAAGCTCCATACGGTGGTTCAGGTGGCCCCTGCGGTCCGGGTTGCCATCGGCGAAGCCTTCGGCCTCGATCCCGGAACCATTACCACCGGGAAGCTTTACGCAGCCCTGCGGCGGCTCGGATTCGACACCGTATTTGACACCAACTTCGGCGCCGACCTTACCATCATGGAAGAGGCCTCGGAGTTCGTGGAGCGCTTCGTCAACAAGAAGGGCGAGATCCCCTTGATTACGACCTGCTGCCCCTCCTGGGTCGACTACATGGAGAAGTTCTATCCGGAAATGATCCCCCACTTCTCGACGGCGAAGTCTCCGCAGATGATGCTGGCGGCGATGTCCAAGACCTACTACGCCAAGCAGATCGAGAAAGACGCGTCGGAAATCTTCCACGTTTCGGTGATGCCCTGTACGTCGAAGAAGTACGAGATTTCCCGGGGAACCGACATGTACTCCTCCGGTTCCCAGGACATCGACGTCTCGATTACCACTCGGGAGCTCGCCCGAATGATCAAGTCCTCCGGTATCGACTACCTGAGCCTTCCCGACGAAGAGGCCGACGAGGCCCTCGGTATCTATACCGGCGCGGGAACCATCTTCGGCGCGACCGGCGGCGTCATGGAAGCGGCCCTCCGGACCGCGCATCACATGGTGACTAAACGCGACCTGACCAAGGTCGAGTTCGAAGCGGTTCGTGGCCTCGAAGGGGTCAAAGCGGCGGAAGTCGACATCGAAGGCACCAAGGTCCGGGTAGCGGTAGCTCATTCGATCTCCAACGTGGCCAAGGTCCTCGACGAGGTCAAGGCCGCGAAGGAAGCCGGGAAGGAGCCGCCGTATCACTTTATCGAGGTTATGGCGT
>CAYPUT010000122.1:0-4669 GCA_964413945.1 uncultured Spirochaetaceae bacterium
GTCTATGCTCTCACCGTATGAACGCTATCGAGACCGCTCTTAGGAAGGCCTCCGAAGAGAGCAAGGCCGCGGTCACCGGACAGATAGGAGTCTCCGCGAATAGCGACGGGGAGGGCTGATGGTAGGCGGCGGATTGCGGCCCCGCTTTACCATAACGAACGCCGTCACGGGCTCCCTGACCAAAATCGAGCGGGCTCGGGGATTCCTGGAGGCGGCAACGCTCTCCGACGAGTGGATAGGCGCAATGGCGCACCGCGCCTTTGTGCTGGAGGCCCACCACACCACCCACATCGAAGGGACCCAGCTTACCCTGGACCAGGCCGAACGCCTCCTTGGAGGGGCCTCCGTGCCCGAGGCCAATCCTGACGATGCCCGAGAGCTGCTCAATTACCGCCGGGCCTTCGACTTTGTTTCGGAGTACTTCGATAGCGGTGCTCCGATTACCGAGAAGTTGGTTCTGGAAATCCATCGCCGACTGGTCGAAGGCGTACGCGGCGGGGAGGCTGCACCGGGTCAGTATCGCCGGACCCAAAACTACGTGGTGAACTCGGCGACCGGGAGGACCATCTACACACCACCCCCGGCCAAGGACGTGCCGGGCCTGATGAAAGAGCTCGTTCGCTGGCTGAACTCTCCGGAATTAGGCTCCGAAGCCGTACATCCGGTATTGGTCAGCGGAATTGCCCAGTTCTACCTCGTTCACGTTCACCCCTTCCTCGACGGAAACGGCCGGACCTCCCGGCTACTCTCGACCCTCTGTCTCTATCGGGCGGGGTACGATTTTAAGCGGCTCTTTACCATTAGCGAGTACTACGACCGGGACCGGGCTTCCTTCTATCGCGCGATTCAAACCGTACGTCAGAAGGGTTTAGATCTGACCGGCTGGCTTGAGTACTTTGTCCAGGGTCTGGCCACACAACTGACCGAAGTCGTCGAACGTGGGAAAGCCGCTATCCGGGCCGATATCGTAGGCCGTGAGCACGACCTCAATGGCCGACAAGTACTTGCGATGCGTCATCTGCTTGAGCACCGGGCGATCGACATCGGCGTCTATGAATCGCTTTGCCCCGATGCGAATCGCAGAACCCTTCAGCGCGACCTGCAGGAGATGGTGGACAAAGGGCTTGTTACCCCCCGAGGCTCCGGCCCCACCGATCCCAACCGGAGATACGAGCTGTGACAAGCTATGACAGGTAGCTGTGACACGCCGCCGAGAGCGACGCCAACCGGTCCCCTTAGTTTTGAGCGTGCCATGTTTCGCGTATCGTTGCATAACCTCCCGCGACGAGTCTATGCTCTCACCGTATGAACGCTATCGAGACCGCTCTTAGGAAGGCCTCCGAGGCGATGGAGCTCACCGAGCCCTTTGTCCGCGTAGAGGACTTGTTAGACCTCGCCGTTCAGTACCAGGTCGACGGGCTTATCGAGAACTTCTCGGACTAGAACGGTGATTCGATGAACCGGATGCGAACCGTCATTGTTTCTGCTTTTCTCGTGAGCATCGTGGCCCTCTTCGTCGAGCAGAGCGGGGTCGACACAATCGCCGGGCTCGTGCTTCTCAATGTCCTCGACGTAGGGCTCATCGTCCTTATCGTCCTCGAGATCGTCTGGAACATCAAAGCAGCCCCATACGCCCGGCTCTACCTCAAACGGAACGTCTTCTCCCTTCTATTCGTAGCGGCCTTCGTGGTCTTCTTTGTTTACAACAAGGCGCTTCTATTCTGGCCTACCGAGGCCGCCCGGAGTACCGGCTCCACCGCGATAATCCTCGTTCGAAACACGTTTCCGCTCTTTAAGATGTACGGCCGGATGCGCCGGGTGTCCGGATTTCTCGCGGGGATGACGATCCATCCCGCGCAGACCATCGTCTTGAGCTTCGCCGTGGTTATCCTCGTCGGTACGCTGGCGTTGATGCTCGGCTTTACCGCCGCCGGAGAAGAGGGGCTCTCCTTTATCGACAGCCTCTTTACCGCCACCTCCGCTGTCTGCGTTACGGGGCTCATCGTCGTAGATACCGCGACGGCCTTCTCCCTCTGGGGGCACCTCGCCCTTATGGCGCTGATGCAGGTAGGCGGTCTGGGCATCATGATCCTCTCGTTTATCAGCATCTACATCCTCCGCCGGTCGATGACCCTGGAGGATCGCTACCTTATCGCCTACGCCGCGAACGAGGCGGATATGCGCTCCCTTTCTCGGTCGCTCCGCCGGATTATCGGCATCACCTTCGGAATCGAAGCTGCCGGCGCCCTGGTTCTCTACCTCGGCTTCCGGGGCGAGGGCCCCCGGGCGGCCTTCTTGGCCCTCTTCCACGCGGTCTCTGCCTTCTGCAACGCCGGGTTTTCCCTCTTTACCGATAGCCTCGAAGGCTACGCCGGCAACCCGGTGATCAGTCTTTCGGTTGTCCTTTTGATCGTCCTCGGTGGAGCGAGCTTCGCCGTCCTCGGGGAGGCGGGAACCCGGCTCCGACAACGTCTCCGTCGAGCCAACCACGGCCCCCTTTCTTTGAACACGCAGATCGTCCTTATCGGGACCGGGTTGCTTATCCTTTTGGGTACCATCGGTGTCTACGCCTTGGAGCACGGCAACGTCCTTAAGGGCCGACCCCTTGGTGAGCAGTACCTCTCGGCCCTCTTCCAGTCGGTAACCCTCCGGACGGCGGGCTTCAACACCCTTCCCATCGGCGCGATGACGACGGCCACGAGCGTTCTGATGATCGCTTTTATGTTCGTCGGGGGGGCCTCCGGGAGCACCGCCGGGGGAATAAAGATTAACAGCGCGGCGGTCATCGGAGCGGCGATCGCCGCAGGAAGGGACAAGAGTGGCCGGATCGTCCTCGCAGGGCGGTCTATCTCCCTCGAAGCGCTCCTCCGGAGTCTGATGGTCTTCTTTCTCGGTGTTATCGCCGTCGGTCTGGGTACCCTTGTTCTATCGATCACCGAGAATGCGCCGTTCGTGGATATTATGTTCGAGTCGACTTCGGCCTTCGCGACCGTCGGCTTGTCCCGGGGGCTAACCAGCGGATTGACCGAGTTCGGGAAGCTCGTCATTGTCGCGCTCATGTTCCTCGGGCGGGTCGGACCCCTGACGATTCTGGCGGCGACGACGGCCCGCCGGAGCGAAGGGCCCCGGGTGGCCTATCCCGAAGCCGAGATACTGGTAGGGTAGAGGAGAAGGAATGGCAAAGCAGAGCGTCTACGCGGTTATCGGGCTCGGGGCCTTTGGGCTTCGGGTTTGCGAGGTTCTCAGCGAGAAGGGAGTCAAGATCATTGCCATCGACAATCATCCCGACTCCATCGACAAGATCAAGCAGACGGCGAGTCAGGCGATTCTCTTAGACGCCACCGACGAAATCTCTCTGAACAAGGTGCCCTTCGACGACGTGGATGTCGCGATCGTCGGCATCGGGGACGACATGGAGAGTAGCATCGTCGTGACCGCCCACCTTCGGGCCATCGGGGTTCCGCGAATCGTCGCCCGGGCGGTGCGTCCGATCCATCGGAAAGTCTTGCTCCAGGTAGGCGCCGACGAGGTTATTAACATCGAACAGGACGCGGGGCAACGTTTGGCGACCCGTCTGACGGCGCCGGAGGTCTTAGACAAGATCCCCCTCTCGGAGACCCTGAGCATCGCCGAGCTCTTCGTCCCCGGCGACTTCGTCGGCTCGACGCTGAAAGAGCTCGATTTTCGAAAGCGCCTCGGGCTTATCGTTGTTGCCCTCCGGCGTACCTTGGTCGATATCGAAGAATCCGGGGAGGCGGTTCCTGAGGACCGGGTAATTTTTCCCGAACCCACCGAAGTCCTTAAGCAGAACGATATCTTGGTGGTCGCCGGCAAGGACAGCGACATCGAAGAGTTACGCCAAATCCATTGAGGATACCCGGAGAGTTATAGCCATGGTTCTCGTAAAGCGTCGCCTCTTCCTCCTTACCCTCCTCGTTGTTTCCCTCGGTGTCGGAGCTCTTGGGTTTCTAGGGTACCGGGCCATTCTCTCCGGTGTAGAGAGGACGGCCGTCGAGAGTACCGCCGCCGCCGAGCGCTTCCTCTTTATTGCTGGGATGGTGTTTATCGCTGCCGTTGCGGCTCTCGTAACCATGTGGGGCACCGGAGGCAGGGTCCTTCGGCTCCTCGACCGGATTCACGAGCTCGCCCGGCTCCGGGGGGTTCCCCCGGAGAACCGCCTCTACCGTCTCGGGCCCTTAGGCAGGCGTATAGCCACCCTGCTGTCGACCGTAGGGGAGGTAAGCGCGAAGCGTGCGTCGAAGATTTTCGGCCTCAGCAATCTTGCTGCGTTCCTAATCGAGAACGTAGGCGTCTCCCTCATCGTAACCGAACCCCGGGGGATTATTCGGTATGTCTCGGACCGATACGCCGATAAGGCGGAGCGCCGGAAATCGGAGCTTCTCGACGCGCCGATAGACTCGGTCTTTCCCGAGGTCCGTCCCGGAGAGATTCTCACCGAGGTGGCCCGCTACGGGGGCTACCGGCAGGTCGAATCGGGTAAACGGAGTATCGACGTCTACGGAGTCTTCGACGACGCCCGGCATCTGGTTTACCTGGTGTACAGCCCGGACCGGGACGCCACCCACGCCACAAAGACCGACTCCGAGGCCCCGGCGGCCGCCGGAACCCCGAAACCGGGTCTTTTCGGGCGGAGATTCCGCGAGCTCTT
>CAYPUT010000122.1:4769-10053 GCA_964413945.1 uncultured Spirochaetaceae bacterium
CGGCCGCCGGAACCCCGAAACCGGGTCTTTTCGGGCGGAGATTCCGCGAGCTCTTCGATCGCAAGCGCTCGGTGTAACACCTTGAACCGCCCCCTTGACCGTTGCCTCGCGTCGTGGTACTTAGTACCTTCTCTAAACTCAGGTAAGGCAAGACAATGTATGCATTAGTAGAAATCGGTGGAAAGCAGTACAAGGCGCAGGAGGGTGCGACCCTTCGCGTCGATCGGCTTTCCCAGAACGAGGGTGACGTCGTCGAGTTCGACTCGGTCCTGATGGTCCGAAACGACGACGATGTCAAGGTTGGAGCTCCCTACGTCTCCGGTGCGGCGGTACGCGGTGTCGTCGAAGAGCATATCCGGGACCGTAAGGTAATCGTGTACAAGTACAAGCGGCGGAAGAACTACGCCCGGAAGCGGGGCCACCGTCAGCAGTACTCCGTGGTTCGCGTCCGGGAGATCTCCGGCTAACATGGTTCGCGTCGTCATGGACGTCGACGCGGACGGTGGTCTTCGCCGGTTGGAAGCCACGGGACACGCCCTGGTCTTAAAGGGGCAGGTCAGCGTGGTCTGTGGCGCCGTCTCGGCGCTGCTTCGTAGCGCGGCCGGGCTTCTTCTCGATACGCCGGGGATTGACGTCTCCGGAGAGGCACCGGGTACCGGCGTCTTGAGATTGTCGGTAGAAAGCGTGGCGACGGAGCAAAAGGAGCTTTTCGCGGGGATTACCGCCCTCCTTATCCGGAGCCTGGAAGACGTCGCCGGTGACGAGCCGGACGAACTCTTCCTAAAGATAAATTTTTCGTAAGAGGTTAGATACATGGCACATAAGAAGGGCGGTGGAAGCTCTAAGAACGGCCGCGATTCTCACGCACAACGTCTCGGCGTAAAGCGTTTCGGCGGACAGTTGGTCAAGGCCGGAGAGATTATTGTGCGACAACGGGGCACCCGTTTTCATCCCGGAACCAACGTAGGGAAGGGGAGCGACGACACGCTCTTCGCAACCGCAGCCGGCACCGTCGTGTTTGCCACCCGTCGGGGAAAGAAAACCATCTCGATAGAGCCCTCGGCGTAGCTCCGCAGCGACGTCTTGAGCCTCTTTGTTGATGAAGTCTCCATTTCCGTCGAGTCCGGTCGCGGCGGAAACGGAGCCCTTTCCTTCCGACGAGAGCGCTACGTCCCGAAAGGCGGCCCCGACGGCGGGGACGGCGGGGACGGTGGCGCCTGTGTAATCGTAACCCATCCCCAGCTCAATAGTCTCGGACATCTGGTCACCAAACGGCACCACAAGGCGGGCAACGGCAGGCCGGGGGCCGGGCGGAACAAACACGGCGCCGACGGGGCCGACGCCACTATCGAGGTGCCCCTCGGGACCCTGGTGTGGGACCGGGAGACTGGGGAGCTTCTCGCGGACCTTAAGGCTCCCGATTCGCGGCTGACGGTCGTCGAGGGGGGCCGGGGAGGCAAAGGCAACACCCACTTTAAGTCTTCGACCCACCAGACTCCCCGTTTTTCCCAGCCCGGAGCGCCCGGAGAACGCCGGGAGCTCAAGCTCGAGCTCAGAGTAATCGCCGAGGTCGGTATAGTGGGATTCCCCAACGCCGGCAAGTCCTCCCTTCTCGCCGCCCTTACCGCCGCGAAGCCGGAGGTGGGAGCCTATCCCTTTACGACCAAACAGCCGAATCTCGGGGTGCTCACCGACGAGTGGCGCCGGGTTATCATCGCCGATATCCCGGGGCTGGTAGAGGGTGCCTCGGAAGGCGCGGGCATGGGATTTCGCTTCCTCCGGCATATCGCCCGGACCCAGCGTATTCTCTACACCATCGACGTAACCGATCCTATCGATCCGGATGAGGCGCTTAGCCTCCTGAGAAAGGAGCTCTCGAGCTTCGATCCGTCGCTCCTCGAGCGCCCGGCGGTTCTCGTCGGGACCAAGATGGACCTACCGGAGGCCGAAGCCGGCCTGGCCCGCCTCCGGGAAGCGCACAATACTCCCGAGCGCCTTGTCGGCACCTCGGCGCTCACCGGCGAAGGGCTCGAGGAGCTCGCCGCCATTCTTCTCGAGGACGCAGAAAAATGAGAGTGGCGATGTTCGGCGGCACCTTCGACCCGATTCACATCGGCCATCTCTTTATCGCCGACGAGGTCAAGACCATCCTCGGCTACGACATGGTAGTATTCGTTCCGACGTATCAGCCGCCCCACAAGACCGAGCGCCCTGAGGCTTCCGGGGACGAACGGGTGCAAATGCTTCGCCTTGCGCTCAACGGCCGGGTGGACATGGTCGTCGATTCCTGGGAGCTCGAGCGGCAGAAGGTAACCTACACCATCGAAACGGTCCGACACCTCTACGACACGCTGACCATAGACGGCAAGCTGGGCCTGATCATCGGGGACGACCTGGCGACGGAGTTCGACAGCTGGAAGGAAGCCGACTCCCTGATTCAACAAGTCGATTTGATAGTCGCTCACCGAAAGGGTGAGGAGTTGCCTCCGGGAATGGAACCCTTCGCGACTATTGACAACTCTCCGATGCCGGTGTCATCATCAGAGATCCGGGAGAGAGTCCGATTGGGAAAAGCCTTCCGTTACCTCGTGACTGAATCCGTTTATGTCTTTATACAGCAACACGACCTCTATTGACGCTGACGTGAGGAAGGTGACCGCCTACCTCGAGCAAAACCTCTCCCCAAAACGTCGCCGGCATATCTTCGGCGTGGCCGACACCGCCGAAGCGCTTGCCCGGCGTTTCGACTACCATCCTCTGAAGGCACGCTTGGCGGGACTCGCTCACGACCTGGCCCGGGAGTGGCCTCCGGAGGCCGTTTCCGAGGAAGCGCTCCGGGACGGCAGAGGGCTTTCCCCGCCGGAGGAACAGAATCGCGTCCTCCTTCACGGTCGGGCGGCGGCGCAGTTTATTCTCGAGACCTTCGACGTTACAGACCCGGAAATCCTCGACGCGGTTCGGCACCACACCCTCGGGACCGCCGACCCGTCACCCTTAGATCTTATTCTCTACGCTGCGGACTACCTCGAGCCCAACCGGCCTTTTCTCGACGGCCGGTGGGGAGAGCTCCGGGACTCGGCGGATCTGGTTACGCTCGTCCTCGCGGTTATCGACCACCTTCGGGAGAGGGGCCGGGGTCTCGCCGAGGAGACCCTCGCGATGGAAACGACGCTACGACGCCGGGCGGTATCCCCGTAATGCGGAATAAGCCCATCGATCGCGGCCTCATTATTGTCGGTCTTATTCTCCTCGTCATTGCGGGAACGGTAGGGGTGCTCTCCTCGCAGTTGAGAAGCGACGACATAACGACCATTGTCGAGAATCAGTCGATGATCGATGTTCTCCTGGTTATCGACGCGGCCGAAGATGTCCTTCTTATCGAGGCGCTGATGTACCACCCGGAAACCGGAAAGTCGGCCCTCGTCAGCGTGCCTCCGAACACCGGAGCGATCATCGGGCGCCTCGATCGGGTCGACCGGATCGACACCCTCTATCGGATGGGCGAAATCGACCATTTTAGGACCGAAGTCGAGACCCTCATCGGGACGCCGTTGCCCTTCTATCTGGTAATCGACGAGGAGGGCCTTTCGGACCTCGTCGATCTCCTCGAAGGCGTCGAGGTCTTTATCGCGTCGAATTACGGACCGCCGGAGGGCGGGCCGGCCCTTATGCTGCCGGCGGGGAATGTCGTTCTCGACGGCGCGAAGGTCCGGGATTACCTGAGTTTCGAAGAGCCCGGAGAAACCGATGTGGAACGGGTCGAGCGGCGCCAGGCCTTCGTACGGCGTCTCCTCGCGGCTATCGGTACCAAGGCGGACTACCTCTCCCACCGTCAGGTCACTCCCTACTTCGTCGGAGCCGTAGAATCGAACATGGATCGCCGGAGCCTCCTTACCTTTGCCGAGAGTCTTGCCGCCTTAGACGTCAACCGGAGCATCTCCCGGCGGGTGCAGGGAAACGAGCGCGTCGTAGAGATCGCCGGCAGCAGGGACACGCTGCTGTTTCCCCATTTCGAAGGGCAATGGCTCCGGGAAACGGTCCGGCAGGTCCGGGACAGCCTCGCGACCGAAGAATCGGTCCGGGACGAAAACATCGTCATCTCCCTGGAAGTCTTAAATGGTACGGCGATCAACGGTCTTGCCAGACGGACCCGGGAACTCTACGAGAGCTTTGGCTTCGACGTCGTTTCCTTTGCGAACGCCGAATCGACGGGCATCGAGCATACGGTTGTGATCGACCGGAGAGGTAACGTCGAGCTTGCCGAGCGGGCCGCGGAGATCATCAGGGCTACCAGGGTCGTCTCGGATGTGAACCCGGAAAGCCCGGCCGACGTAACAATCATTCTTGGACGGGATTTTGATGGAACCTATGTCAGACAGTAGAACGCTCGCCCTTGGGGCCGCCGGCGTTCTCGACGATCACAAGGCGCAACGGACGGTGGTCCTCGACATCTCCCGGGTTTCGAGCGTAAGCGACTACTTTGTCATCGCCACCGCCGGAAGTACCGGGCATCTTCGAGGTCTCATGCGGCGGATCGACGACTATCTCGCCGAGGAGGGGGTATCCCTCTTGGGTGTCCGCCAGCGTTCGGTTGAATCGGGGTGGATACTGCGAGACTGCGGGTTTATGGTCGTTCATCTGATGACCGATGAGATGAGACGATTCTACGACCTCGACTCCCTCTGGTTTCAGGGGGAAGTCGTCTACCAGGGCGAGTCGCCCCAATCCCCCTCGGAATCCGGAAGCTCGTCTTCGTCGGCATCCGCCTCGTCGTAAAAGCCGTCGTCCCCGTCGACCTCATCGTAGAACTCGTCTCGATCGAAATCATCGAAACTCTCGTCTATCATGCGCCCAGATTAGATCTTAGCTGTGACATCGTCAACGGAATTTCCTATACTGGACCACAGACAGTTGAGGAGGCGAAAGGTGGAGCTCACCGATATTCGCGTTCGGAAGATAACCGGAGACGGTAGGCTTCGAGCATACGCTACCATAACCTTCGACCACTGCTTTGTGGTCCATAATGTTAAGATAATCGAAGGTCACGGAGGCCTTTTTGTCGCTATGCCGAATCGGCGGACCAAGAACGGGGAGTTCCGGGATGTTGCCCATCCGATTACCCCGGAGTTTCGGGCCTTGATCGAAGAGCAGGTGATGACGGCGTATAACAACGGCGCCGGCGAAGAAGACTCCGAGTCTTGACAATCGTCCCGTCATTGTAACACCTTACCAAGGTCGTTCCGACGACACCGTTGGGACGTTGGCAAGCGGTCAAGCCACCGGG
>CAYPUT010000123.1:0-1725 GCA_964413945.1 uncultured Spirochaetaceae bacterium
GGATAGAGCGTTAGATTGCGGATCTAAAGGTCGGAGGTTCGAGTCCTCTTGGGCATACAGTGCTGGAGAGATGCGAGAGTGGTTGAATCGGGCGGTCTCGAAAACCGTTGAGCCGTTCTGCGGCTCCGAGGGTTCGAATCCCTCTCTCTCCGAGTTTGCCGGCGTCTCCCCGCGGCGAGGCCGGGTTCGTGACATTCGAATTGGAGAGGTGACCGAGTGGCCGAAGGTGCACGCTTGGAAAGCGTGTGTACCCATCCGGGTACCGAGGGTTCGAATCCCTCTCTCTCCGGTTTTGCCCCTTCAGTCCCCGCGTTAGGTCCTGTGCAGTTACCTACTGCCCAACCCCGTCAGGTCCGGAAGGAAGCAGCGGTAAGCAGCAAGGGACGTGCCGCAGAAAGCTTGGCGCGCGCTGGAGGGGTTTTACGTACACCATGGATTTTGAAGTAACCGCCACGAGAAAACGCCCCCGGAGACTCGAAGAAATCGCCGGGCAAGAGTTTGTTGTCGCTACCTTGCGGCACTCCCTCAAGGCCGGTCGATTGGCCCACGCGTACCTCTTTTCGGGCCCCCGGGGCGTGGGAAAGACGACCGCTGCCCGGGTTCTCGCTCGGTCGCTCAACTGTCCCGATGGCCCGGACCCTTCCGGCTGTCCGGACTTCGGCTACGGCGACGCCATTATCCGCGGGACCTCCCTCGACGTTATCGAGATCGACGGCGCTTCCAACACCTCGGTAAACGACGTCCGGACCATTCGGGAAGAAATTCTCTTTCCCCCGCAGAGTGGTCGGTACAAGATCTACATCATCGACGAAGTCCACATGCTCTCCAACAGCGCCTTCAACGCGCTCTTGAAGACCATCGAGGAGCCACCCCCCCACGTTATCTTTGTCTTCGCGACGACGGAGATTCAGAAGGTTCCGGCGACTATCCGCTCCCGGTGCCAGCACTTCTCCTTCCGGCTGATTCCCTTGGAGGTGATTCGCGAAAAACTCTCCGAGGCGGCCGAAGAGCTCTCCCTCGACGTGGAAGACGCCGCCCTGGGGTGGATAGCCAAGGAAGCCCGAGGATCGCTGCGGGATGCCTACACCCTCTTCGACCAGATTGCCTCTCTGACCGAGGGAAAGATTACCGCCGCGGCGATTTCTGAGACCCTCGGACTCTCGGAGCCCGAGCGTATCCGGGAATTGGTGGCGGCGATCGCCGGGGGACAAACCGACGACGCGCTTTCGGCGGTGCACCGCCTCGTCGAAGCGGGTGTAGACGTCGATCAGCTGGTCATCGACCTTACCGAGCATCTGCGCGCCCTCCTGCTCTACAAGAGCGGGGTGCGGCGTCCGGGTATTCTCGGTTTCGACGAGGCGCAACTACATACCGAGGCGTCCGAAGCGCTCTCCCACGTGCAGTTGGAAAAAGCCCTCGACATTCTCTTCGAGCTCTACCGCCGGATGCGCTACAGCGTCCACCCCCTCTTCGAGGTGGAGCTCGCGGTTAGCAAGCTCGCCGGTCTTCCGGCCTACCTGTCTCACCAGCAGATACTCGAGGAGCTCAAGAAGCTGGGGAACGCGGCGCCGATGGTGAGCTCGGAGGCGTATCGGGCCCCGGCCCGGGCCCCGGCCCCGGCCGGGGCGGAGGCCCCGGAGACCGCACCCGTCCCGGCACCACCCCAGGCAGGTCTTGGAGGTTAAAGACTATTTCAAGTTAAAAACATTATTCTTCTATTAAGAA
>CAYPUT010000123.1:1735-10048 GCA_964413945.1 uncultured Spirochaetaceae bacterium
GGCCTCGACGAGGCGCTTCGCATCGCCATTATCGAAGAGCTTCGGCGGGAGAAGCTCGTTCTGGCGACGAATCTCGAGAAGGCGGTAGCCTGGCGGGTCGACGACGAGAATCTGCTCCATATCGTCTTCGATTCGGACTATCCCGCTTCGGCGGTCCGGCAGGACACCGAAAGGCTGCTTTCCGCCGCCGGGGAGCACATAGCCGGCGTCAAGACGGTACGGATCGAAGTAGCCCGGGAGACCGGGAGCCCCGAGGAGGCTCAGGCCGTCGGAGATCGGGAGGTCGAAATAGTCCGGGATGTCTTTCGGGGAGAAGTGATCGCAAACGGAGGAACGACGGAGTGAATATCAATCCGATGGACATACTCAAGAACCTGCAACAGATCCAAGGGAAGGTCGGAGAGGCGCAATCGCGGCTCAAAGAGATCGTGGTTACCGGCCGGGCCGGGGGGGACATGGTCCGGGTCGAGATCGACGGGCAGTTCGCCGTTCGGTCGGTTACGATTAGCCCGGAAGTGGTCGACCCGGCGGACCCGGAGCTGCTCCAGGACCTGGTCCGGGCGGCGGTTACCGACGCGCTGTATCGGGCGAAGGAAGCGATCCGAACGGAGATGTCCTCGGTTACCGGGGGGATGGGCCTTCCGCCCGACTTTCTCGGCGGCCTGATGTAGGCTCCGTGACAGCATGAACGCCCTCGAGCGCACCGTAGAGTATTTTTCCCGATTGCCGGGAATCGGAAAGAAAAGCGCAACCCGGATCGCCTATCATCTCTTGAAGACCGAAAGCGGTTTCGCTCAAGGCCTGGCCCAGGCCATCACCGAGCTCAAAGAGCGTATCCGCCCCTGCCGGGAGTGCGGGCTCCTTACCGAGCAGGAAGTCTGCTCCTTTTGCACCGACACGACCCGGGACCGGACCGTCATCTGTGTCGTGGAAGAGCCCCAGGATGTCTCGGTCATCGAGGAGACCCGGGAGTTCCGGGGTCTCTACCACGTCCTCCACGGTGTCATTTCTCCGATGGATGGAATTGGTCCCGAGGAATTGGGGCTGAACCGGCTCTTCGACCGCGTGCGGGAGCTCGGTGTCGCGGAGGTTGTCGTTGCCACCAACCCGACCGTCGAGGGCGATACGACGGCCCTCTATCTGGCCCGGGAGCTTCAGTCGAGGGACGTCAAGACAACCCGCCTCGCCCTCGGACTGCCGGTCGGCGGGGACCTCGAGTACGCGGACCGACTGACCCTCGCCCGCTCCTTTCGAGGCAGGACGCCTCTGAACGAGTTCTAGCGCGGCTGGTTCTAAAGCGGCTGTTCTATCGCGGGCTGTTCTAGAGCGACCAGCGGCTCTCTTCCGGAGGCCAGGCCCCGAGGGCCTCTTCGAGGAGCCGCCGGGCGCCGGAGAAGACGTCTTCGAGAACGCTCCACTCCCAGGAATTAAACGGCCCGAGGACGTGGGCCGAGAGAGCGCCGGACTGGGGCCGCCCGACGCCGATCCGGAGCCGGGGGAAGGCCCCCCCTCCCAAGTGCTGTGCCAGGGAGCGGGCGCCGTTATGCCCCTTGAACCCCCCACCGGTTTGGGTGGCAACCACACCGAAGTCGAGCTCCGTATCGTCGTAGACCGCCACGACGGACTGAAGCGGGATGGAATAGAAATCGGAGGCAGCCCGGGCGCTTCGCCCGGAGTCGTTCATAAAGGTTTCCGGCTTGAGGAGCACGACCCGTTCACCCGAGAGCTCCGCCTCGGCGACAAGGCCGTGGAACTTTCCCCGCCAGGAGAGTCCGAGCGCCTCCCCGAGGTAGTCCCCGAAGAGCCTCCCGGCGTTGTGCCGCGTGCGATGGTACTTCTTTCCTGGGTTTCCTAAAAGCACGAAGAGACGCCGCATTCCTCCAGAGAGGAACAGCTTTCCGGTGCCACGTCAAGAGTATTCGTGATATGATGCGGCAGTGCGACGATCCGCTCTCTCGATTGTTTTCGGCCTTCTCGCGACGCTCCTTCCCGGAGAGGAGGTACTCGTCGTCGGTGCCAACGTCTGGTCCGGTCTGACATACCGGGGAGCCCTCTCGAGCGACAGCTACGAGGAGCCGGGAAACCGGAGCTTCCGCTTCGATCTGTTAACCGAAGAGCTTGGCGCCCTCGAACCGGATGTCGCGGTGCTCTTCGAGGCGAACCCGCTTCCGAAGTACGCCGACGAGATCGGTTCTCGCCTCGAGATGGATAGCCTCTTCTTCGTTCGCCGGGGCGGCTACCGGGTTGGCCCGGTGGGCTTTCCGACCAACCTCCGGGAGGGAACGGTTATTCTTGCCGACGGGGCCCTAAAGCTCGGGGAGGCCGGCCACCGGCGCCTCTCCGGCGGATTCGTGACCAACGTTACCTCCGCCCAGTCCGGAGAGGTGTCGCACGTGGTGGCAGCCGAGATTACCGTTGCCGGCCGCCGAGTACATCTATTCGCGGTCAACCTCTTCCCGAGCCCCCTCGCAGGGTCCGAGCCCTTAAACGGCCTTCTGCAACGCTACCTCTCCGGGGAGCTCTCCGGCGAGGAGTACCGACGACGGGTCGGCCTCGCGGTAACCGGCGCCGAGCGCCGCCTCGAGGAAGCCCGGGCCGCCGTCACCTTTATCAACGAGACCGCCGGGGCAGATCCGGCCGTTCTGGTCGGGACCCTCTCGGCGCCCCCGGGGTCCCCGGAAGTGCGACTCCTTGTCGATGCCGGGTTCGTCGACGCCTGGTCACGCCCCGGAGGCATCACCTGGGATCCGGATAAGAACAGCAACATCGATATCGAGGCAAATCCCCACGGTCCCGCGGAGGCCGCGCGAATCGACTACATCATGGTCCGGGGAGAAGGTATACGAGTCCGTGATGCGGAGATTATCTTAGACGAGCCAACCTACGGCGAGTATCCGTCGGACCACTACGGGATAGCTGCTCGAATCGAGGTAAGTCCGACGCCGGAGTAACAGCGTGAGCCTACGGCTTCTGACCTCGGACAGCACCAATCCGTGGTTTAACCTCGCCACGGAGGATTGGATCTTCCGCGAGATGGATCCTTCCTACCGGGTGCTCTTTCTCTGGCGAAACAGCGAAACCGTTGTTATCGGCCGTCACCAGAACCCCTGGAAAGAGTGTCACCTCGACAAGATGGAGAGCGACGGTATCTTTCTGGCTCGCCGCCAAAGCGGCGGTGGAGCGGTCTTCCACGACCTGGGAAACACCAACTTTACCTTCATGACAAGCCGGGAACAGTACAGTCAGGAAGAGAACTTCCAGATCATCATCGACGCCCTCGCCGCCTTCGGCATTCCCGCTGAACGGTCGGGACGCAACGACCTCCTTGTCGAAGGCCGTAAGATCTCCGGGAGCGCCTTTAAGCATACCCGGGACCGCTCCTTCCACCACGGAACCCTCTTGATCGACGCCGATCTTCTTCGGCTGGTCGACTACTTGAGCCCGACCAAACGAAAGCTCGTCAGCAAGGGGATCGACTCGGTCCGTTCCCGGGTCGCCAACCTCCGGGAGTATGTCCCGGATTTAACCCACGACGCCTTGGCCGGCAAGATCTCCGAGGTGTTCTGTAATCACTACGGGGAATCGGCGGAAGCAGAGCATCTCGATAGCAAGGAATTGGCGTCCGAGCCGTCTCTGAACGCCTACTACGAGCAGATGAAGGACTGGGAGTGGCGTTTCGGCCGAACGCCGGACTTTAGCCATCATCTCGAAACCCGCTTCGATTGGGGGGAGATCGACCTTCATCTCGACGTCCGGCGGGGACGGATCGTCGAAGTGCGGGTGTTTTCCGACGCCCTGAACACCGAGATGATCGACTATCTGAACAATACCCTCGGGGGCACGCGGTACGACCGCCGGAGTGTCGCGCAGGTGCTCGAGGCCGGAGCAGATAACCTCCCGGGAACCGAGGAACAGTTTGAACAACTAACCGAATGGATGGCAAAGGAGCTGTAATGAGCGTACACATCGGAGCACAAGCGGGAGATATCGCGGATATCGTTCTTCTACCCGGGGACCCTCTTCGGGCGAAGTGGGCGGCGCATACCTTTCTCGAGGACGTAAAATGCTACAGCGAGGTTCGCGGCATGCTCGGGTTTACCGGAACCTGGGAGGACCGCCGAGTCTCGATACAAGGGACCGGGATGGGAATTCCGTCGCACATCATCTATGTCCACGAGCTTCTCGCCGAATACGGTGCCAAGGTCCTCGTCCGGGTCGGCTCCTGCGGGAGCCTTCAGGAAGACCTCCACCTCCGGGATATCGTCGTGGCCACCACGGCCTCCTCGGACTCCAACATCAACGCAAACCGCTTTCCCGGAGCCGTCTATTGCCCCAGCGTCGACCCGGGACTCTTTCGCCGGGCCATGGATGTTGCAGTTAGCATGGAGGTCGCGGCCCGGGCCGGGGGAATACTCTCTACCGACGTCTTCTACGGCGACGACCCGGAAGGCTGGCGGCTCTGGAGCCGCTTCGGGGTTTTGGCGGTAGAGATGGAGACTTACGGTCTCTACACCGAGGCGGCTCTCTTCGGGGCAAAGGCGCTGTCGGTTCTCACGGTTAGTGACGAGCTTGCCACGGGAGCGGTACTTTCCAGTAAGGAGCGGGAGCAATCCTTCGAAACGATGATGCGCCTCGCTCTGACAACGGTCCTCGAAGAGGAGAGTAGATGAACTATCGGAGACTCGGAAGAGCCGGCCTCCAGGTAACCGAGAACACGAAGGCGCCGGTTCTCGTCGCAGCGCCGACGGACCAGATGATGGTGCGAATCGAGGAGATACTCGCTGGCTGACCGACCGCTTTCCTGCGCCATCTACGGTGCCTACGGCTACGTAGGAAGGCTCGTAACCTTCGAAGTCGTAAAGCGGGGTCTCCGGCCGCTCCTTCTCGGCCGTGACCCGGATCGCCTCGCCAAGCTCGGGGAGGATCTCGATCTACCCTACCAGGTGTCCACCGTCGACGACCGGGATACCCTGGATACCGTACTCGGCACCAGAGATGTTCTCCTTAACTGTGCGGGCCCCTTTCGAAGAACGGCGCCCCCCCTCGTCAGCGCCTGCCTGCGAAATAGAACGCACTACATGGACACCACCGGAGAGCTCTCGGTAATCCATTGGATGGTCTCCCTGGAGGATGAGGCGTTACGCCGGGATGTCATGTTGCTTCCGGGAGTCGGCTTCGATCTGGTTCCCTCGGATTATCTTGCCCGGTACCTCAAGACCCGCCTCTCCTCCGCGGTGGAGCTGCGCCTCTTCCGCAGCGGATTCGAGGCGCTTTCGCAGGGGAGCGCGAAAACCCTCGTCGGAGCGCTCCGGGAGCCGGCCTACGTCCGCCGGCGGGACAAGCTTGTCCGGGTTCCCATCGCCTGGAAACGCCGCGTGGTAGACTGGGGAGAGGGACCTCGGGAGGCCGTCATTATTCCCTGGGTGGACGTGCTGACGGCGTACCGCACCACCCACGTGCCGAATATCGAAGTCTACGCCCTTACCGATTCCCGAATCGTCCGGGCGATTCGGCGCCTGCGGTTCCTAAAGCCCGTTCTCGGAATACGGTTCCTCCGCCGAGCCTTCTCGCGATACCTCGCGAACCTCGGGTCAGCGCCCGATACCCTCACCGAAGGCTCCCGCGAGAGCCTTATCTACGGCGAGGTCTCCGGTTGCGACGGCGCCGTCGCCGCCGCCATTCTGAAGGGACCCGATGCGTACACCGTTACGGTCCTCGCTGCGGCGACAGCCTTGCAACACGTATGCAACGGGAGCGTACGGCCCGGCTTCCAAACCGCCGCAAACCTCCTCGGAGGGGCTCTTATTCAAGAGATGGACTGTTTCTCCGTCGAAGACGTGGACTAAGCGGTAAAGATAAGCGTCACGCCGACCACCGCCAGAAGAGTGCCCAGGGTCTCCAGGGCGGTAATGCGTTCCTTAAAGAGAACAACCGACGGTGGAATGATGGTGATCGGGACCAGGGCCATGAGGGTCGCCGCGACCCCGGTTTCGGTGTGCTTCAAGGCAAACATGCCCAGAGAGACCCCGAGGAAGGGACCGAAAAAGGCGCCCAGACTCAGTGGTAGGAACGCCCTCGGTCTCTTAAATGAGCGTGCCAGCAGCTTCCACCGATGGCCGAGGAGAAACACGAGAAGGAAACCCCCGATCCCGGCGATAGTTCGAATCTGCGTCGCGGCGAATGCGTCGTAGCTGCCGACCCCGATCCGGGCAAGAACCAGCCCTCCGGCCTGACCCAGTGCGCCTAAGAAGGCGAAGAGCACTCCCAGCAGGAGAACCGCCCCGGGGGCTGCCGTTACGCCGAGGCCGAGGTTCGAGTCGACGCCGGAGGGTGGCCCCGGAGCGTCCCGAGTGGCTCGGGGCCTTCCGGCAACGGCAATCCCCACACCGGCCACCGCCAGGAGCATCCCTAAGAGCTGTCCGGGACCCAGGCGCTCGCCGATCGCCAAGAACCCCAGCAAAGCGCTCAAGGGGGGGACGAGCGTGTAGACGACCATCGAGAGCCGAGCCCCGATAAGGACAAACGCCTGAAAGAGAAACAGATCCCCGACGACAAACCCCACGAGGCCCGACAGCGAAAGCCAGCCCCACGTTTCCGGCGACGCATCCAGCGGCAGTGGCTGCCCCCGGAAGAGCATCGAGTACCCGACGAAGAGCGCCAATGCAGCAACCAGACGTAAGAGGTTCAGCGACAGAGAGCCGATCTCTTTACCGGCCTTCTCAAAAGCCAGGGCAGTAATGGTCCAGCAGATGGCCGTTCCGAGGGCCGCAAAGGCTCCAATGTTTCCGAGCATGCGACAGGCTACCAGGGCGGGGAGCCTTCCGCCAGAGGAAGCCAAGCGCCGGCCGACAGCGAGCCTTGCCGGTAAAATAGATTTTTTCTTATATTCTTAATCAACAATACACCTAAAGGAGAGCTCAGATGAGAGTTTTGGTTCTTTTCTATTCGACCTACGGCCATATCAAGGCCCTGGCCGACGCAGTTGCAGAAGGCGCCCGGGAAGTCCCCGGAGCCGAGGTGTCGCTTCGCCGGGCACCCGAAACGCTTTCGGAGGATATTCTTGCTCAGATGGGAGCCTTAGACGCCCAGAAAGCAATGGCCGACATTCCGGTGGCAACCCACGAGGACCTCGAGAGCGCCGACGCCATCATCTTCGGGACGCCGACCCGCTTCGGAAACATGATAGGACAGATGCGGCTCTTTCTCGATTCGACGGGCCCCCTCTGGGCCGGAGACAAGTTGGTTGGAAAGGTTGGAAGCGTCTTTACCGGGACTGCGACGCAGCACGGGGGACAGGAATCGACCATCCTCACCTTTCACACCTATCTGCTCCACATGGGAATGGTCGTCGTGGGGCTCCCCTACTCGTGGAAGGGCCAGATGCGACTCGACGAGATCACCGGCGGCAGCCCCTACGGAATCAGCACGATCGCCGGGGGTGACGGGAGCCGGATGCCCAGCGACAACGAGCTCGAAGGGGCCCGGTACCAGGGAAGACACGTTGCCCGGATTGCTGCCAAAATAGCGGAGAAGTGACGAATGCGGACTTTTATCGTAACCGGATCTACTGGATAACCGGGGCGAGCTCCGGCATCGGGAGGGCCCTCGCAGAGGAAGCCCTCGCCGCCGGGGCCTCGGTCATCCTAACCGCCCGCCGATCGGAGCCCCTCGCGGAGATTGCCGCGGGAGCTCCGGAACGGTGCGTCGTCCTCCCGGCAGATCTCGAAGAGATCGGGGCAATAAACGAGCTTGCCGCCGCGGCCTGGAACGCCTTCGGCCGTCTCGATGGGCTCTTTCTCGTTGCCGGTACCAGCCAACGTTCGCAGGCAACCGAAACCTCCGCCGAGGTGGAAGACCGGCTCTGGAATATCAACTTCTGGGGGGCCGCGCGGCTGCTCAAGGCGCTGGTCCCCCGGCTGGCGGCCCACCACAGCGAAAGCCGCCGCTCCGCAGGCCCGCGAATCGCGGTAATAACCAGCCTGGCCGCCTACGTCCCGACACCCCTTCGTTCCACCTACTCGGCGACCAAGAGCGCCCTGGCAAGCTACGCCGAGAGCCTCGCTGCCGAGGTCGCGCCCCTGGGCATCACCCTAACCCACGTGGTACCCGGGTTTGTCCGGACCGCCATTTCTACCTCGGCGCTTCAAGGCGACGGGTCGGCCTACGGGAAGATGGACGCCAATCAGCAAGGCGGAATGGCGCCGCACGCCTGCGCCCGGCGTATTCTCGCGGCGGTGGCGAAGGGCCGGGCCCGGGTATTTATCGCTCTCGGAGTACGGGGCCGAGTCGCGCTCTTTCTCTCTCGCGTCTTCC
>CAYPUT010000124.1:0-9996 GCA_964413945.1 uncultured Spirochaetaceae bacterium
CCGGCGTCACCGCCTCACAAAACCCGTAGGGATGTTGGGGCAATCGTGGTATCTTGTGAAAGGTTACGAATGTCTCAGCTATCCCGCGCGGCAGTAGCGCCGCTCTTAGCGTTTCTCATAATCTCCTGCGCGTCGGTTTCGGGCCCCTCGGGAGAACCGCGCTTTAATCCCCGGGCCATCGATAGCCGAAGCTCGCTCCTCCCCGCGGCCCTTCAAGTCGCTACCACCGTCCGGGAATTCGACCGGCGAATGGTGTTCTACGATCGAGTCATCTCCCTCTTGGTCGATCGGGGAGATATCGACGGGGCCGCCGCGGTGTTGGGCTACGTTTCGGTTCTCTTGGAGACCCGGGAAGAGACCCGGGATGGCACCAAGCCCCAGGACTATCTTGTTCCGGCCCGGGGATACCTTCTCGTGGACCAACCGGAGGAGTCTATCGAGGCGCTCCGACGGGTCTTCGACCGGCTGCGGGAGCTCCCGGACGCCGAGCGGCGCGGCTCCGTTCTCCTCGATGCGGCGGATATCGCCTTCGCCGGAGGCGAAGAGACCTATTCGGTCCTCCAGGAACTGGTCAGCGCCGTTCTCGTTACCGAGGATCTCTCGTTACGGATCCGTCTTCTCGCCCGAATCGCCGAAGGGTACGCGTCCCGGGGGGCCGGGCCCGCCGGGGCTACCCTTGCCCAGCAGGCCATCCCTGCGGCGGAGAGCATCGACAACCCCTGGCTCCGGGGCATAGCCTTTAGCGACGTAGCCTACATCTTCGCCGTTGCGGGGGATACGCGAAATCGGGAACAGTACTTCAACCGGGTTCTCCGGGAGATGGAGCTGGGCAGGCCGGCGGTCTCGCCGGAGGGGGCGGTCGAAGGCCTCCGGGCGCTCGAAAACCTCTTGCGTCTCGACGCCCCGGTTCCGGCTCTCCGGGTTGCCGAGCTTCTGCCGGGAGGATCGATTCGTGCCCGGGGCTTCGCCGAGGTCGGACTTTTCTACGCCCGGCAGGACGACAGGCCGACGGCCTTCGTCACCTTTTCTCGGGCCGTCCGGGAAGCCTCCCGAGAGGTGAATCCCCTCCGGCGAGCCGAAGTCTTCCGGTATGTGGCCGAAAGCTACATGGTTATCGACGAAGGGCAGCTGGCGGAGCTCCAAGCGATGTCCGCGGTGGATGCGATCCGCGGCACCCAGGAAGACGCCGACACAGCCGAGTTCTTGGGGACCCTTCTTCCCATCTACGGACGGGACGGCGAGTTCTCACAAGTAGAGAGCCTCCTCGAAGTTCTCGAGACGCCGGAGCACCGGGCGGAAATTCTCGCCCGGGCGACCGCCTTGAGCCTGGACGCGGGGAAACGCGACGATGCCCGTCGTTTTCTCTCTTCCGCTAGGGAAGCCCTCGGAGAAAACGATGCGGATTCCCCGGAAGTCGCAGTGTTGATCGCCGGGAGCCTCACCCGCCTCGAAGGCGTCCTCGCCGCGTTGCGCTATCTCCGAACCCAAAACGACAACACTACCGTCGCCTTGGGCCTTCTCGCCTCCGCAAGGTACCACCCCCCGGATGAGGCGCTCTCGAACGAAGGGGCAACCCTTCTGGAGCAGCTTTTGATGGAGGTACGGGCTCGGCGAATGTCTGGGTAGCCGGGTAGCTCTAGGTTACCAGGGTGCCTTCGAAGGGTTCTCCGGTCAGGATGGATCGGAGGTTCTCTAAGTCCCGGCCGGCCGCGGCAACAAGGGGTGCCCCGAGCTTAGCCGCCGCCTTGGTTGCCACCGGGTCGAAGGGGACGTTTCGTCCGGGTATCCATTCGCTCCCGACCAGCTTCTGCAATTCATCCCAACCGAGGCGTTCGATCGGCTTTGCGTCGGGGTTGTTCCGGGGGTCGGAGTCGTAGATGCCGTCGGTGTTCGAAAGGTTTACGATTAGCCGGGCGCCGAGACGCTCTGAGAGAACGACGGCATCGTAGTCTGTCGAGAAGCCGGGCTTCCACCCGGCGGCGACCAAGATCATCCCGGAGATACGCTCCGGCTCGGTCGGATCGGTTACGATCGGGTCCAGGCAGTAGTCGCCGAGAACCGCCTTTACCAAGGCGGCGTTTAGCCGCGTCGCGGCGATTCCGATCCAGTCCTGGTCTTCGTCGGTACCGTCGGGAACGATCTCCCGGAAGGCCGCCTGGTAGCGCCGGGCCGGGGCTCCGCCGCCGGTCACGATGACGATTTGCTCCTCGAACTCGTCGATGTAGGACGTCAGAATCCGGCGAAACGCTCTCAGGAAGGGCGCGTCGACGTTGTCAGGAGAGATAATCGACCCACCAAGGGAAAGAACAACCATGATGGGCGCATCCTAAGGAATCGAATGCTTCGTGTCCATTCGCATGGGTGTTATATTAGGGACGATGAGAGAGGATCTGACATCACTGCTTGCATCCTGGGAGTACGATCCCGACGACACGACTCGGATAATCAACGCGGAAGACGGCCGGAAGGTGCTCCAGGTTCGCCTGCCCCTCGGGATAGAACAGTACGAATTGGACGGCCGCCCCGACGGACAGCGGCCCTTCGGCGCCGACACGGTGGTGGATCATATCGAGGCCGAGGTAGCCATCCATGTGGGGGAGATGGGCGAGGACTCGGCCTACCGAATAGACCACACCATGGCCGGCGCACTGCAGAACGAAGGGGTACTCTTCTATTACCGCTATTTGCTGCTGTTTCAGCTCAACGACTTCGAGCGTGTAGCCCGGGACACGGCCCACAATCTCCGCCTCTGCGGCCTCTTGGAGCGTTACTGCGACGACAAGGCGGACCGGAATGCGGTTCTGCAATTCAAACCGTACATCCTCCGAATGAACGCAATCTCCCGAGCGATGCTTTCCATGCAGAACGAGATAAAGGATGTTGCCGAGGGTATCGTCCGGCAGGCTATCCGGCAGATCGCCGATCTCGAGGACATCGATTCACCGACCTTCCGGTTCGAGAAGGCCCGGTCCATTACCTATCTTGAATCGGCGCTCCGGCAGATCGACACGCAACCGCTCAACCGGAAGGACGAGCTCAAAATAGAGCTGGAACGGGCGGTCGAAAACGAGGAGTACGAACGAGCTGCGGATCTCCGGGATCAGCTCCGGAATCTTTGAGGAGATTTGTGCTCCTTGACAAAGAATTAATCTTTACGCGACCATAACGGGCTATCTGGACGACTATGAGATATCGATATATAAGCCTTTTGTTTCTCTTGCTCTCGGGCACGCTTTTTGCCCAAGACATACTCACCGCGCCCCGGTTCTTCGACAGCGTTTCGGAGCGCTACGGCGAGATAAACGACTACGTTGCCAACATCCGAATCGAGCGGGAAGAGTCGGACATGGAAGGCACGCTCTACTATCGTTCCCCGAATCTGCTCCGGATCGACTTTACCGCGCCGGAGGAGCAGGTCCTCGTCGCCGACGGTGAACACCTTATGGTGTACGTTCCTCAATTCAACGTGGTTCTCCAACAGAGTCTTGGGCAGCGGGGTAGCGAGGCGATGGCTTCGATGGCCGGCGAAGAGGGCCTGAGCCTCTTGCGGAGCAACTACAGCATCGCCTACCTCGACGATCCGGATCCCGTCCGTCTCGACGAGGAGTCCCAAGAGCTCGTCACCAAACTCAGGCTTACCTGGCGCTCCACGAACGAAGGCTTCCGTCAGTTGACCCTCTCCATCAGCGACGACCTTTCTATCCGGCGCATCGAGGGGACAACGGCAAACTACGACGAGGTACAATTCGATTTCGAGGATATCCGGATCAACCAGAACATTCCGGCCCGGCGGTTCGAGTACGATCCACCGGCCAGCGCCAATACGTACTCAAACTTTCTCTTCGACCCGGACGCTTAGCTTCATGGAATCGATCGGCGAGAAGCTCAAGACCGCTCGAAAAGAAAAGGGCTACTCCTTGGACCAAGTGTCCCGGGAGACCCACATAGCCAAACGCTTCGTGGAGGCCCTCGAAGAGGAAGAGTTCGATGCCTTTCCCGGGGAACCCTACCTGATCGGTTTTCTCAAGACCTATTCGATCTTTCTCGACCTCGATCCCCAGGAGATGGTGAACCTCTACAAGAGCTTCAAGCTCCAGGAACAGCCGGCGCCTATCGACGAGCTGATCGTTGCCAAACGCCCGTTACCCTGGATTCCGGTTGTCGCCGTCGCCTCTGCTCTGTTACTCCTCGGGCTCGGCGTTCTGTTTCTCGCCCGAAGCGGCATTTTCCAGCGGTCGAGGGACGACGCCGTTGCCGGCGATGTCCAGGCCGTCGGGGATACCTACCCCTTGGTCGACGAGATTCTCGAGCGCCGTTTCCAGGAGGGGGATGTCATCGTCGTCCCGGTTCGAGACGAACGCTATCCCGTAACCCTCGCCCGGGTGGGGGAAGAGGCGCTTCTCGATCTCCCCTCCGGCAGCGTGAGCATTCCCCGGGGCGGAGAGGAGATACTCGACCTTAACTCCGACGGAATCGGGGACATCCGGGTTATCGTTCGGGAGCTTGCGCCCTCGGACAATCCTCCGAGCCTGGTGGTACGCTTCGACCGCGTCGTTCAGTCTCCCACCGGGGGGGGCGGCGTCGCCGAGGCACCGGCGAGCGAGCCGACGGACACCCCGGCGATCGGCAGTACGACCGTTCCCCAGCGTGAGCGGGTATCGGTTCAGATTCTCGAGGCCGATTCGCCGGAGCCGTTCTCCGTGGAGATCGCGTTCCGGGGCTTTTCCCTGTTCCGTTACGACGCCGATGGGGAAGAGCAGGACCAGAGATACCTTCAAAACGGCGATACCTTCCGAACCACCGTGGATCGCAACTTCCAGTTCTGGCTTTCGAACGCCGGCGCGGCAAGTATGAGGGTCTCGGGGCAGGAGCTCGATATCGGCGAGCCGGGAGAGGTCACCGTGGGGATGGTGCGTTGGACGAACAACCCAATCGGAAGCGGTTCCCGTCTCGAGCTGATTCCGGTCTATTAGCGCGATACGCGACCTATGAACCGCTCGATCTTTATCGCGAATCTTGGCTGCGCCAAGAATCAAGTTGACGCCGAAACGCTCATGGAGCTTCTGAAGCACCAGGGGTGGACCGTCGTTTCCGAAGCCTCCGACGCCGACACCATCTTCGTCAACTCCTGCGGCTTTATCGAGGACGCCAAAACAGAATCCATCGACACCGTTCTCGACTACTGTGCCCGTTTTCCCGACACCGCCGTGGTTCTCGGCGGCTGCATGGCCCAGCGCTATGCAGCGGAGCTCGATGCCGAGCTGCCGGAGGTGCGGGCGATAGTCGGAAACCGGGACCTCTACGCCCTGTCGGGGCGTCTCGGGGCCCTCGTCGACGGGGAAAGCCGGGTTTTCGTCCCAGACGGCGGCTCGACGGCAGAAGCCTCGCCCCGCCGAAGCCGTCTGCTCTCGCTGCCCGGGAGCGCCTACGTCAAGATCGCCGAAGGGTGCGACAAGGGCTGCACCTTCTGCGCCATTCCCGCGATCCGGGGGCGCCGGCGGAGCCGGAGTCCCGGGGAGATTGCCGCGGAGATCCGGGAGCTCTTCGGCCGGGGTATTCTGGAAGTAACCCTGGTGGCCCAGGACCTCGGGAGCTACGGGGGAGACATCGGCTCCGGATTGCCGGAGCTTCTGCGCCTTATCGGGCCGATCGACCCGGAGCGCTGGATACGGATGCTCTACCTCTACCCTGAGTCGATTACCGACGAGCTCTTATCGATTGTCGCCGATCACCCTTCGATCCTCCCGTATTTCGATATCCCCTTCCAGCACGCCGACCCGACGGTCCTCGGCCGGATGGGGCGGGGAGGGACCGGAGAGGATGCCCTCCGGACGGTCGAGCGGATTCGAGGAGCCCTCCCGGAGGCGGTTCTTCGGAGCAGTCTGATGGTCGGGTTCCCCGGAGAGAGCGATGGGCAGTTCACCCGTCTCGAGACCTTTGTCCGGAAGGCCGAAATCGATTGGCTCGGCATCTTCGAGTACTCCCCGGAAGATGGAACCGCCGCGGCGGACCTGAACAAGGGAAGCGCCCGGGTGTCGAAGGCGGTGCGATCCGACCGGCGAAGAGCGATAGAGAACATCCAGATCGAGATCGCCGCCCGTCGGTTGAAGCGCTTCGTCGGTACCCGCCGGCGGATCCTCGTGGAAGAGCCCTTCGAAGAGGAGCCCTTGGCCTTAGGGCGGGCCTACGCCCACGCGCCGGAGGTAGACGGAGCCGTCGTGATTCACGGCCCTCCGGCACCCAGCGGCAGCTTCCAGGACTGCAGAATTATCGGGGTCGCCGGGCTCGACCTCCAGGCCGTCCCGGAAAGATGAAGCTCCCCTCTCTCCCTCCCTCCGGCCCTTCCATCTCTCCCCGGGTGGCCTTGATTATCGGGGTCTTCTTTATGTCCTGGTCGGCCATCTTCATCAAGCTGGCGGCGGCCCCGGTGTTGATCATCGCCTTCTACCGGATGTTCTTTGCCGTGGTCCTTCTGACGCCGGAGACGGTCCTCCGGAGGATGCCCCGGCTTTCGCGGCGGGATCTCCTTTTGATGATCGCAAGCGGGATTCTTCTCGCGGCCCATTTTGCCGCCTGGATCGCCGCCCTCAAACGAACCAACGTAGCGGTCGCCGTGGTTCTGGTGAACACCCATCCCCTCTTCGTCTCGATTCTCGCCTGGCTCTTCCTCCGGGAGAAACTCGGTTCGAAAGCGCTCTTCTGGATGGTCCTGACCGTTCTTGCCACCGGGGCGCTCTCCTTCGGCGACTTTGCCGCCGGAGAGAGCCGGGTAATCGGTAACTTGCTCGCAATCGCGGGGGCGGTCCTCGTGAGCGGCTACCTGATTATCGGAAGACTCCTGCGTAGGGGCATCTCCGCCCGGGTCTATGTCTACATCGTCTACGCCGCGAGCGCCGGGACCCTTCTTGTCGCCTGCCTCGCCACCGGCGCTCCCCTCTTCGGCCACCCGGGGAGCGACTATCTCTGGTTCCTCGGCCTGGCGCTCTTTCCCACCCTCTTGGGGCACAGCGTCTTCAACTGGGCGCTCGGTCATCTCAAGACCTCCGTTGTCGCGACGGCCATTCTTGGAGAGCCCGTGTTCGCCACGGTGTTGAGTTTGATTATTCTCGGGGAAGAGCCGGGCATTGCCACCGTCGTCTTCGGTCCGCTGCTGCTCTACGCCATTTACCGGTTCGTTCGCGCCGAGGCACCGGAAACTCCCGAAACCTACCTGGACACCCCGAGCTAATGCCCACAGAATAGAGACCATGGCATCCTACCTTGCGTCCCTGAATCCACAGCAGGCGGCGGCAGTAGAGCATTTCGGTGGTCCCCTCCTTATCCTTGCCGGTGCCGGGAGCGGTAAGACCCGGGTGATAACGGTAAAGATTGCCCACCTAATCGAGAGTCTCGGCGTCTCGCCGGCTTCCATTCTGGCCGTTACCTTTACCAACAAGGCGGCGGCCGAGATGCGCCACCGGGCCGCGGAGCTCTCTCCCCTGGCCGCGGACGTGATGATCCGGACCTTCCACTCCTTCGGCGCCTGGTTTCTCCGGCGAAACGCCCACCTGGCCCAGATGCCCCCGGGGTTTACGATTTACGACGACGACGATTCGGTCTCCCTCCTGCGGACGCTCTTTCCGGAGCAGCAACGGAGCCACCTCTCCCGGGTGGCTCACGCCATCGCCCGGTGCAAGGACTACTGCCTGACTCCCGAGGACGACCTGTCTGTTGCCACTGCGGAGCCCCAGATCGACGAGTACTACCGCCGGTACGACGCCCGGCTGAAGGAAATCGGGAACGCCGATTTCGGGGACCTCATCCTGAGGCCGATTCAGATTCTCCGGCGGCACCCGGAGGTTCTCAAGCGTACCCGGGAGCGCTTTCGAGCCATCCTCGTCGACGAGTATCAGGATTCCAACATCGCGCAGTTCGAGCTGCTCAAACTGCTCTTCGGTCCCGGGGGCTACCTCTGCGTCGTCGGCGACGACGACCAATCGATCTACCGGTTCCGGGGAGCCGAGGTCCGCAACATCCTCGAGTTCGACGACTCTTTTCCCGGCACCACGACTATTCGCCTCGAGCAGAACTACCGTTCCACCTCGAGGATTCTCGACGTCGCCTCGCAGGTCGTCCGGCAGAACCGAGGACGCCTCGGAAAGACCCTTTGGACCGAGCGGACCGGTGGCTCTCCCCCGATTCTTGCCCTCCTCGACGACGAGGAGGCCGAGGCCCGGTACTGCCTGGATTTGGCGAACGCCGCTCGAAAGACCCGGAAGACCCTCGCGATTCTCTACCGGACCAACGCTCAGTCGCGAACCTTCGAGACACTCTTTCTCCGGGCGGGAGTTCCGCATCAAGTGGTCGGAACGGTGCGCTTCTACTCCCGGGAGGAGGTCAAGGACGCCCTCTCTTACCTGAAGTTTCTCGCCAATAGAAACGACGAGGTCAGCTTCCGGCGCCTGGTGGGTAAGCCTCCCCGGGGAATCGGGCCGGCCACCTTCGAGAAGATTACCGACTACGCCCGGAGCGCCGGGTGCGACCTTCTCGAAGGTCTCGCCGGGGCCGCCCCGGGACTCGGGGCGAAGCAGGGTAAGGCGGCGCGGGAGCTCCGTCGATTCTTCGAAGACACCCTTGCCGCCTTGAAGCGCGACACCCTCTCGAAGGTGATTTCGGACATTCTCTCGGGCTCCGGCCTCGAGGAGCTCTACCGGGACCGGGACGAGGACGCGAGCGCCGCCCGGCTGGAGAACCTCGAGGAGTTGGTCAACGCCGGCGCGCTCTACCCGGGAACCATGGAGGGCCTCGTCGACTTCCTCGAGAGCATCGAGCTCGATTCCCTCCGGCAGGAGGAGGCGGCGACGGACCCCTACGCCGCGACCCTGATCACCATGCACAACACCAAGGGGCTCGAGTTCGACGTGGTGGTCGTCACGGGGTTGGAGGACGGGCTCTTTCCCCGGAGCGGTGACGAGCTTCCCGAGGAGCTCGAGGAGGAGCGGCGTCTCTTCTACGTGTCGGTAACCCGGGCACGGGAAGCGCTCTACCTGACCAGCTGCCGGAGTCGCCTTGTCCACGGGCGCCGGCTTCCCCTCCAGCAGTCGCGGTTTCTCGAGGAAATTCCCGAAGAGCTTTTAACCCTCGACGATCAGTCTTCCGCGGCGTCCGGAGACGGCGAATTTCCTCCGGGGACCGCGGTCTACCACGACGACTACGGCAGCGGCATGGTTATCCGGCAGTGGCGCTCAGGAGAGCAGACGATGGTGATGGTGCAGTTCGAGTCCGGGCACCGGGCGCAGTTTATTCCCCGGTATGCGGCCCTCGAGCGGATTAGCCGTGAATATTGAAGATACTCTCCGGCGGCCGGGCCCCGGTGTTCCCGGCGACTGTTATCCCGGCCTTTCGCCCGTACGGCGGGCCCGGGGGTACCGTCTCTACACCGACGCCGGCCGGGTGCTGGACTTCTGGCAGGCCGGGGGGGGCGCCTACTTGGGCCATTCCCCTTCGGGCCTCGGTAAGGCGCTCAAAGCCGAAATAGACCGGGGCCTGTTCGCGACGCTTCCGGGGCGGGGGGGCGAGAGGCTTAAGGCGGCGATGGGGGCCCTCCTTCCCGGGTGGATTTTTGCCCCCTACGCCGACCTTTCGAGGGCCTTGACCGCCGTCTCCCGGATCGCCGGGGCCCCGCCTTCGGGTATCGACGACCCGGCGTTGGGTCTACCGGCGGGCGGTGCCGAGATAACGCTCTGGCGCCCGGGGCTCGAGGTTGCCCCGGCGGCCGAGGGCTACCTTCTGCCGATTCTCCCGGGAATGCACGGTACCACCGCCGTCCTTCTCGGCGTACCGGCTACCGACGACGGGACCCCCGGCTGCGGTCCCCTAGGTCCCGGGGACAGCCTGCCGCCGACGGGTCTTACCCTCCTGACTCGGGGAGCCCTTCTCTTGGCCCGGACGCTCGCCGCTCCGGCGGAGGCCGCTCCGGCAAAGGCCCCGGCCAACGAGATCCCCTTGCGTAACCCC
>CAYPUT010000125.1:0-9987 GCA_964413945.1 uncultured Spirochaetaceae bacterium
AGGCAAAGACCACCGTCATCCCGACGGCCATGAGCTGAAGTCCGTCTTGCATCATCAGGAGCATCCTATAGGTTGAGTACCAAGTCGTTTCCGTCGCTCCGGAGGCCGGAGCTCGGGACGCCGACTGCCGTTTCCAAAAGAAAATCCCGGGTCTTCAGCGCCTCCGGGGCGCCGTCGGGGAGCTCTGCTATCAGGTTGTCGTCTCCCCGGCGGACCGGCGTTATCCGGACGCTCCGAATCGCCGGCGCCTCGGCATCCCATTCCGCCTCGAGCGCGATGCCGTCGAGAATCCGGTTGCGGGCCTTCTCCCAATCGAAGGCGAAGTTTCCCAAGCTGTAGAAGATGGAGGTGCCGCGGTAGACTTCCAGAGGACACACGACGTGGGGGTGATGTCCGAATACCAGGGAGGCGCCGGCGTCGATCGCCGCGTGGGCGACGGTGCGTTGGTAGTCGATTACCTCGGGGCTACTCGAGACACCCCAATGCATCGAGAGGACAACGCAATCCGCTACCTCCTTCGCCTTCCGGATGTCGTCCACCAGGGCGGCGAGCTCTCCCTCGTCGGGCCAGGTGACGACCACGGGGGGTAGCCCGGGCATTTCCAGGGCCCGGCGGCCGGGCTGGTAGGCGTTGTACGCCCGCACCGTGGCGGCTCCGGGGCGGCTGGCGCCGGCGGGCACCAGCTGAGGCCAGAAGACGCTCGTCCGGCTGAGTATCGCCAGGGTTGTGTCTCCCTGGGTAACGACGGCGGGCTTTCGGGCGTCGGCAAGGTTCTTGCCGATACCGCAGATTCGAAGGCCGAGGGCCCCGGCAACATCCACGGTTTCGGCCACGGCTTTTGGATCCGCGCTCACGTTACTCGCCATGGAGACCGCATCGAAGCCGGCATCCGTAAAGGCGCCGAGCATTTCCGGCGTGCTGTGGCGCCACCGGTCCTTGTACGGTAGACTCGGTAGGGACCGGTCCCGCGCCGCCTCGGTGAACATTCCTTCGGCGTGGCCGAGGAGAATATCCCCGCGTTCCAAGAGAGAGCGGACCTTGGAAAAGGCCGATACGGGGTCCTCGCGCTCCTGGATGTTCGTGTCACCTACGATAACTATGCGCATCCCTTTTTCCCCCTGGGGCACTTGTTATTTCACTTATTAAAACCCAATGCCACATGATACCACAAACGCGCGGCTTGTCAACGTTTGCCGGGCCGATCTCGATTGACCCGAATCGCCGGCGTGGGTAGGCTATTACCACAATGCTTTCGATTGTCACGATTCCCGACCCGGTGCTTCGTCTCGAAGCGGAGCCCGTAACCGACATAGACGCCTCGATTCGGGAGCTGACCGACGAGATGTTCGTCGCCCTTCGAGAGGCCGACGGTATCGGACTCGCGGCACCCCAGGTAGGCAGGTCGCTTCAGCTGTTTATCGTTTACCTGAAAACCGATACTCCCCGGGTCTTCATAAACCCCACGATCCTCCAGACCTCTCTGGAGACAATCAAGCACGAGGAAGGGTGCCTGAGTATTCCCGGTGTCTACGCGGACGTCCTCCGGCCCGAGGCGGTTCAGGTGCAGGCCTGGAACGAGAAGGGCAAGCCCTTTTCCCTCTCCGCCGACGGCCTTCTCGCCCGGGTAATCCTCCACGAATACGACCACCTGAAGGGCGTCCTCTTTCCGGACTATCTTCCCAAACGCCGGCGGGAGAAGATCTGGAGCAAGTTCGAGACTCCCACCGAGGTGTCGTGAGACTCCGGGTCCTCTTTGCCGGTACCCCCACCTTCGCCCTTCCGAGCCTGGAAGCTTGTCTCGAGGTTTCCGAGGTCGTCGGGGTCCTGACGGCACCCGACGCGCCGAAGGGACGGGGGCGTCGTCTTACGCCACCCCCGGTCAAGGAGGCGGCCCTCGCCGCGGGTGTGGCGGTTCTCCAGCCCGAGCGCCTCGGGGGCGAGGTCCGGGAGGCGGTCCAGGAGCTTAAGCCCGACCTCTTGGTCTGTGCGGCCTACGGACGCATCTTCGGGCCGAAGTTCATGGCCCTCTTTCCCGAAGGGGGCATCAACGTCCACCCCTCGCTGCTCCCCCGGTTCCGGGGGCCGACGCCCATCCAGGCGACCCTCCTCGCCGGCGACCCGGAGGCCGGGGTTACCGTTCAGTACCTCGCTCCGGAGCTCGACTCCGGCGACATCCTGGCTCAAGAGGCGATTACCCTAACCGGAGACGAGAGATACCCGGACCTCGAGGAACGCCTCGCCGGTCTCGGAGGCGACCTTCTCCGGGGGGTGTTGATAGACCTGGAGGCCCGGAGCGCCGTTCCCCGCCCTCAGAACCACGACCAAGCGGTCTACTGTCCGAAGATCAAGAAGGAAGACGGCCGGATCGATTGGACCCTGCCGGCGGTCGAGATAGACCGGATGGCCCGGGCCTACGACCCCTGGCCCGGGGTTTACACCTTTTTCGGCGGCGAGAGGATGGCCATAAAGGAGCTTGCGGTCGCCGGGGCAACCAGCGCGGGCCCGGAAACCCCGGTCCCCGGCCCGGGCCCGGCCCGGCCGGGCTGTGTGGTCGGTGTAGACAAAGCCTCGGGAATCCTGGTACAAACTGGCCAGCACCTTGTCGCCCTCCGGCGGATTCAACCGGCGGGCCGGAAGGCAATGGACCATATGGCCTTCGTGAACGGCAATCCGGCCGTTCGAGAAGCCTGTTTTGATTAACCGATGCGTTTAGATTTTAGAAGGTTTCGGAGTCTCCTCCCGGCGGACCGGGAAGAGCCGGAGACACGCTACTTTAAGATTGCCATTCTCTCCCTCATCGGGATAGTTCTGCTTACCGCGGCATCCGCGGCGACGACCTTTCTGCTCTCCCTCCGGGGGGCCGAAGAGACCGTCGTCCCGGAGCTCGTTTCGATGGAGTTGCCCGAGGCGCTTTTAGACCTCCAAGAGCGTCAGCTCTTTCCGAGAGTCCAACTGCGCTACTTTTCCGATCCCAGCCTAAAGGGGCGGATCGTCGAGCAGAGTCCCGCCCCGGGAACCCAGGTCCGGGCGGGGCGTCGGATAAACCTTGTTGTCAGCCGGGGCGCCATCGTCGACCAGGTCGGGAACTACGTCGGACGGAGCCTCAATGAGGTAGAGGACGAGCTGCAGACGCTCTTCGCGACCTTCGACGCCCTTCTGCAGATCGACAATGTAAGCTACGTCTTCGACGAGGCGCCGCCGGGGACGATCATCCAGCAGGACCCCTTACCGGATACACCCTTGACCGACGTTACCGATCTTGATCTGGTTGTCAGCAGGGGTCCCGGAGCCGAACGGGTCAGCCTTTCGGGGTACGTCGGCCTCGGATACGCCGAGGCTCTCTCGCGACTCCGGCAGCGGGGCCGCCCCTTCGTGTTTACTCTTACCTCCGGGAGTGAGCCCGGTACGGTCGTCGCTCAGAGTCCCCCGCCGGGAGCCCAGGTCTCCACCTCCGCGAAGCTCTTCTTGACCCTCGTGCCCCCGGAGACTCAAGAAGGGGAAGTCTTCGGTCTCTTTCGCCGGGTTCTGCCGGACTATCCGGTCGCGGTGGACCTTACCCTCGACTTTGTCGATCCCGAAGGAAATAGGATCCGCATCTTCGAGATGCGCCACCCCGGGGGGGAGATCGCCGTGCCCTATCTGGTTCCCGAGGGGAGCACCTTGATTCTGAGTCGGGACGGCACGGATGTCGTCACCGAACCGGCCAGCCAGGCCTGATAACAGGCTTGATAAATCGCCACGCTATTGGCATAGTGTATCTCTAGTATTCGGGGCAAGAGAGCGGGCGTCGTATAACGGTATTACCCGAGCTTCCCAAGCTCGTGAAGCG
Organism: uncultured Spirochaetaceae bacterium; assembly: GCA_964413945.1. Lineage (GTDB taxonomy): Bacteria > Spirochaetota > Spirochaetia > DSM-27196 > PWMO01 > CAYPUT01. The sequence continues at coordinate 3,830 of CAYPUT010000125.1, forward strand.
GGTTCGACTCCCGTCGCCCGCTCTGTTGCACCTCGTACTCCAAACAAAGCATGTCAACCAACGAAGATAAACGGGCACCTGCTACAGATCTTATCCGCAGTATCGTCGAGGAGGATCTCTCCTCGAACATCTACGCCGGGAGGGTCCACACCCGATTTCCCCCGGAGCCGAACGGCTACCTCCACATCGGACACGCGAAGTCCATCGTTATCAACTTTGGAATCGCCGCCGACTACGGCGGAAAAACGAATCTCCGATTCGACGACACCAACCCCGAGAAGGAAGAACAGGAGTACGTCGATTCGATAAAAGAGGACGTAAGGTGGCTCGGATTCGATTGGGAAGGCCGGGAGTTCTACGCGTCGGACTACTTCGAGAAGCTCTACGACTTTGCCGAAACGCTGGTTCGGAAGGGAAAGGCGTACGTCGACGATCAGGACGCCGAGACGATAAGCAGCCGGCGGGGGGCCCCGACGGAAAAGGGAGTCGAAAGCCCCTTCCGCACCAGAACCCCGGAGGAAAACGTAGAGCTTCTCCGAGGCATGCGGGCAGGGGAGTATCCCGACGGCAGCCGGGTGCTCCGGGCCAAGATCGACATGGCGTCCCCGAACCTGAACCTTCGGGATCCGATTATGTACCGTATTCGCCACGTCCGGCACCCCCATCGGGGGGACGACTGGTGCATCTATCCAACCTACGACTGGGCCCATGGGCAATCGGATTGGATCGAGGGGATCACCCATTCCATCTGTACCCTCGAGTTCGAGAATCATCGCCCTCTCTACGACTGGTTTCTCGAGGCCCTCGATGCCCCGGCGGATAGGCCCAAACAGATCGAGTTTGCCCGGCTGAACCTGGGTTTTACCGTTTTGAGCAAACGCAAGCTCCTCGAGCTTGTCCGGGGCGGTTACGTCGAAGGGTGGGACGACCCCCGGATGCCGACCATTTCGGGGATGCGTCGCCGCGGCTATCCGCCGGCTGCAATCCGGAGCTTCTGCGAGCATATCGGTGTGTCGAAGACCAACAGCACCATCGACATCGCCCTTCTCGAGCATTTCTTGCGGGAAGAGCTAAACAGATCGGCACCCCGGGTGATGATGGTCCTGCGGCCGCTCAAGGTCGTGATCGAGAACTATCCCGAGGGTAAGACCGAGATCTTCGCGGGGGAGAACAACCCCGAAGATCCGGGGGCCGGGGAGCGCGAAATCCCCTTCGGCCGGGAGATCTACATCGACCGGTCCGACTTTACGGAAGAGCCGCCGAAGAAGTATTTCCGCCTCGCCCCGGGCCGGGAAGTCCGGCTGAAACACGCCTACTACATTACCTGTAACGAGGTCGTCAAGGATGCCGCCGGCACCGTCGTCGAGCTCCGGTGCAGCTACGACCCGGAGTCCCGGGGGGGAACGACCCCGGACGAACGAAAGGTCAAAGGCACCCTCCAGTGGGTCCACGTCGGCAGCGCGGTTACCGCGACGGTGCGTCTCTACGACCGCCTCTTTAGCGTCGTGGATCCCACAGCGGAAGAAAAGTCCGGTGTGGACTACAAGAGCCACCTCAATCCGGAGTCCCTGGAGCTCCTCGAAGGCTGCAAGGGAGAGCCCGCCCTCGCGGCGGTCGCCCCGGGAGTAACGTATCAGTTTCTCCGGGAGGGCTATTTCTGTCTCGACTCGAGGGAGGTTGCCGGAGGCTCCCTGGTTTTTAACCGCACCGTTGCCCTTCGGGATAGCTGGGCGAAGATTTCCCAGGGTTCCTGACCCTTCGGAAGGGGAGCTCCGCTTCTATTCCTTCTTTTGTTCTCCGTTCGAGTTGCCGGACTCCGGGTCTGTGTCTATTCCGAGTGCCCGCTTCGACTCACGAAGCTGTTTCCAGAGGTTCTTGATCTCCCTGTAGGCCTGCCCCTGGGAGAGCTTACCGCTGTTCTCCAAAGTGCAGAGATAGGTAACCTTCTGGGCGAACTCCTGGAGGTTGGCGTCGAAAATAACGGCTGAAGGCTCGAAGTCGCCCTGGTAACGGTAGCGGGGGAAGAGAAAGTTGTCTTTTTCGCTCATAGCCTATCCTTGTTGACACTCCACTTCGCAAGCCGAACAATGGAAACCGTGACCTCAACAAAAAAGCCCGCCCTCATCTTCGATTTAGACGGTGTCCTCGTGTATACGGACAAGTATCACTTCGCGGCCTGGAAGAAGATGGGCCGGAAGCACGGGCTGACCGTCGACGATTCCCTCGATAGTCGGCTCCGGGGTGTCTCCAGAATGGAGTCTCTCGCAATAATATTAAATTACAATGAGGCCGACCTGCCGGAGGCAAAGAAACAGGAGCTTGCCGCGGAAAAAAACGGCTACTACAACGACCTTCTTTCCGAGCTAAGCCGGGACGACATGGTCTCCGGCTCGATGGAGTTCGTACAGGAAGCCCGGGAGGCGGGGTACCCGCTGGCCGTGGCATCTTCGAGTAAGAACGCCGGAACCGTCCTATCGGCCTTGGGTATCGAACCGCTCTTCGGGGCGGTCGTAACCGGGCACGACATAACCCGAACCAAGCCGGATCCCCAGATCTTTCGGCTTGCCGGGGAACGGTTGGAGATGCCCCCGGAGGAGTGCATCGTCTTCGAAGACGCAGAGAGCGGGATTCAAGCGGCGAAGGCGGCACAGATGCAGGCAGTCTTCGTGGCGCCCGAAGGGGCCACGCCTCCCGCCGACCTCGACGCCGACGCGACCGTCAACGGTTTTGCCGGAGTAAGGTTGGCGGACGTCTTGGGGCGGCTCGGCCGCTAGCCCCGAGGCTACTTGCCCCTTCCGGCGTAGAACTCTTCGCTGTCCGGATGGGGGCCGATCCGGTGGTCTTCGTTTAGGGCGTTCAGGTCTTCGATATCCTCCTGCTCGAGCTCGAAATCGAAAACCTTGCTGTTCTCCTCGATGCGTTCCTGGTGAACCGATTTTGGAATGGTCACGATACCCTTCTGAAGGTCCCACCGGAGGAGCACCTGGGCGGGCGTCTTGCCGTGCTTCTTGGAGATGCGCCGGATGACCTCGTTGTCGAGGAACTGACCCCGGGTCAGGGGGCTCCAGGCTTCGAGTTGGATGCCCTTGCCCTTGCAGAAGCTCAAGAGCTCTTCCTGCACCAAGAAGGGGTGGAACTCCACCTGGTCGACCGCGGGGACCGTGTCGCTGTCCTTCGCGAGATCCTCGAGGTGATGGATCAGGAAGTTGCTGACGCCGATGGCCCGGGTATGGCCTTCGTCGAGAAGCCGTTCGAGGGCGCGCCAGGTTTCCTTGTACTTGCCGGGGACCGGCCAGTGAATCAAATAGAGGTCCACGTAGTCCAAGCCGAGCTTCTCGAGACTCGTTTCCATCGCCTTGAGGGTAGAGTCGTAGCCCTGGTCCGAGTTCCAAACCTTGGTGGTTACGAAGAGCTCCTCCCGGGGAACACCGACCGCTTCGATCGCCTTCCCGACCCCCTCCTCGTTCCGATAGATGGCCGCCGTATCGATGTGCCGATAGCCGGCTTCCAGGGCCCAGGTGACCGCTCTCTCGACCTCCGGGCCGGGCTCGGTCTGGAAGACGCCGAAGCCGACCCATGGCATCTCCACGCCGTTGTTGAGTTTTGCTGTTGTCGTTAAATCCATTCCTAGACCATACTGTATCTGACCCGTGAACGGCCAGTTATCCCTTCCAATCTCGCAGTTCCCCGCCGAACGAGCCCACGCGCTGCGCTTCTTTCTCTTTGATATCGACGACACCCTGAGCCACGAGGGGCTTATTCCCGCCGCCGCCTACTGGGCGCTCTGGGAGCTCTATCAGGCGGGGATACACTTGGTCGCCGTAACCGGCCGCCCCGCCGGATGGTGTGACCATATCGCCCGGATGTGGCCGGTGGCAGGGGTCGTTGGGGAGAACGGCGCCTTCTACTTCTCCTACGACCGGGAGGGGAAGCGGATGAACCGGGTCTACCTACAGGATGAATCTACCCGGCGGGAGGGAACCGGGCGCCTCGAAGAGCTAAAGCGCCGTGTCGTCCAAGAGGTACCCGGATCGGCGATCGCGGCGGATCAAGCCTTCCGCCTTTCGGACGTCGCGGTCGATTTTCGGGAGGATGTCGAGCCCCTCGGCCCCGAGAAAGTCCGGCGCATCGGGGAGATCGCCTCAGAGCTCGGGCTAACCTACCGCGTATCGAGTATCCACGTGAACTGCTGGTACGGCAGCTATTCCAAGGTCGACTGCGCCCGGCGGCTTCTCGGAGATCTCTTTTCCTTCGAAATGACACCGGGCCCAACCGGCCGATACGAGGGCCCCGGTGTCTGTTACATCGGCGATTCGCCGAACGACGAGCCGCTGTTTGCGGCGGTCGGCGACTCGGTCGGGGTTGCAAATATTCGGGGCTTTCTCGACCAGATGGAACACGGGCCCCGGTACATCACCCTCGGGGAATCGTCCAACGGGTTCGTCGAGGCTTCCGACACCATTCTCCGGCTCCGGGAGCCCTTGGCGACGAAGTAAGCCTTCCTTGAAGCTTAGCGCTTTCTAAAGTACCTTCCATCTGTGCAATTCACAGAATTCAACCTACATCCGGAGGTCTTGGCGGGCGTGGAGGACGCCGGTTTCGAGACCTGTACCGAGGTCCAGGAAAAGACCCTGGCCCATTCGCTTCAGCCAAAGGACGTAGCGGTCCAGTCCCAGACGGGCACCGGCAAGACCGCCGCCTTCGTTCTTACCATCCTTCACGTATTCAAGACGAACCCCAATTTTGCCGGTGCCAAAGCCCTCGTGGTTACGCCGACCCGAGAGTTGGCGGTCCAGATAGAGAACGACGCGAAGCTCCTCGGAAGCCACACGGGCCTCAAGGTGGGGTGCATCTACGGCGGCGTGGGATACGGTCCGCAGCGAGACATGCTCGACCGGGGTGTCGACATCATTGTTGCGACCCCCGGGCGCCTCTTGGACTTTGCCCGAAACCGGGAAATCGACCTCCGAGAGATGAAGGTGGTCGTCGTCGACGAAGCCGACCGCCTCTTCGACATGGGATTCTACCCCGACCTTCGCAAGATCCTTAAGCAGACGGCTCCCCGGGAGGAGCGTTTGACGATGCTCTTCAGCGCGACCCTCGGAACGAAGGTAAAGAACATCGCGTGGGAGTACATGAACGATCCGGTAGAAATCGCCATAGCGCCGGAGCATCTTACCGTCGAAAAGGTCGAGCAGCGGCTCTATCACGTCTCCAAAAGCGAGAAGATGAAGCTTCTCCTCGGGGTATTGGCCCGGGAAAATCCGGAGCAGGCCCTCATCTTTACCAACACCAAGAGCGGAGCCGAGGAGGTCGCCGGACGACTCGAGATAAACGGCTACAAGAGCCGCTTTATCATCGGGGACCTCCCGCAGAAGAAGCGCCTCCGGCTTATCGAGGACCTAAAGGAAGGGAAGCTACGGTATCTGGTCGCCACCGACGTTGCGGCGCGGGGGCTCCACGTCGACGACCTCGACATGGTTATCAACTACGACCTTCCGGAGGATCCGGAGAACTACGTCCACCGGATCGGGCGCACCGCCCGGGCCGGGCGCTCCGGGAAGGCGGTCGCCTTCGCCTGCGAACGATTCGTCTACGGCCTCGAGGCGATCGAATCCCTGATCGACATGAAGATTCCCACCGAGCCGGTTCGGGACGAGGACCTCGAAGAAGACCGGAGCGCCGGCCGGCGGATCCACCGCATGAAGCGGGAGCGCCACGCCGGCGACGACGGCCGGCGCCGGGACGGCCGCGGTGTGGAGCACCACGGCGCCGAGGCCAAGCGGACCGGTCCCGGTCCCCGGACCGAGCATCACCGGAGCGACCGGCAACGGCGGGGACCGGGACCCCACGGGGTTTCTCCCAAGATCGCCGAAAGCGCCGGCAAGGGGCGGAAGAGCGCCGGCAAGAGCCGGAGCACCTCCCTCGAAGAGCGGTTGAAATACTACGAAGAGAAGTACGGAGAGCGTTTTTCTCCGGACCACGAAAAACGCAACACGGAGGCCAAGAAACAGCAACCCCAAAAGAAGCGCCGACGGCCTTCCGAGCCGGCCGAACGCCGACCGGAACCGGAGCCCCGGAAGGAGGAGGCCGCCAAGACCAAGAGAGGCGAGAAGGGAGTCCTTTCCCGGCTCAAGAAGCTCTTCTCGGGGGACAAG
>CAYPUT010000126.1:0-3815 GCA_964413945.1 uncultured Spirochaetaceae bacterium
CTCGAAAACGCTCGACCCTATCTGCCGGGGTATCTCCTCGCGTGAAGTACACCCCGCGGATTTCTCCAGCCCAGAGCACCAGGGTTCGGACCAGTAAATGAGCAATGGGGCGCGGCTTCTTGACCGATTGTTGCTTATACAACTATCTTGGCAGTTGAATAGACAACCCAGATGAGGAGTTAGAATCATGTCGAAAGAAACAGAGTCCCAGGCAGGCGGTGCCCCGTCAGGCCCCCCTTCGGCTCCCCCTGAAGCGCTCCTATCAGGTCAAAAGGCCCTGGTAACCGGGGGAAGTTCCGGGATCGGTCGGGCTTGTGCCGTCGCCTTGGCCCAGGCCGGGGCCGATGTGGCAGTGAACTATCGCAGCGGTGCCGAAGAAGCCGACGAGGTCGTCGCCGAGATAACCGGGATGGGGCGCCAAGGCGTCGCGGTCCGGGCGGATGTCTCCAGGGAAGAGGACGTCCGGGAGATGTTCCGCCAAGCGATCTCCGAGCTGGGAACCGTCGACATCCTGGTGAACAACGCCGGAATTCAGCAGGATGCCCGGGTGGAAGAAATGAGTCTCGATCAGTGGAACAAGGTTATCGGGGTAAACCTGACGGGACAGTTTCTCTGTATCCGGGAGGCGGTAAAGGAGTTCAAGCGCCGAGGTGTGGTGCCGCAAGTCTCCTGCTCCGCAGGAAAAATTATTTGCATGAGCTCGGTCCACGAGGCCATTCCCTGGGCGGGGCATATCAACTACGCGGCCAGCAAGGGCGGGGTGATGCTCTTGGCAAAGTCCGTCGCCCAGGAGGTTGCACCGGATCGCATTCGCGTAAACAGCGTCGCCCCCGGAGCGATTCGAACCCCCATTAACAAAGAAGCCTGGGAGACCCCCGAAGCCTACGAGAAACTGATGCAGTTGGTTCCGTACAACCGCATCGGGGAGCCGGAGGATATCGGCCGTACGGTGGCCTGGCTGGCCTCGGATCAGTCCGACTACATCGTCGGTTCGACAATCTTTGTGGACGGTGGAATGATGCTCTATCCCGGTTTCGCGACCGGCGGCTGACCTCAGGAGGGTACCCTTGGCCTATCAACCTATCGAGAACTACGGACTTATCGGCAACATGCACACCATTGCGATGACCGGAATAAACGGCTCTATCGACTGGCTCTGCTTTCCCCACTTCGATTCTCCGAGCATCTTTGCCGCGATACTCGACGACAAGAAGGGCGGCTTCTTCCAGCTTTCCCCGCGGTCGAGCGAGGGAGTGACCAACAAGCAGTTCTATTGGCCCGACACCAACGTCTTGGCCACGCGCTTTCTCTCCCCGGACGGAGTGGCCGAGCTCGTCGACTACATGCCGGTGGTCTCCGGAGGGCACGACGAACGGCAACACCGGATCGTCCGGCGGCTTACGGTCGTCCGGGGGAATATGGATTTCCGCCTCGAGTGCCGGCCGGCCTTCGACTACGCCCGTACCCAGGCAAAAGTCGAGATTACCGACCGGGGTGCGATCTTCCGGGGTCCGGGGCTCGAGCTGGCCTTAAGCGGCGAGCCGGAGTTCAGGGCCGACACGGGGTCCGACGCCGGGTCCGAAGCTTCGGGACTGCCCCCAGGGGTGTTGAGCGACTTCTCCCTCAAGGAGAACGAAAGCTTGACCTTCGTTCTGCACCAGATTCCCGAAGGGGCCGGATGCAGCCCCGCGGTTCCCGAAGACGAATCGGAGGAGCTCTTTCGCCGGACGGTCAACTACTGGCGGCGCTGGCTCTCCCAGTCTCGGTACCGGGGGCGATGGCGAGAGATGGTTCACCGATCCGCCCTCACGCTCAAACTGCTTACCTTCGAGCCCACCGGCGCCATCGTCGCGGCCCCGACGGCAGGGCTCCCGGAAGGAATCGGGGGGGAGCGAAACTGGGACTACCGCTACACCTGGATTCGGGATGCGGCGTTCACTCTCTACGGTCTGTTGCGGATCGGCTTTACCGAGGAGGCCGAGCGGTTTATGTCGTGGATCGAGGCCCGAACCCACGAGCTGAACCCCGACGGATCCTTGCAGATTATGTACGCCCTCGACGGTCACCACGACCTTACCGAACAGACCCTCGACCACTTGGACGGGTACATGGGCTCCAAGCCGGTGCGGATCGGAAACGGTGCCTACGACCAGCTGCAGCTCGACATCTACGGAGAGCTGATGGACGCCGTCTACCTCTACAACAAGTACGGCAGCCCGATCAGTTACGACTTCTGGGTCCAGCTCCGGAAGCTCATCAACTGGGTCGCCGACAACTGGCAACGGGAAGACGAAGGGGTATGGGAGATCCGGGGTGGCCGCCGGAGTTTTACCTATTCCAAGTTGATGTGTTGGGTGGCCCTAGACCGTGGCTTGCGCCTGGCGGACAAGCGCTCCTTTCCGGCGGACCGGGAGAAGTGGCTCGCGACCCGGGATCGGATCTACGAAGAGATAATGACCCGGGGCTATAGCGACGAACGGAAGGCCTTCGTCCAGTCCTACGGTAGCACGACCCTCGACGCCTCGAACCTGACGATGCCCCTGGTCTTCTTCGTTTCTCCGACCGACCGCCGGATGCTCTCCACCCTCGACGAGACCCTCAAGCCTCCTCAGGAAGGGGGGCTTGTCTCCAACAGCCTGACCTATCGCTACGACGTTACCACCACCGAGGACGGTCTGACCGGCGAGGAGGGAACCTTCAACATCTGCAGCTTCTGGTTGGTGGAGGCGCTGACCCGGGCCGGACGAACCGACCACCGGCGCCTCGAGGACGCCCGGTTGATGTTCGAAAAGATGCTCGGCTACGCGAACCACGTCGGCCTCTACGCCGAGGAGACGGGCCCCAGCGGCGAGGCCCTGGGCAACTTTCCCCAGGCGTTCACGCATCTGGCGCTCATAAGCGCGGCGTACAACCTCGACAAGGAGTTGGGTTAGGCCGTGGGACTCCGAAGCAAGGCCTACCTGGCCGAGTTCCTCGGCACGGGACTAATGGTCGGGTTTGGGCTTTTCGCAGTAGCCGTTTTCTTTAGCGCCTCTTCGCCGGCGGCGGCTCTCCCGGTGGGCCCCGGACTCCGGCGCCTGATGACGGGGTTCTTCTTTGCCGGCGGGGCAACCATCATCATCTATTCTCCGATCGGGCAGCTCAGCGGAGGACACATCAATCCTTCGGTAACCCTCGCCTTTCTTTCGTTGAGAAAGATCCGCGGTACCGATGCCGTCGCCTACCTGGTCGCCCAGCTTGTCGGTGCGGTTAGCGGCGTGGCTTTGCTGTTTCTCTTGCTCTTTCGCCTTCTCGGTTGGGGCGACGCGATAGCGGTCGGTGCCACTCGACCCGGAGAAGGCTATTCGGTTGCCGCCGTTTTCGGGGCCGAAGTGGCCATCACCTTTCTCCTGATGCTGGCTATTCTCATCGTTTCCAATCGCCGCAGCATTGCGCGCTGGACGCCCGCCGTCGCCGGCGCCCTGGTGATGATGCAGGTCTGGATCGAAGCGCCGGTCTCCGGGACCAGCCTGAACGTCGCCCGAAGCCTGGCTCCGGCGATCTTCGCCGGGATTTGGGAGCATCACTGGATCTACTGGATAGCGCCGATAATCGGAGCTCAGATAGCCGCTCTGGTCTACAGCAAGGCGCCTCGCTTTGGACCGGTGCTCTGCTGCAAGCTCTACCACACCGATCGCTATCGCTGCCATCATCCGGCTTGCATGGTGGACAACGATTCTCTGAGCTGAATTACGATCCGCTCCTTAGGAAGCCGCCTCTTCGGTAACAGCCTCCGTCTCCACGTCTATGTCTACACCGAGTCTCGTCAGAATCTC
>CAYPUT010000126.1:3825-9902 GCA_964413945.1 uncultured Spirochaetaceae bacterium
CAAGCTCTACCACACCGATCGCTATCGCTGCCATCATCCGGCTTGCCGGATATCGAGCGACACGTCAGGATAGTTTGGAAACCGGTCCAACGCGGGCTATACTCACTTTTCGCGTAGTCAACCATATCAGTAGGAGTGATCCGTGACGCTCGACAACCGGCGCTTCAGCCTTCTCCATACCCGGCGGCATATTCCACAGATTCGCCTAAGCCTCGCCCTCGGGCTTCTGTTTTTCGGTTTGTATACGGTGTTCGACTACCATATATTTCCGGAGAGCTACGAGACCTTGGTCTGGATACGATTCGCGACGCTGCCAATAGCTGCATCGATTATGCTGCCGCTTACCTATCATCGACGCTTCCCTCGATGGTCGCCGGCGCTTCTCGGAGGAGGCGTCATCGTCGGCGGCATCAGCCTCACTCTCCTGCAGGTCTTTACCGAGCCTCCCCACAACTCCCTGTATTTTACCGGAATGCTTGTGTTGCTCCTTTTCTGCTACGGGGTTCTGATGATTCCCGCGAGAGAGGCGCTCCTCGCCGGGTTTGCCGCTACCGTCCTCCACAGTCTAATCATGCTCTTTCTCGATACTCGACCGGCGATCGTGCTTGTCGCAGAGACGTATATCCTAGTTTCCGTGAACATCGCCGGGGCGGTGATGGTACGTTTTCGCGACAAGGTCGAGCGCAAGGCGATGGAGGCCCGGCACCGGATATCGCTTCAGAATGGAGAGTTACATCGCAACGCACAATACTTGGAGGAACGAGTCTTGGAGCGGACCCGGGAGTTACAGAATGCTAACCATCAACTCCACCGGGCTCTCGAGGAGCGTACACAGCTAATCCAGGAAGTCTACCATCGTGTCGGAAACAATCTGCAGATGATCGGAAGCCTCTTTCAACTTGAAGGCGCAGACGATTCGATCGATCCCCACGAAAAGCTATACCGTATGGAGTCTCGTGTTCGCTCTATGGCCTTAGTCCACTCCGTGCTCTACAACGCCGAAGACTACTCAAGGGTGTCTTTCCGGGAGGTGGTCGGTAGTCTCCCGGGACTCCGGGAGCATCGGGGCTTGGATTCGCTTCCCAGCGTAACGATCGGAGTAGACTCAGGCGAAGTCTGTCTCGGTCTCGATCAGGCGGTGCCCGCGGCTCTCCTTGTTAACGAGCTGCTGACTATCGCCTGCCGGGAGACCGAAAACAGACAGGTCACGATTTCTCTATCGACGGTCTTCGGGAAAGCGCTGATATCGGTGGCGGGTCCCCGGTGGGACCGAGAAGCCGCGGATCTCGCGTGTCGGGATACTTTGAGCGGACACTTGATTTCGGCATTGGCAACCCAAATCGGTGGTGCTGTCGGCTCTGACGAAAAAGACGGAAGCGTTACGGTGGTCTTTCCGGTATCGAGAGTACTGCCGTCAAAGATAGGACGCCCAACCTCCTAACGGCCGGCGACGCCACATCAAATCGCGAGCCGCCTGGCATCCGTCGCTACAGCCTCCGTCTCCACGTCTATGTCTACACCGAGTCTCGTCAGAATCTCGCCGTAGGTGTCCCTGGTCTTTCGGATAAAGCGGTCCCAATGAGCGCCCACGGCGAGCTCGAAGGCGCGCTTTAGGTGCTCCTCGAAGCCGGCCTCGTCGTTATGCGCCCGCAAGTACTCGGCGTATCGGAAATGGGCCGGAATAAGCGTGTCGACGTATTGGGTCGGATCGGAGATCTCGATGGCCTTCCGGTAGAAGGCCGCCGGTGAGAGCTCGGGAATCTTGTAGTACTCCGCGATATAGTCGACGCGTTTCCTGGCTACCGCCGAAAGCGTCCCTGCCTTTTCCAGCGCCGTACCGACGCCCATCACCGCCCGTCCGTTCTCCGGGTCGCTGCCCACGTGGGACACCACGTAGGTGTGTTGGTAGGCGGTTCGAATCGCCTTCTCGACGTTCCCGGTTCGGGCGAGAAGCGAAACCAGGTACGAGAGGACGTAGCCGTAGTAGCCCTTTGCGCCGAGGCGCTTGAGGGATGCGAAGGAATCCTTCAGATAGGCGAGGGATTTTCGATTGTCCCCCATCTTGTAGTAGGTCGCCCCAATACTAAAGAGCGTGTATCCGATCGCCATCTGCTCGTTTATCTGTTCGGCGATTTTCCGGGCTTCTTCGTAGTAGCGGATAGCTCCGGCGAAGTCTCCTCGCCGGTCCCGAAGAACACCCAAGTTGAGGGTCGCCGCGGAGGAGCCGCTCTGGTAGCCGATTCGCCGGTAGACCGCAAGGGCCCTCTCGAAATAGTCCTTCGCCTCCTCGATTTGCCCCTGGTAGAGACGAACGACCCCGAGGTCGTAGAGGGGGTAGGTGGAAAGGCGGTCGTCCCCAATCTGGTCGAAGAGGTCGTAGGCCCGGCGAAAGTTGGCGTCCGCGTCGTCGTAGCGGTTCTGGTCCCGGTAGACGACCCCTTGGTAGTAGAGCGCGAGGGCTTCGAGGCGCAGATCGTCGATCTCCGTCGCCGTGGCGAGGGCCTCGTCGAAAAACTCGAGGGCGGCGCCGTAGTCGCCCTGAGACCACTCGCTTTGTCCGAGGTGGATAAGCGCCTCGGCGTAGGTCGCCTTGTCGTCGACTTTTTGCGCGAGCTGTCGAGCTTGGGTCAGAATCGTAATCGCCGTGGAGTTTTCGCTCTGTTTTCGGTAGATCTCGCCCAAGCTCGTCAAAAGACGCCCTCGGAGGGCGATGTCGACGGAGACCACGGAAAGGCCGACCGCGTAGACCAAGGTGTCGGCGGCCTCCCTCCATCGGCCGGTAAGCTCGTAGACCGCGGCTATGTCCTTGTACGCCGCGATGCGCTCCGGGATGCGCTCCTCGTACTCCTGAAGCTGTTCGAGAAACTCCAGGGCCTTCTCGTTCTTAAAGTTTGCGACTGCGTAGTCCGCGGCTCTTCTAAGTGCCTCACAAGCCTTATCGCGCATCTCGGCCCGTACGTAGTGGTAGGCGAGGTCGGGGTTCAGGCTCGGATCGTTGGGGTGTAACTGCTCGAGGAGGGCGGCCGCCCGGGCGTGGAGGTGCTTTGCGGTTGAGGCGAGCTGCATCTGCTCCATCGCTTCCCGGACGAGACCCTGGCTGAACCGATAGTGCCCGTCGTCGCTGGGAGCCCAGAGCCCGGCTTCGGTCCCCGCATCGAGGATCCCCTTAAAGGCCTCGCCTGCGGCTATCAACTTTTCCAGGATAATCGGATCGAATTCTCCGCCGAGGAGCGCCGCGGCTTGGGCAGCCTCTTTTACCTTTGGCGGCAGCGAGTCCACCCGGGCCACGAGGAGCGCGTTGATACCGGTGGGGAGGGAGATCTCCTCGGTGCTCACCTCGTATCCCGTGTCCGTTCGAACGAGAAGGCGGTGTTGCGCCAGATACCGAGCAAGCTCCGAGACATAGAGCGCGTTGGTACCGACCCTTCGTAAGACAAAGTCCACGAGGGAGTCTCCGGCGGGCCCTCCGATTATGTGAGAAGCAATCCCCCGAATTTCCTCGGGGCTCAGTCCCCGGAGGAGCATAATGCGGTCGTCGTCGATCGACGCCTCGATGTCGAACGGAGAGGCCGACGGCTCCCCCCGGCCGACGAATACCGTTGCGAGTCCGGTGTCGCCGGTTCTTCGGGAGCCGACGATTCTCGAAAGAATGCCCCGGCTGTCGGCGTCGAGGGCGTGGGCGTTGTCGACTACCACGACCAGAGGTCCGATCGCAGCGACGGCCTCGACGAGGGTAGCGACCGCCGAGGACACGAGCTCGAAACGCCCCTCCGGATCGAGCTTCGCGTAGAGGGAATCCGGAGGTGCCGCGCCGAGAAGCGATAGGAGTCCCGAGGCAGACCTCTTTAGCTCCTCAAGGATGGGCGCTTCGGCTCCATTCTTCTTTAGCCAGTTAATGAGCCGATCGGTCGTCTCGAATCCTTCGCTGTTTCCCGCCTCGATTCCGGCGGCGCCGAGAGCGACCCGGACCAATCGGGGGAGGGGGTTCATACTCTTTCGCAAGATCGTGTCGACGTCGAGATGGGCAATCGTCGCAGAGTCTTCAAAATCCTCCAGGGACCGGCCAGCCAGTCGGGTCTTTCCGACACCGGCTTCCCCCAGGACGTACCACGCCGGGGCCTCCCCCCGGAGCATGCGTTCTACGGCCTTCCGGAGCTCGTCTAAGGGTTGGGATCTCCCGACGAAGGGCTCTTCGTCCTGGAGACCCGGAGCGTTCCCCGCCGTAAGACCATACACCGGCACTTCGGCGGAAAAACCTTTATAGACCCGTCGGTAGACCTCCGATAGATCGTGGCTCTGACTGAGCCGCTCTGCCGCCTCCCCGGCGGTTACCGCCTCTCCCCATTCGGCCCCGGTCGCCAGCCGCGCGGCGAGGTTAACCGATATCCCTAGGGCGGTGTAGGTGCTCCGGCCCCGGGACCCCACAAACCCGGCGAATACCGTTCCTTGGGTAAGGCCGACTCGTCCCCGGTCTCCGAGCGCGTCGCAAGCCCCCAAGGCGAAATCCCGTGCCCTCTCGATGTCGTCCTCCCGGGAGACCGGGGCGCCGAAGAGAACCAACGCAACCGCGCCCTTGTCGCCGAAGTCGAGGAGGTTGAAGTAACCTCCGTACTCTTCGGTAAGGTCTAAGATGGGACGGACGACAGTTGCGGTTCCCTCGTGGTCCGGGTGATCGGCGAAGGAAAGGAAGACGCTGGTCACGTTCCGGAACTCTCCGTCGGTTCCGACCGGCAGAGCATCGACCGGGACGTAGCGTTTCTCGGCTTCGGTCGGCTTGGCCTCGGCCCGGGCCGAGGCACCACCCTCGGCACGCGCCTCGGCGTCGGAGCCCGGCCGGCCGGCGGTGTCTCGCGCTGCCGCAACCTTGGAAAAGCCGTCGTCCCGCGTCTCGAGATCGACGTCGGCTCCCATGGCCGACGCCGCATCGGGTGCCGCGAGAACCTCCCCGGCGGCGCAGCGTTCTTGGGCCGCCGCGGCCTCTTCGATGCCCGGACCCCGCACGTAGTACGTCGATCGACTCGCGCCGTGAATGGTGCCCCACTCGAGGGAGCCATACCCGAGACCTACCCGGGCCTCGACGGGGAACTCCCCTGCCGGCGTTCGGTGTAGGTGGTTGGCGTCGAAGATGCGTTGGACCTTCAGGCCAACCCGGGCCGCGGACTCCGCGGGGACGTCCGGAAAGACGGCGGTGGCGGCGTCTCCGGCGAAGGTGGAGACGAAGCCACCGGCCCCTTCGATCTCGGCGATAATCGGCTCGAAGAGGCCGTTGAATATGCCCGAGAGCGTTTCCGCACCCTCGTCGCCGTGGTGCATTAGGGCCGTCGTAAGCTTGGTAAACCCGGACATGTCGATATACAGAACGGCCCCGGTTAAGGTGCCGTGGTGTTCTCGAGTCGTGTCCTGCGAAAGGATAAGCCGTGGTACTAAGAGTCTCATCTATCGTCCTCTGATTCCTGCTCCATCAAGATACTCCGTAGTCCCCAAGGGTTGTACCTCCGAACGGCAACCGGTAGGAGGAGTACCACCGCTGCGAGAACGACTCCCAACACGGTGGCGGTCACGGGCTCCTCCAAAACCGCCGCTCCGAAGGCGGTGTAGAACCAGGTCCAGGGTAACATGCCCAAGAAGGAGAACAGAGCGAATTTCCAAAAGGACATATGACTCAGTCCTGCACCGTAGCTTACCACATCGAAAGAAACGACCGGGATAAGGCGCGAAGCAAATACCAGGGTCGAGAGAGTCGAGGCTTTGCAGCCGTCGCAGAAGTGCACCGGTTTTCCGGCCAGGGCCCGAATGGCGCTTGCGCCGAGGTGCCGTGCGATTTCGAATGCCAGAACGGCTCCGAGAATTCCCCCGGCGACGGCTATCGCGGTGCCCCACCAAGGCCCATACACCATGCCGAGGACCGCTGCGATGGGCACATTCGGGAGTGGAGATACCACAACCGCCAGCGCCATTATCGCGATAAGCAGGGCCGGGGCCCAAAACCCCGCCCGGCGAACGATCAGAAGCAGCTGATCCCGGGCTGCTCGATGAGGGGGAGAAAGAACTGCAAATCGAGTTATCCGATTTCAACG
>CAYPUT010000127.1:0-9890 GCA_964413945.1 uncultured Spirochaetaceae bacterium
GCGTCGAGTCATTCTCAGTTTCGAAGGTCAACATCCTTCCCCGGAATAAGCTCGATACCGTCATTCAACAGAGCGAATAGTAGGAAAAGTGATCTCGGAGCGCATCCGCCAAACGGCCGAACAGGGGCGATACTCTGGGGAACTACGGCAACGATTGCATTTTGCGGGCGTGTCGCCTTGCGGTAGGCGGTTGATTGAGAGGGCTGCCGACATCCGTCTTTAGTGGAGTCTGCCGGAGAAAACGATCCGTTGAGGTGATCCGGATCCAATCCCCGCGGCGAACGTGCGTTCACCCCGCCCCGCCGGAGAGCCACCCCCCGCAGGCGCCACCGCCAACCGCGCCCCTCGGGAGGCGGGCTTACGGTTTCCGGCTCGGCAGAGCAGCCCGGGCGCGTCGCCACCAACTGCGGCAGGCGTGGTCTCCCAAGAACGCCTCTGACTCACAGAAAAGCACAGCCGCCCTCCTCAAGCCTTCGTACCAACACGAAGCGCTTTCCGGCGGGGAAGGCGGCTCGGTCAGCGAAGTTCTTGGGAGACCACGCCGGGCGAAAAAAAAGCGCCCGGGCTGCTCTGCCAGGGCGCTTTCGTAGCATCCCGCCTCCCGAGGGGCGGTGATTGTCGCGTGGCGGGGACGCTACCCCCGCTCGGCGATAGGCTTTACCTTTAGGCCTTCCTTGCCGTTGTAGAGCGCCTTCGGTCGGAAGAGCCGGTTGTCGGAGCGCTGCTCGAGAATGTGCGCGAGCCACCCGGCGGACCGGGCCATCGCGAAGACGGGGGTGAAGAGCTCGGTGGGAATGCCGAGGAGCCGATAGACGGCGCCGGAGAAAAAGTCGACGTTCGGGTAGATCGGTTTTCCCTTTTCTTCCATCCGGTCCCGGAAGACGCGCTCGATTTCCTTGAGGGTTTCGAAGTAGCGCGTGTCCCCCTTTTCTGCCGACAGCTTCTGCAGGAAGTCCTCCATGATGATTGCCCGGGGGTCCTTGGCGCGGTAGACCCGGTGTCCCATGCCCATGACCTTACGCTTTTCCGCGAGCGCCTTGTCGACCCAGGCTTCGGCCTTGTCGGGGCTTCCGATCTCGTCGACCATCCGCATTACCTTCTCGTTGGCACCGCCGTGGAGGCTGCCGTAGAGGGCGCCGATGGCGGCGGAGATGCTGCAGTAGCAGGTCGAAAGGGTCGATGCGACCACCCGGGCGGTAAAGGTGGAGGCGTTAAAGCTGTGCTCCGCGTGGAGGGTAAGGCAGTCGTCCATAATCTGCCCCTCGAGCTCGGAAGGCTCCTCCCCCCGGAGCATGTAGAGGAAGTTGGCGCCGTGTGAGAGATCGATCCGCGGCGTGATGTAGTCCTCGCCGCTCCGGTAGCGGTGGAGGGCAGCCACGGCGGTGGTCAGCTGGGCGATCTGGTGGAGGGTGCTCCGGCAGTTACAGTTGGCGTCGTGCTCTATCTTGTGCTGCACGTAGCCGCTCAAGTACGAGATGACCGACTGCAGTACTTCCATCGGATGGGAGTCGTGGGGAAAGTCCCGGAGCATCGTCTTGATGGGATCCGAGATGTCCCGGCCGCTGCGCATCCGGTTGGAAAAATGGGTGAGTTGCCCTTCGGTAGGAAGCTCGCCGTAGAGCAAAAGATAGACAACCTCTTCGAAATTGCACTGCTCGACGAGCTCCTGGATCGGGTAGCCGAGGTAGAAGAGCTCTCCCTTTTCTCCGTCGATTCGACAAATCTGACTCTCCGCGGCGATGACCCCTTCGAGCCCCTTTGCATATTGAACCTCTGCCATGCTTTCTGTATCCCCTTCCTATCGATTCGCTTTGTGTAGTGCCCGGGAGTCTACACCGAGGGCAGCTTCCTTCACCACCTCGAGGAGTGTCGGGTGCGGGTGTGACATCCGTGCTAAATCTTCAGCGCTCCCGGCGAAAACCATCGCGGTTACCGCTTCTCCGATAAGATCCGACGCCCAGGGTCCCAAGATGTGGACACCGAGAATCTCGTCGGTCGCGCTGTCCGCCAAGACTTTGACAAAGCCGGCGGTCTCTTCCATTGCCATTGCCCGGCCGTTCGCCCCGAAGGGAAAGCTGCCGGTTCGATACTGTCTTCCCTCGGCCTTGAGCGCCTCCTCGGTGCTCCCTACGGAAGCCACCTCGGGCCAGGTGTAGACGACGTTCGGGACCGTCCGGTAGTCGACGTGCCCCGCCTTCCCGGCGATGTTCTCCGCGACCGCGACACCGTCCTCCTCGGCTTTGTGGGCCAGCATCGGGCCTCTTACCACGTCTCCGATGGCGTAGACCGACGGGACGCTGGTGCGAAAGTGGTGGTCCACCGAGATCCGTCGGCCTTCCGATTCGAAGGCGATTCCAGGCCCCTCGAGGTTGAGCCCCTCGAAGTAAGGCGTGCGCCCCACGGCGACGAGGATCTTGTCCGCCTCGTAGCCGACCTCGGTTCCGTCCTTCTTCTGCGCCTTCAGGAGAAGGCCTCCCTTCTTCTTCTCGAAACCGGTTACCTTGGTCTCGAGCTCGAAGGAAAGACCCTGCTTCGAGAGCTCCCTCCGGAGACTCTTTGCCACCTGGTTGTCCCACCCGGCGAGAATCTCCGGCAGAATCTCGACCACCGTTACCTCGGCGCCGAGGCGAGCCCAGACGCTCCCGAGCTCGAGGCCGATGGCCCCGGCCCCGACGACGGCCAGTCGCTTCGGCACCGACGGGAAGGCGAGGGCCTCGGTGGAGCTGACGACGTTCTTTCCGTCGAAGGGGAGAAAGGGCAGCTCTTGGGGAACGCTCCCCGTCGCGAGGACGATGCCGGCCCCGGAGACGGTGTCGACCACCTTGGCGTCCGCCGCCGGCGCGTCGGGACCGGTGAGGGGGTCAGCCGCCTTGCCGGGGTCCAGGACCTCAACGCTGTTTGCGTCCTTGAGCCGGCCGAAGCCGGTGTAGACGGTTATCTTGTTGGCCTTCATAAGGCCCCCGACGCCGCCGGTAAGCTTCTCTACCACCCCGTTCTTCCGGGCGTGCATGGTTTTGAGGTCCACCTTCGGGGCGGCGACCTGGATTCCGTGGGTATCCGCCTGGTGCGAAATCCGGTGAAGAAACTCGGTGGAGTCTAGGAGCGCCTTCGACGGAATACAGCCGATGTTAAGGCAAGTGCCCCCGAGGGTGTTCCGCTTCTCGACGAGGGCCACCTTAAGCCCGAGTTGGGCCCCTCGAATCGCCGCGACGTATCCTCCGGGGCCGGCACCGATTACCACCATGTCGAATTTGTCTGCCATACTAGAGCCCCAACATCAGGCGCGCCGGGTCTTCGACGAGGCGCTTGATGGTTGCCAAGAAGCCGACGGCTTCCCGGCCGTCGATGAGCCGGTGGTCGTAGGTTAGCGCGAGGTACATCATCGGCCGGATGACGACCTGGTTATCCACGGCGACCGGGCGCTGCTGGATGGTGTGCATTCCCATCACCGCAGTCTGCGGCGGGTTGGGAATCGGGGTCGACATGAGTGAGCCGAAGACGCCGCCGTTGGAAATGGTAAAGGTGCCGCCGGTAAGCTCGTCGGGGGTCAGCTTCTTCTCCTGGGCCCGGCGGCCGAAGGAGACGATCTCCTCTTCGATCTGGGCGAAGCTCTTGAGGTCGGCGTCCCGGAGGACGGGAACGAGGAGCCCCCGCTCGGTGGAGACCGCGACGCCGATGTTGTAGAACCGGTTGTAGACGACCGCCTCTTCCTCGAGGTAGGCGTTGACTTCCGGGTACTCACCAAGCGCCGAGACGGCTGCCTTGATAAAGAACGACATAAAGCCGAGACGGACGCCGAACTTCGCCTCGAAGGCGTCCCGGTTCTCCTTCCGCAGGGTCATAATCGCCGACATATCCACCTCGTTAAAGGTCGTCAGGTGGGCGGCGTTCTGTTTCGAGGCCACCAGGTTTGCGGCGATACGCTTGCGCAGGTTCGAGAGTTTTACCCGCTCCTGCTTGCCCTGCTGGGTCCCGCCGGCTTTCTTCGTGGCGGCGGACTCCTTCGCGGCGGCCGCCCCGAGGGCGTCTTCCTTGGTGATGCGGCCCCCGGGCCCGGTACCGGTAATGCTTCCGGCGTCGAGGCCCTCCTCTTCGACGATGCGCCGCACCGCCGGGGAGAGCTTGTCGCTCCCCTGGTCCGGGACCGCGGCGTCCGTGGGGCGGTCCGCCGCCGGGGCTCCGGCCTCTTTCCCGGCCTCGGCGGCCGGAGTCTTGGATTCGGCGGGGGCCGACTTCTCCGGGCCGGGTTCTGCGGCCGCCGGCGGTTTCGCCGCCGCCTCGGTGTCGATGGTTCCGACAACCTGGCCGATCTCGACCTCTTCGTCCTCAGCGACGGAAACGTGAAGAACCCCGGAGGCGGGGGCGGGCACCGCCAGCGTCGCCTTGTCGGTCTCGAGCTCGAAGAGGTCGTCCCCTTCGGCGACCTGGCTGCCGTCCTCCTTCAGCCAGGCGGCGAGTACGCCGTCGGTTATCGATTCGCCGACGGCGGGAACAGTAATGTCCATGAGAACTAACTCCTTCTAGACTGCGTACCTGGATCTGCGAAAGCGGCGGTCAGGAAGGCGTCGAGCTCTTCCTGGTGCTGCTTAAAGGAACCGGTTGCCGGACTCGGGCTCTCGGACCGGCCGACGTAACGGAGGCGTCGATCGGAAGCTTGTAGGAGCCCATCGATGCGGTTCTGTATAAAATGATAGGCTCCACGGTTCTCCGACTCCTCCTGAACCCAAAATATCTCGGCGGTCTCCGGGTACCGTCCGATCGCTTCGGCGAGGCGGGCGTGGGGGAAGGGGTAGAGCTGTTCCACCCGGATAATTGCCACGTCGTCGGCACCGTCGCGCTCCTTTCGCTCCAAGAGGTCGTAGTAGACCTTTCCCGTGCACAAGAGCAACCGCCGTGCCTTCTTCGGTTGTTCCGGGTCGTCGATGACCAGCCGGAAGGCGCCGGAGATAAAATCCCCGATGTCCGAGACGCACCGCTTGTTCCGCAAGAGGCTTTTGGGGGTCATGACGATCAACGGTTTGCGAAAGGGTTGGACCATCTGGCGTCGGAGCATATGGTAATACTGGGCAGGAGTCGACGGATAGCAGACCTGCATGTTGTCGTCGGCACAGAGCTGGAGAAAGCGCTCGAAATGGGCGCTCGAGTGTTCCGGACCCTGGCCCTCGTAGCCGTGGGGCAGGAGCATGACCAGACCGCTATTGCGAAACCACTTGGACTCTCCGGCGGCGATAAACTGATCGATGATTACTTGGGCGCCGTTGACGAAATCCCCGAACTGCGCCTCCCAGGCGACCAGAACCTTCGGCTGGGCCAGGGAATAGCCGTAATCAAAACCGAGGACGGCGAATTCCGAGAGGGGGCTGTCGTAGACCGAAAAGGTTCCCTGCCGGCTCCCGGCAATCTCGCCGACGTGTTGCAACGCCGTGTAGGTCTTCGGCCGGTCGGTACCCCGGTCCCACCAGACGGCGTGTCGCTGGGAAAAGGTTCCCCGGCCCGAGTCCTCGCCGCTCAACCGGATCGAGTATCCTTCGAGGAGCAGCGAGCCGAACGCCAGGCTTTCGGCGAGGGCCCAGTCGAAGTTAGCGCCCTCCTCGAGGCGCTTCTTCCGGTCCTTTACGAAACGCTCCAATTTCGGGTGGGGGGAGAAATCTTGCGGGATCGTCGTCAGGGTTCGGGCCACCGTGTCGAGGGTCTTTTTCTCGACTCCGGTCTCCACGGGCTCGATCTCGTAGTTCCGGCGATAGGCTTGCCACTCCCCCTGCTCGAAGGCGTCGTCCATATTCGGCTTGTACCCGTCCTTGGCCTTCCCGAGCTCGGACTTCAGGACCTCTCGGTAGCGGTTCTTAAACGCCTCCTGGTCCTTCGAAGAGAAGACGCCCTCGGAGGCGAGATGGTTTCCGTAGATTACGGGGATGCTGTCGTGGTCGTCGATCATCGAGTACATGATCGGATGGGTAAAGGTCGGCTCGTCCGCCTCGTTGTGTCCCAGCCGCCGGTAGCAGAAGATATCGACGACGGCGTCGTACCCGAACTTCTGCCGGTAGCGCATCGCTAAGTCGATCGCCCGAACCACGGCCTCGGGATAGTCCCCGTTCACGTGGAAGATGGGGACCGGCATCGACTTGGCTATGTCGGTCGCGAAGAAGGAAGACCGGGCGTCCCTCGAGGCGGTGGTAAACCCGATCTGGTTGTTTAGAATGATGTGTACCGTTCCCCCGGTCCGGTAGCCTTTCAGCTGCATCAGATTGAGGGTTTCCGCCACGACGCCTTGCCCCGAGAAGGCCGCGTCCCCGTGAATAAGCACCGGGAGCACCTTCTTCCGGTTCTTGTCGCCCCGGCGCCGTTGGATTCCCCGGCACTTGCCTTCGACCACCGGATCCACCGATTCAAGGTGGCTTGGATTAGCCACCAGGCTTACGTGAACCGTCTCTCCGGTGGGGGTCTTGTAGTCGATGTTGTGTCCGAGGTGATACTTGACGTCCCCGCTTCCGCCGTAGATATGGGGCTGATAGTTATCGATAAACTTGGCAAAGGTCTCCACGGCGGGCTTCCGCAGCGCGTTGGTAAAGACGTTCAGCCGACCCCGGTGCGCCATGCCCAGAACCATTTCCTGGAGCCCGTGGGCCCCCGCTGCGTCGAGGAGGTAGCGGAGCGCCGGGATGAGTACCTCGCCCCCTTCGAGGGAGAATCGTTTCTGGCCGATGAAGTTCGAGTGGATAAAATGCTCGAACTCTTGGGCCTTGATCAGGTCCTTCTGGAACCGGATCCGTTGCTCCGACGGCCACTGGGGACGCTCCGAGGGGCTCTCAATCTTCTCGATCAGCCACCGGCGCATCGGCTTGTTCTGGATGTGGAGAATCTCCACCCCGATGTGAGAACAGTAGGTCTCCCGGAGCATGTGGAGTAAGCTCCGAAGAGTCGCCCGTTTCGGCTCGAAGTAGCCGCCGGTGGGGACCTCTCGGTCGAGGTCCTTTTCGGAAAGGCCGAACTCCTCGAGGGTCAGCTTCTCGTAATTCCCCTCCATCGTGTAGTACATGTACCGCAGCTCGGGCGTCGTGTACCCACCGAGGGGGTTAAGGTCGGCGTAGACGTAGCCGACGTCCCGGTAGCCCCAGATCAGGGCGTTCACCCGGCCTTCTTTCTGGGCCTGGTCTCTGGGAGCTTCGAGGGCTCCCGGATGCTCCCCGGCGAGCTGCGCCGCCGTCCCGGCGACCGCCCCGGCTGCCTGCCCGTTCGTCGAGAGGGCGGCCTTGAGATCGCCGAAATAGCTGTTCCATTCTGGTGGTACCGACCCCGGCGCTTCCAGCCATTGTTCGTAAAGCTCTTCGATGACCCGGGAGGTCGCAAGGTCCGGTACGAGGTGTGTCACAGCCGTCCCAGCTTCTTACGAATCAAGTCGGGGATTTCGTCCGGCTTATCGGCCACCGGAACACCGGCGTCTTTGAAGGCTTGGATCTTGCCTGCGGGGGTTCCCTTACCGCCGGAAATGATGGCCCCGGCGTGGCCCATCCGCTTTCCCGGCGGGGCGGTTCGGCCGGAAATAAAGCCGACGACGGGCTTAGTCATATTGCTCTTGATAAACTCCGCGGCGGCCTCTTCGTCCTCTCCCCCGATCTCCCCGATAACCACCACCGCGGCGGTATCCGGGTCCTTTTCGAAGAGCTCGAGAATATCGACGAAGGTGGAGCCGATAACCGGGTCGCCTCCGATTCCGACGCAGGTGCTCTGACCCAAGTCGCTCGTCGTCAGGTTGTAGACCACCTCGTAGGTCAGGGTGCCGCTCCGCGAGATAACCCCAATGTCCCCGGGGAGATGGATCTTCCAAGGCATAATGCCGATTTTGCACTTTCCCGGGGAGATAAGCCCCGGACAGTTCGGGCCGATCAGCCGCAAGCCCTTCTTTTTTACGTAGTCGTAGTTGTCCACCATCTCTATGACGGGGACCCCTTCGGTAATGCAGATGATGAGGGGCACTCCGGCGTCAGCCGCTTCCCGGATTGCCGCGCTGCTGAACTTTGCGGGAACAAAAATAACCGTGGCGTCGACCCGGTGCTCCTTTTGGCAGTCGGCGATGCTGTTGTAGACGGGGATGCCTTCCATTTCCTGGCCGCCTTTCCCCGGGGTTACCCCGGCGACGACCTTGGTTCCGTCCGCCTTCATCGTCTTGGCGTGGAAGGAACCATCCCGTCCGGTAATTCCCTGGACGATTACGTTGGTGTTTTCGTCGATCAAGATGCTCATGATGTTGTTCCTTATCCTTATGCCTTGGAGACGACTTCCTGGACCGCTTCGCTGAGCTGTTGCTTCGCGTCGAAGCCGGCCTTCGAAAGAATCTCTACGCCCTCTTTGTCGTTCGTCCCGATAAGCCGAATAACCATCGGCACGTTAATATCGATCCGTTCCATCGCCATGAGTATTCCGTTGGCAATATCGTCGCACCGGGTTATTCCCCCGAAGATGTTTATGAGGATGGCCTTGACCTTCGGGTTCTGGGTGATAATTCTCAAGGCGCTGACGACTTTCTCCGGATTCGAGCTGCCCCCGACATCGAGGAAGTTCGCCGGATTACCGCCGTAGAGCTTGATGATGTCCATCGTCGCCATGGCGAGCCCTGCGCCGTTTACGATACAGCCGATGTCCCCGTCCATGCTGACGAAGCTAAGGCCCGCTTCTTTCGCGTCGATCTCGTCCTGGGAGTACTCTTCCGGGTTCTTCATCTCTTCGACGTCGGGGTGCTTGTAGAGGGCGTTGTCGTCAAAGTTAACCTTTGCATCGAGGGCGAGAAGCTTGTTGTCCTCCACCAAGGCGTAGGGGTTTATCTCTACCAAAGAGCAGTCCTTCTCGACCATCAGCTTGTGGAGCTTGACGACGACATCCGTGGCCTGGTCTATTAGTCCCGAGTCGTTGTCGAATGTCTCCTGGAGAACTTTCCGGAGCCCCGGTTCCTTCGGATCCAAGGTGGTGCCCATGTGGTACCGGAGGATCTCCTCTGGCCGGTCGACGGCGAGCTCTTCGATGTCGACGCCTCCGGCCTTGCTGATCATCAGGATCAGCTTGTTTGCCGTCCGGTCGAGGGTAACGCCGAGGTAGTACTCCTTCTTGATGTCCGCCGCCGGGGCGATCAGAAGCTTCTCCACGATCTCGGTCTTTATCTGGAGGCCGAGAATTCTCTTCGACGCCTGAATCGCCTCATCGGCGGTGTCGGCGAGCTTTACGCCCCCGGCCTTTCCCCGGCCGCCGACGAGAACCTGGGCCTTGACGACTACCGGTGCCCCGACCCGTGCTACCGCGTCCGCCGCCTCTTCCGGCTCGGTAATGACGACTTGCTTCTGAACGGGGATGTCGTACTGCGCGAAGAGCTCCTTCGCCTGATACTCATGGATTTTCATTATGCCTTCTCCGGTTCGGCTGTTTTCTCGCCGCGACTCTCGCGGTACTTCTTGATTTCCCGCTTCGTCAGGTTGATAAGCTTGGTCACCTTGATGTCCCGGGGGCAGACCCGGGTGCACTCGAAGTGGTTCTCGCAGGGCCAGACGCCGTCGGCGCTGTCGAGGACATCGAGCCGCGGCTCGAGGCCCTGATCCCGACTGTCGAAGACAAACCGCGCCGCCTGGACGATGGCTGCGGGACCGAGAAAGTTCGGGTTCTTTTTGAGGACCGGGCAGGCGGAGTAACAGGCCGCGCACTTTATGCACTTCGTCCCGTCGTCGAACTTCTCCCGGTCTTCCTGGCTCTGGAGAATCTCCTGGGCGCCTTTGGTCTCGTGTTCGGCGATAAAGTAGGGCTTTACCGACCGAAACTTGTCGAAGAAGGTCTTCTGGCTGACCATCAGGTCCCGTTCAACAGGCAGATAGTTCAGGGGAGCGATGCTTATGACACCGCCACCGTTA
>CAYPUT010000128.1:0-9847 GCA_964413945.1 uncultured Spirochaetaceae bacterium
GTGCTTATCTTTCTTATGTTCAAAGGGGTGCACCTGGTAACCGCGCTCATGACGTCGAACGCATTCGGAATCGTCTTGGGATTGGTGACCGGACTCATGAAGCCGTCGGACGTGCTCTTTGCCGACGTTGCGGCCGGCAAATTCGGAGGAGTGCTCTACAATGGAATTAACGGCATGCTTCCGATCATCATGTTTACGATGCTGCTTCTCGGCCTCGTGGGTGTCTTCGACAAGGCGGGCCTCTTCGACAGAATCCTCGACCGGGTCACTCCGTTGACCAGGAGCGTTCGCAACGCCGAGCTCTCGATATTCTTCCTTACGATATTCGGCAACATCATTACCGCCGGATCGGCCCGATCGATCGTAGCCTTCGGCCCCATCGCCAAAGAGATAGCCGACCGACACAACCTCGCTCCGAAGCGCGCCGCGAACATTATGGATGCCCTCGCAACCGGGACGATCATGTTTGTCCCGTACAACCCGGGCGTCATGCTGGCATTGGGCATAGCTGTCAGCACGGGCATCGTGGGGAGTAACTTCTTTATCGTGTCGGCGATGCCGTATTTCTTCCACGGTATGGGATTGTTCGTCGTAATGCTCGTCGCTATCCTGACCGGATGGGGACGGGAGTATAAGTCCGAAGAGTCCCGGAAAGAAGAAGAGAAGATCGTCGGGTGATGTTCTTGGAGGAACTATGGTCATCGGAATACTTAAAGAAGTAAAACCAAAGGAAAACCGGGTCTCGATGATCCCGGCAGGAACGGAGGTCCTGCACCAGCACGGCCACGAGATACTCGTTGAATCAGGCGCCGGCGTCAACAGCGGGTTCGACGACGTCTCCTACGAGGAGCACGGAGCGCAGATTGTTTCGAGCGCCTCGGAAGTCTTCAAGAAGGCCGAAATGGTGATGCACGTCAAAGAGCCGCAGCCGGCCGAGTACGAGATGATTCGGGCGGGCCAGATCGTGTTTACCTACCTTCACCTTGCCGCTGAGGAGAAGTTGACACGGGCGCTCATTAAACAGAAGTCGGTGAACATCGCCTACGAAACGATTCAAAAGGCGGACCGCTCGTTACCGCTTCTTACTCCGATGAGCGAAGTGGCCGGGCGAATGGCAATTCAGCAGGGAGCCAAGTATCTCGAAATGGAGATGGGAGGTAACGGTGTCCTGCTCGGAGGCGTGACCGGTGTGGATCCCGCAACCGTTGTGGTAATCGGCGGCGGAATCGTAGGCATGAACGCCGCGAAGATGGCGTGCGGGCTCGGGGCGAAGGTCTACCTACTAGATCGGGATCTCGACCGTCTGCGGTATCTCAGCGATGTTATGCCGGCCAACTGCACTCCTCTCTTCTCGAGCCCCGCTATTCTCCGCGATCTGGTCACTCGTGCCGACGTAGTCGTCGGCGCGGTGCTCGTGGTAGGAGAGAAGGCCCCCCGGCTCGTTACCCGAGAGATGCTCGGAACCATGAAGAAAGGCGCCGTTATGGTGGATGTAGCTATCGACCAGGGTGGATGTTTCGAGACATCTCGCCCAACCACCCACAACGATCCCATCTACCTGGTAGACGGCGTCGTCCACTACTGCGTCACCAATATGCCGGGGGCCGTCGCACGGACATCGACCATGGCCCTGACGAACGCAACCCTTCCCTACGCCTTGCAGATCGCCGACAAGGGATGGCGCCAGGCGATGCGGGACAACCGAGAGATACTACTCGGGGGCAACGTAATCGACGGGAAGATAACCTACGAGGCGGTAGCCAAGGCCTTTGACCTGGAATACACCCCGATAGAACAGGTGCTGGACGCGGACGGGTAACAGGGAGCGAGGCCCCGGTTACGCAGGCTGACTCGCCGGCGTCCTGCCGGCTCGCTCCGGGCCTCGGGCGGATTTGCACCGGGTAGTGTCCAACTCTGTTGGACACTACCGAACAGAGCTTCTTCAGACTCAGCCGTCGAGAACCGCTCCTTCTCGACGGGTAAGACCAACCAGTCTCGCTGGTGATTTGTTGCTACATCTCCCGTCCGGTATACTGAGGTCTGAAGAATGCCAACAATTTCGATGTTCTACGGTATAATTGTAAGGATGTACTTCGCCCCGAATGAGCATCCGCCGCCTCATTTCCATGCGTACTATGGTGAGCACAAAGGGATCGTCGACATTCGATCGTGCGAAGTGGTCCAAGGAGACCTGCCGACACGACAGGTCAGGCTGGTGCAAGCATGGGCGGAGCTTCATCAAGACGAGCTGATGGCTGATTGGCAGCTGGTGATGAACGGAGAGAAGCCCTTCTCGATTCAGCCGTTGCAGTAGGAGTGAGAGATGTATCCATCGGTAACTGAGGTAACACCGATTGAAGACCACCGCTTGCACATTGCCTTCGATACAGGCGAACGCGGCATCCTCGATATGAGGCCGTTTCTTGACTTCGGAGTATTCCGAGATCTTAGGGACGCAAATGCCTTTCGCCGGGTGCGCGTATCGTTTGATACCATCGAATGGCCCGGAGGCATTGATCTAGACCCCGACTTCGTCTACCGCAACTGCGAGCTCACAGCGGATCAGTCGGCTGGAGCGATCTGAGGCTTCTCATTCGCGGGGGTAGGACTCGCCCTCCACTCGCCGGCGTCCTGCCGGCTCGCTCCGGGCCGCCTCGGGCGGGCTTACACCGCCGCAAACAAAAACCCCCAGGACCGGCGAACCGGGCTGGGGGTTTTATTCTTAGCAGGGGTAGGACTCGAACCTACGACCTCCGGGTTATGAGCCCGACGAGCTGCCAACTGCTCTACCCTGCGATGTAAGAGTAAGCTAACAATAATAGCGCGTCAGCGTCAAGATGAATCCATCCGAAGGTAGAGAGACATCGTCACGATCAGCCCTCCCCAAGCCAGGATGATCGCGAGGACGACCATCGGTTGCCGCAAGCTCCAGAGAGCGTTATGTCCGATGTGGAGGGCGGTCGCGGCCACCAGGGCCATGCCGTGCCACCGCGGCCGTTTAGCGAGTACGAGCGCCGCGGTCCCGGTGGCCGCCATGTGGAGAGGCAGGGTCGAGATTCCCCGGAGTAGACTCGTTCCCGGGCGTTCCCAGAGGTAGAAGAGGTTTTCCAGGTAGCCGAAGACACACCCTACGAGGAGCCCGAGGGGAACAAGAAGCGTAAGGTCGTCCGGCGCTACCCTGCCATCGACTTTCCGCACCGCCGTCAGTTTTCCTCCTTCTTCGAGGAGGGGTATCGCCACCAGCGGAAAGAGGCTCGGTTCGAGACCACTCGGCAGAAGGCGTCTAAGGAGGAAGAGCACCGCGAGAACCAGCGGCAGCGCGACGATTCCGGCCCCGATCCCGGCTCCGAAGAGGCCCGGCTGTTTTGTCCGAAGGTGGCGCGCGAGAATGTAGAGAAAGGCGGCGGCCGGGAGCGTAGTAAACGCAAAGCTAGCCCCGATCTGATTCATCGTCAGGCTAAGGCGGGCTTGAGGACAAAGCTCAAGGCGTCGCAGAACCCCGCGGCTTCCGACTCGGTCCCGATGGTTACGCGAATGGCGCTCGGGAGCCCGAAGGAGCGCAACGGTCTTACGGAGTAACCGCGTTCGCCGAGGGAAGCGGCGACGGGCTCGGCTTCCGTTCCGAGGTCGACACAGAAAAAGTTGCCCTGCGTCGGAAGGTAGCTGACCTGGTTGGCCCGGAAGAAGCGCTCCATCAGCTCTTTCGCCGAGCGATTTATCCGGAGCGTCTCGGAGTAGAACTCGGTATCTCCCAAGGCCGCGAAGGCCGCCGCCTGAGCAGCGGAATTGACGTTAAAGGGCTGTCTTACCCGATTGAGGTTCTCGACGACCCCGGGGTGGCCGATCCCGTATCCAACCCGGAGCGCCGCGAGTCCGTAGACCTTGGAGAAGGTATGGAGAATCATGACGTTGTCTCTGTTCCGCAAGAGCCCCTCGGCCCAACCGAAGTCCTCCGCATCGACGTAATCGGCGTAGGCTTCGTCGACAACGAGGAGGGTCTTCTCCGAGATTCCGTCGGCAAGCCGACGGAGCTCCGAGTCGGTCAGGTAGCTCCCCGTCGGGTTGTTAGGGCTGCAGAGGAAGACCACCTTTGCGCCCCCGGATGCCTCGATAAGCGATTCCACCTCGAAGCGCCCGCCGGGCATGGCGGTCTCGATAACCCGCCCCCCGAAGAGGCGACCGGCAAAGGAGTACTGAGAAAAAGTGTGGGCCCCGGTAACGACGAGGTCTCCCGGCTCGACGTAGGCGGCGGCTATCATTACCATCACCTCGTCGGAGCCGTTGCCGACGATAATCTGATCCGGGGTGAACTCTGTCTTGCGGGCAAGGGCCTCTCGAAGCTCCCGGGAGGACCCTTCCGGGTAGACCGCCACGTCGGTTAGACTCAAGCTGCCCGCCGCGAGTGCCTTGGGCGAAGGCCCCCGGGGGTTTTCGTTCGACGAAAGCTTGACGGTTCCCGACTTCTTCTTGCCGGGATGGTAGTCCGGAAGAGACGACAGCACCTTCCGGGGAATCATGTCCCCGAATCCTTCTTCTTGAGGTTCGGCGGATTCTTCTTGAGGTAGTCGTGGTCCTCGGAGATATCTTCGATAAGATCCTCGACGGTCATCTTGAGGGAGGTCGGGGTGGTCTTCGCAAAAATGAGATCCCGGGGGTTCTCGAATTGAGGCTTGACACTCCTCATGATCTTGTCGATTTCCTCGTAGCTGAAGCCGTTGAGAATGATAACCTTGTTGTCGAGGGCGTTCGAATCTGATTCCACGCCTTCGAGAATAACGAAGTGGCCGCCCTCCGGGCAAGCGCCCACGGAACGCTGGCCGTCGGACGGCGGGCGTATTATTCTTTCAGGAGACTATTATGAATTACGACCGCTTTACGATAAAGGCGCAGGAGGCGATCCAGGCTTCCACGGCCATCGCCGAGCGCTACAACCATGCCAATCTAGAGCCGGCGCACCTTCTTCTCTCGCTCCTCGAGCAGCAGGACGGGGTCGTACCGCCCCTCTTGAATCGACTGGGAACCAGCCCCCAGGAGGTCCGTACCGGGGCCGAGCGACTCTTGGACCAGAAGCCCAAGGTCTACGGGGAACAGGCACAGCTTCAAATGGGCTCCGAGGCTCGTCGAGTTCTCGCCGGAGCGGAAAAAGAGGCAACCGCTCTCAAGGACGAATTCGTCAGCACCGAGCACCTCTTGCTCGCCATGCTCGACGGTGACGGGGCACTGCCCGGCCTGTTGAAGAAGAGCGGGATCGAGCGACAAGCGGTCCTGAAGGCCTTGCAGAGCATCCGGGGGAACCAACGGGTAACCGACCAGAACCCCGAGTCCCGGTATCAGGTACTCGACAAGTACTGCCGGGACCTGACGGGTCTCGCCCGGCGGGAGAAACTGGACCCCGTAATCGGCAGGGACGAGGAGATCCGGAGAGTGATGCAGGTTCTCTCCCGCCGGACCAAGAACAATCCCGTCCTCATCGGGGAACCCGGAGTCGGTAAGACAGCCATCGTCGAAGGTCTCGCCCGGCGGATCGTTTCCGGCGACGTTCCCGACTCTCTGAAGGAGAAACGGGTTCTCGCCCTCGACCTCGGTTCCCTCTTGGCAGGCACCAAGTTCCGGGGGGAGTTCGAGGAGCGCCTCAAGGCCGTCATCAACGAGATTGCCTCCTCCGAGGGGCAGATCATCCTCTTTATCGACGAGCTCCACACTCTCGTGGGCGCCGGAAGCGCCGAAGGATCGATGGACGCCTCGAACATGCTCAAACCGGCCCTCGCCCGGGGAGAGCTCCGGGCGATCGGCGCCACGACTCTCGACGAGTACCGGCAGAATATCGAAAAGGACCCGGCCCTCGAACGACGCTTTCAGCAGGTTTTTACCGGAGAACCGTCGGTGGAGAATACTATCGCCATCCTCCGGGGGCTGAAGGAGCGCTACGAGGTGCACCACGGCGTCCGTATCCGGGACGAGGCGCTCATCGCCGCGGCGACGCTCTCGGATCGCTACATCACCTCGCGGTTTCTCCCGGACAAGGCGATCGACCTCGTCGACGAAGCGGCGAGCCGCCTGAAGATGGAGATCGAGAGCCAGCCGACGGCCCTCGACCAGCTGGAGCGGCGGATTCTCCAGCTGAACATCGAGCAGCAGGCGCTGTCGAAGGAACCCGACGATGCCTCCAAGGAGCGGCTGGAGAAGATACGCCGGGAGCTTGCGGACCTTACCTCCGACCGGGACGCGAAGCAGCTGCAGTGGCAGACCGAGAAGCAGATTATCCAGGAGATTCGAGAGCTCAAGCAGCGCCAAGAGCAGCTGTCCATAGACGAGACGCACTACGAACGGGAAGGGAACCTTGCCAAGGCCGCGGAAATAAAGCACGGCCTTGTGCCCCAGACCGAGGCGGAGCTCGCGGCAAAGAGCGAAGAGCTCGACCGGGTCCAGGGAGAGAACACCCTCCTCCGGGAAGAGGTCTCCGACGAGGACATCGCCCAGGTGGTGGCCTCCTGGACGGGGATTCCGGTCTCCAAGATGATGGCTTCGGATATGGAGAAGCTGCTCCACCTCGAGAAGACGCTGTCCCAGCGGGTCGTCGGGCAGGACCACGCGATTTCCGCCGTTTCCGACGCCATCCGGCGAAACCGGAGCGGAATCGCCGACGAGAACCGCCCCCTCGGTACCTTTCTCTTTATCGGGCCCACCGGCGTCGGGAAGACGGAGCTCGCGAAGACCTTGGCGGATTACCTCTTCGACGACGAGAAGGCGCTAACGCGGATCGACATGAGCGAGTACATGGAAAAGTTTTCGGTGTCTCGACTGATCGGGGCGCCCCCGGGGTACGTCGGCTACGACCAGGGGGGGCAGCTTACCGAGGTTGTCCGGCGGCGCCCTTACTCGGTGGTCCTCTTCGACGAGATCGAGAAGGCCCATCCGGATGTCTTTAACGTGCTTCTCCAACTCTTGGACGAGGGGCGCCTGACCGACGGCCAGGGGCGGAAGGTCGACTTTCGAAACGCCATCATCATCATGACCAGCAACCTCGGAAGCGACCTTATCCTCGGGGCTCCGGAGCTCTCTGCCATCTCCGAGCAGATCCAAGGTCTCCTCCGGGCCACCTTCAAGCCGGAGTTCTTAAACCGCTTGGACGAGGTGATTACCTTCAACCGCTTGGCGAAGGAGCAAATCCTCGCGATCGTTTCCATCGAGCTCCGGCGCCTCGAGCGGCGTCTCGGCGAAAGGCGCATAGAGCTTACGGTTACCGACGACGCGAAGGCCTTGATCGCCGACGTCGGCTTCGACCCCGCCTTCGGCGCCCGGCCGCTGAAGCGGGCCATCCAGAGCCTTCTGCAGAACCCGCTGTCGAAGCAGATCCTCGCCGGCAAGGTAAAAGAGGGGGACCGGGTGATCGTCGGGCGGAAGGGAGACGAGCTGGCCTTTAGCCGTAAGGCCGGCGTCTGAGCCGGCGCCCAAGCCGAGAGAGTAGTCGACGGTGCCCGCCGAGACCCGTAGAATGCACCCATGGCGAAACTCTGGGATAAGGGAAAAGAGACACGAAAGGTCGTCGAGCGCTTTACGGTCGGGAAGGACTACCTCTACGACCGGCGTCTGGTCCCGGCCGATTGCTTAGGGAGTATCGCGCAGGCCCGGCAGCTCGAACGACTCGGGATCCTCGACGCCGACGAGAGGGGCCGCCTCGAAACGGAGCTGCGCTCCATAGCGTTCGAGGCGGCGGCCGGGAGCTTCGCGGTGACGCCGGAAGACGAGGATTGCCACACCGCGATCGAGAACCGGCTGACCGAGCGGGTAGGCGAAGCCGGCAAGCGAATCCACGCCGGCCGCTCCCGGAACGACCAGTCGGCTACGGCCCTCCGGTTGTGGCTCCGGGAAGGGCTCTTGGACCTTATCTCTGAGGTCCTCGAGGTCGCGTCGGTTCTTACCCGGAGGGCAGGGGAGTTGCGGCACCTTCCGATGGTCGGCCGGACGCACCTTCAGCCGGCGATGCTCTCCTCGGTGGGGCTCTGGTGCGGCGCCTTCGCCGAAGAGCTCTTGGATAACGCCGAGTTTCTATTCTTGGTCTACGATCAGGTCGACCGTTCGCCCCTCGGGGCCGGGGCGAGCTACGGCGTGCCCCTCCCTTTGGAACGGGAGTACACCGCCGCCCTCCTCGGGTTCCGCCGGGTCCATACGAACGTCCTCGCGAGCCAGAACGGCCGGGGAAAGCTCGAGGCCCTGGCAATCGACGCCTTCGACCATCTGATGGTAACCCTTAGCCGCTTTGCCGCCGACGTCATCCTCTACTCGCTAAAGGAGTTCGGCTATTTCGTCCTTCCGGAAGACATCGCCACCGGGTCGAGCATTATGCCGCAAAAGAGAAACCCGGATGTCCTCGAGCTAATCCGGGGGAAGGCCGCGGCCGTGGGTGGGATCGCCCAGGGCGCGAAGAGCCTCTTGCGGGGGCTGAACAGCGGGTACAGCAGGGACCTTCAGGAGACCAAGGCGATGGTCTTCGACGCCTTCGATCTTACCTCGGCATCCCTCCGGGCCGCCGGGCTCGTCGCCCGGGATTTCTCGGTGGATCCGAAGGCGCTCCTCGCGCCCTTCGACCACGAGGTGCTCTCCACCGACGACGTCT
Organism: uncultured Spirochaetaceae bacterium; assembly: GCA_964413945.1. GTDB lineage: Bacteria > Spirochaetota > Spirochaetia > DSM-27196 > PWMO01 > CAYPUT01. Next base: position 8,618 of record CAYPUT010000128.1, read on the forward strand.
TCGCCCTCGTGGAGAAGGGGGCCCCCTTCCGGGACGCCTACCGTCAGGTGGCCGAGCGCCTCGAAGAGATCCGTTCCGGCCGGTCGATCCCGCCGGCGATTACCGAGGAAAGGCTCTTAAGCCTGCTCGAGAAGCGAACCGCCACCGGCTCTCCGGGGAACCTCCGACTCGACGAGCTTACCGGGCGGATCCAGGGGCTCGGAATAGCGGCGGAAGAGGGGCGGCAGCGGCACGACGGCGCGGTCCGGGAGCTTCTAGGCCGCTCCGTCTCCCTGGTCACCCAGGGCGATCCGGCGAAAGACGGCGTAGAGGATAAGTCCTCCGAAGACGAGTAGGTAGGGCAGGCTCAAGAGCAGCGTAGGGGATACGGCCGAGAGGCCCTGGGCCCGGATGGCGAGGGCTTCCGCGAGGGCAAAGACAACCGTCGCGACAAAGACGCCGACCGGACGGCGGTACCCGAGGAATATGACGACCAGGGCAATCCAGCCCCGGCCTCCGGAGACGCCCGGAAGGTACGCGCCGAGTCGAAGGACGATACCGGCACCGGCGAGGCCGCTCAAGGCGCCTGAGAGGATCAGAGCGAAGCTCCGGGGCCCGTCGATGTTAATCCCCCGGGACTCGAGGAGCTCCGGGGCGCTTCCGGCGACCCGGATGCGCAAGCCGAGCCGATGGCGCCGGAGAAAGAGGGCTAGTGCCGGGACCAAGAGCCAAGCGAGATAGGTTACCGCCGAGTGCCCCAAGAGGGCTCCTCCGAGGAGCCCCGGTGTCTGTTCCGCCATTGTCCCCAACAGCCGGAAGTCGCTTCCAAGCTGGATCACGCCGGAGGTGCCGAATATCCAAGTGGATACCACCTGGTTGACACCCAAGCTCAGCAGGTTTATTCCCAACCCCACGATAAAAATGTTTGCCCGGAGCCCGAGGGCCAAGACGACGAAGAGAACCCCCAGGAGGCTTCCCCCGAGGACGCCGGCGGCAATTCCGAAAACCGCGCTTCCCGTCGAGGAGACCGCCACCACGGCCCAGAACGCACCGGTCAGGATCATTCCCTCGAGGGCGATGTTCAGGACGCCGGCCCGTTCGGTCAGAAGGCCGCCGAGAGCCGCGAGAAGGATCGGTGTTGCCGCCTCGAGTATGGAGAACGTCATTCCGAGACCCCTCGGCGCTTCAAGCCCCTCGCGGTAACCGCCAGGAGGATTGCCGCTTGGATAACGGTGATGAGCTGAGGCGGAA
>CAYPUT010000129.1:0-9824 GCA_964413945.1 uncultured Spirochaetaceae bacterium
GAGCATACCGATTACAACGACGGTTTCTTGTTGCCCATTGCAATCGACCGGGCGGTATGGATAGCCGGTGCTCCGGTGGACGGTTCGTCGGTCGAGCTCTACTCAGTCGATTTCGGGACAACCTTCCATTTCGACCTCGACAAGTTTGAACGGAGAGAGGGCTCCCCTCTGGAGTACCTCAAGGGAGTAGCCTGGGCACTCCAAGAAGCGGGGCACCGGTTGGTAGCCTGGCGAGGGGCAATAACCGGAGACGTGCCCATCGGTGCCGGACTCTCCTCCTCCGCGGCGATGCAACTGGCGGTTGCCGGAGCCTTCGGCGAGAGCAGTGGGATCCCCTGGGATCCAAAGGCGGTCGCCCACCTGGTCCGCCGGGCGGAGAACGAGTGGGTCGGCGTCCAGACCGGGTTGATGGACCAGATGATAGGCGCCCTCGGCACGGCGGGCCACGCGCTTCTCCTCGACTGCCGGAGCCTCGAGACGGAGCAGATTCCGATGCCGTCGGGGACCTCGGTCGTCGTTCTCGATAGCTCCACCCGGCGGGAGCTCGCCGCTTCCGCGTACAACGAGCGCTTTGCCGAGTGTGCTGCCGCCGCCGCCCACTTTGGGAAAGAGAAGCTCCGGGATGTTCCGGCGGACGCCTTCGACAATCCGGTGCCGGGACTCGACGAGGTAGTTACTCGTCGTGGTCGCCACGTCGTCCGGGAGAACCTCCGGGTTCTCGAAGCGCGCACGGCGATGCTTGCCGGCAATACCGAGGCTCTCGGGCGTCTCTTCAACGAAAGCCATCGGAGCCTCCGGGACGATTTCGAGGTTACCAACGAGGCCCTCGACGCCATCGTCGAGATCTCCCAATCTCAGTCCGGATGCTTCGGGGCCCGGATGACGGGCGCCGGGTTCGGCGGCTGCGCCCTGGCCCTCGTCGACGACGTCGCGGTCGCCCGGTTTACCGCCGGGGTGACCGCCGCGTACAAAGAGCGAACCGGCCTCGACCCGGCCGTCTACGTCTGTCAGGCCTCCGACGGTGCGGAGGTGGTCTTCCCGCCTCGGTAGAGGGTCCGGCGGATCGATTCGATTACCGCCCTCTCGATCGGCCGGCTCACTTCGAGTCCCGAAACCGCTCGGATTACGCTCCCGCCTTCGCGCCGTAGAATCCGGTGGAACTCGCGGTCTGCAGGGTGGAGGCGCCCCGCGGGATCCGTCGCCCGGAACGCGAGGGAGGTCCTGCGGGTATTCCCGAGCAAGGGCCTCAGCCGAAACCGCAGCCTTCCACACTTCCGTGTCCGCGATCGCCTCGGCGAAAACGGCTCTCCTGTTTTGAGCGTGAATTCCCCGGGCCCCAGCTACGGGGATGAGTACATCAAGCCGCCCGGTCTCCTTTACGACGAGCTCGTACCAGTTCCCGGCGAAGAGCTGTCCGATAAAGCTCCGACCGATGCTTCCGGCGCCGAAGAGGACCAGGGTTCCGCGTCGTTCGCTGGGCTTTAGAATGGCGGCTCCAGGGGTCCGGCGCCGGCTGCGGAGGTCGTGCCGAACACCGTTGCCTCGATCCCGGTCTTCTCTCGATAAAAGTTGGAGACGGCGGCGCCGAAGCCGTCGACCATCTCCCGGTCCACGTAGGCCACGAGACAACCACCGAAGCCTCCGCCGGATTGCCGGCAGCCGATTACGCCGGGAGCCGAAGACATTACCTCGAACATCGCCTCCATCTCCGGTACCGTCTTTCCGTAGAGATCCCGCATGCCGGCGAAGGAAGCGGCGGTCAGCTCGCGGATGGCGGTTCGGTCGTCCTGAACCAGGGCAAGGGTCATCTCCAGGCCCCGAAAATTCTCTTCGACGATGAACTGCGCCCGGCGCCGGGCCACCGGGTCGGAAAGCAGCTCCGACACCCCGGCGAACTCCTGGGGACTTAGATCGCGCAAGGTTCGCACCTTGGGTAGACGGGCGCCGATGGTTCGAGCCGCGCCGAGGCACTGCTCCTTCCAGGTTCCGTATTCCGAGTCAGCGAGGGACCGAGATACGTTCGTGTTTCCGACCACGATGGCGATGCCTTCGGGTATCGGGACGCCGATGTGCGAGAGGCTCCTGCAGTCGAGGAGCATCGACCCGCCTTCTACCCCGAAGGCGCTCGAGTACTGATCGAGAATGCCGCAGTTTACCTTGGCGTAGCGGTTCTCGGCCCTTTGGCAGAGGAGGGCCCCCCGGACCGGCGAAAGGACAAAGTCGCCGAGGTGCTGGGCCATCATCAAGACGGCGAGCTCCAAGGAGGCGGAGCTACTCAAGCCCCCGCCGATCGGCACCGTCGAATGGACTACCGCCGCGAAGCCGGAAACCTCGAATCCATCCCGGGCAACAAGGTCGAGGACACCGAAGACATACCGTCCCCAAGTGTCCAGGCCTTCAGGAAGAACGACGGCAGTTGCGTCCGCGGGCTCGGTTTCGGCGCCGGCTGCCGTCGGGAGCTCGAAGGAGATTTCCGAACCCAGATTGAGGGAGTAGAGGGTGGCCCTACGGGGCGCGGCGTCCGACCCCGGGGCCCGGGGTCCGAAGGCGATCCAGGTATCCCGGTCGATCGCCATCGTAAGGACGTAGCCCTCGGCGTCGTCGGTGTCGGTTCCCAAGAGCTCCACTCGGCCGGGAGCCCGGACCCAAGCCTCGGGCCGCCCGCCGTAGCGCTCGGCAAAAGCGACCTCGAGGAGGTCCCTTCGCTGCTCTCCGATTGCTTCCAAAGCGCCGTCGATAGGCCGCTTCACGTCGTGCCTCCCTTGCTGCCGGGGGCGCGGACCGCGGCCCGGAGGGCATCCGCAAGATAGTCCAGGGCCTCGTTCGTCAGACGGGGATGAATCGGGAGGGTTATGTGGCGCTCAGTTACCTCCTCCGTGACCGGGCACTCTCCCGGGCCGTGTCCCCGGTCGGTGTAGGGCTGGGTAAGATGGATCGGGATGTAGTGGGACCAGGCCTTGATCCCGTAGTTCGTGTAGAGCTCCCACATCAAGTCGGTCTTGGAAACCGGGGCGTCTTTCGCCAGCTGAATCATGTAGAGGTGGAAGACGTGCTTTCCCCGTGGGTCGATGTAGGGTGTTTTGATGCCCGGGATAGCTGCGAGCCGTTCGGTAAGCGCCGCGCCGAGGGCCCGGCGACGCTCGTTCATTTCATCCAGTTTTGCCAGTTGAACCAGGCCCACCGCCGCCTGGGCGTCGGTCAATCGATAGTTAAAGCCGATGTCGTCGAATTGCAGGTGCCAGTAGCGTTTCTCCATTGGAAAGCGCTCTTCGTCGATCGAGAGGTACTTTTCGCTTCCACCGTAGATCCGGCAGCAAAGAGAGCGATAGGAGAGGATCCGGTCCCGGAATACCTTATTAGATGTCGTAACCATTCCCCCTTCGCCGAGGGTCGACATGTTCTTCTGCTGCTGAAAGCTGAAAACCGCGATATCCCCGAGGGTGCCTGTCTTCGCTCCCTGCCATTCTGCCCCCGGTGCGTGGGCACAGTCGTCGATAACCGGCACACCGTGCTTCCGGGCAATCGCCATAATCGCGTCCATGTCGCAGCACTGCCCGAAGAGGTGGACTGGGACAATCGCCTTCGTCTTCGACGTTATCAGCGCTTCGAGCTTCGCCGGGTCGAGGTTCATCGTCGTCTCATCGATGTCGCAGAAGACGATTTTGGCGCCCCGATCCGAGAAGGCCGTCGCCGTTGCTATCCAGCTAATCGGGGTCGTGATGACCTCGTCTCCCGGGTGGATGTCTACGGCGATCGCGGCAAGCTGAAGCCCCGTCGTCGCGGAGGTCACCGCGAGGGCGTACTCGGCGCCGCAGTAGTCGCCGAAGGCTTTCTCGAACTCGATAACTCTCTTTCCGCAGGATGGGGCGTTGTCCTTTAGGACGTCCATTAGGATCGCGGCCTCGTCCCACCCGTAGCTGGTTCCGTGCTTTACTTCCAATTCGTGTCGTACCTGTGGTCCCGCCATACATTCCTTCCTCTGTCTTGCTAATCTGAGATCTGTCGTGTTGCTACCGCTCGCTCGATGGTTTTCTTTAGGGAGGGCATCGGGGTCCGGAGTATTCTCCTCGCCTTGTCGACCGATAGGATGCCGTTTCTGTGCCGGGGGGCCCGGTTCGGATCCTCGGGCGGACGACTCTGCCGCTCCACCAGCTCCTGAGATATCCCCAACGTTCGGACCACCCGCCGGGAAAGCTCGTAGCGGCTCGCAGAATCGGTGGCTGCAACGTGCCAGATCCCCGAAGCGTCGTCCCGTCCGAGGAGCTCCAGAATAACCTCGCAGAGGGTCAATACATCGATCGGAGAGCGAAACTCGAAGTCGGGAGCCGGGACTATGGTGCCTGCGGCCACTTTCCCGGCGAGGCCCGCCAGAAACCCTCCGGATCCGGTTACCGGAAACCCCAGAATCAGGGAAACCCGGATGACGGCCGCTTTAGGACACGCGGTGAGGACCGCTTTTTCGGCCTGCGCCTTGGTATATCCGTAGTAATTGACCGGAGCTGGGCTGTCTTCTTCGGCGTAACTCGGCTCTTCGCCGGAGAAGACCGCGTCGCTCGAGAGATAGGCGTGGCGCGCCCCGGCCTGCCCGGCTGCTGCTGCGATGCTCTCCGCGGCGATCACGTTGGCCCGGTAGGCCTCATCCCGGTGGGTCTCGGCGTAGTCGATTGCGGAGATGGCGGCGCTGTTGACTACGGCGACCGGCTCTTCGGTATCTACGAGCCTGTTGACCGCCTCCGGGTCCCCGGGGTCGCATTGGCGGTACGCACCGACAGATAGGGCTCTCGGGGGCTCCCCCCGGCCTGCGACTACCACCTCGTAGTATTGCTCGGCAAGGGCCGCAAGATGCCCCCCGACGAATCCTGTGCCTCCGAAAACAAGTAGCTTTCCCTCGGTCACAATCGTTTATCCTTATTCTACCGAAAGCGCGTAGGTCGTGACATGATGGTAGCTCTCTCCGGGGCGGGTAATCGCACTCGGAAAGTTGTCGTGGTTCATCGCGTCGGGATAGTGCTGCGTTTCGAGGCAGAGAGCGCCGTGCTTTTCGTAAACCTTACCGTCGGCTCCGTCGACTCCTTCGAGAAAATTACCGCTGTAGAACTGTACCGCCGGCATGGTCGTCTGCACCTCCAGGGTCCGTCCGGTATAGGGGTCCTGAAGTCTTGCGATGGGCGTTAGTCCCGACTCGGGGTTTTCCTTGCAGTAGCAGTGGTCGTATCCTCCGGGGACCTTGTCGATATCAAGTCCGATTAGCTTCGGCTCCCGAAAGTCCATTGGAGAGCCGGCGACTTCCCGGATTTCGCCGGTCGGAATGAGCTCGGTATCGACGACGAGGTACTTCGGGCAGGGGAGGGTCAATTCCTGCTCCAGGATCGGCCCGGAGCCGGCACCCCGAAGGTTCCAGTAGGCGTGATTGGTAAGGCTCAACGGCGTCGCCTTATCCGTCGTCGCCCGGTAGTCCAGCTCGATAGTGTTATCGTCTCCGAGACTGCAGCGAACCGAGATCGATACGTTTCCCGGGTACCCCTCTTCACCGTCGGGACTTTCCAAGGTGAAAACGACTCCAGAGCAGCCGGCATCTTCGAAGGTTTCGGCACCCCAGATGCGCTTATCGTAACCGATGTTGCCGCCGTGGAGGTGATGCTTCGGAGCTTGACCCTTAGGGACTCCGTAGATGTCGTTTGCCGACACGTGATATGTCTTTCCGTCGACAGTAAACGACGCGCCACCGATACGGTTGGCGAAGCGACCGACCAAAGGGCCGAAGTAAGGGTGGCCGGCCTCGTAGCGGTCGATGCTGTTGAACCCGCAGAGGATGTTGTCGACGTGGCCGTCCCGGTCCGGCATCTCGATCCGGGAGAGAATTCCGCCGTATGTGAGAAACCTTACCTGTAGTCCTTTTCCATTGGTCAATTCGATCTTGTCGACAGGAGTTCCGTCGAAAAGGGTTCCGAAAGAGGATCGCTGAGCGCTCATGTTCGCCTCCGTATCGTAGTGATGCTTTCTCATTGTGTGATATGAGCAATAGAATGTCAATGGATTGCTTACATTAATCAAAAAATGACGGCATTCGGCTCGTCTATTTGGTCGGGAGGATCGAAGTGGCCCCTCGCCGAATCACGACCCAGAGGTAGCCCAGGATTGCCACGGCGCCGACCGAAGGGAGAGAGAAAAGGCGGATTGAGGGTGCGAGGCCCAATCCGTCGGCAGTCAGCCCGAAGAGAAAGGGGCTTAACGCTTGGGCGATGGTCATTGTTCCGATGAGGACGCCGAAGGCGTGCCCCGCCCGGAGGCTACTACGGAAGCGCCGCATCAAGAGGTTTTGCAGGGGAATGCAGCCGATCGCACCGCCGCCAAAGAGAAAGAGGACGGCCACCGACGCCGCAGGTCCGCCGGCCGAGGGAAAGAGGAATACCAGGGGCGGGATCGTGAGGACGATTCCGAGGTAGAGGGTGAAGGGGTTAACCCGGTCGGCGAGGCGCCCGAAGGTGCGGGCGCCGACGAAGCCGCCGAGAAAGTAAGCTCCGGTCACCAGTTCTACGGCACCGTGGGGGAGTATTCCCCGGGATGCCAGGAAAGTTGGGACGAAGCTCAAGACCGCCATTACGGATACGAACCGAAGAAGACTACCCAACAGGAAAAGCCCAAAGTGCCATGACGAGAGACTTTCGTCCTGGCCGTCGTCGCTCACCGTCGCCGCTGGTGTTTCTTTTTTCGGTTGCACCAGGAAGAGGTACGCCGCGGCAAGCCCCGGGATTGCGGCTCCCCCAATGACGAGTCGCCACGAGTGGGTCTGCAAGACGAGGGCGCTAATCCCCAGGACCACGATAACCGCCCCGGATCCGTAGGACTCGAAGCGGCCGAAGAACCGTCCCCTGGCCCGCTGAACGTGGGCGTCCGCCATCCCGTAGATTGCCGGATGAAAGACGCTTACCCCAACCGCGGCGAGGGCGAGGCTCAGATTTAGAAGCATCAAGGTCGAGCTCGACGCCGCCAAGAGAAAGCCCGCCGAGGCACCGATAAAGCCGATCCCGATGAGGCGCGTCGGGAAGAAGGAATCCGAGAGGCGCCCGAAAAGAATCGAGAAGAGGGCTACGACCATCAGGTAGAGGGAGAGGACGCCTCCGGCTCCGGCGTAGTTCAGATTGTAGTCGGAGATCATCAGGGGGAGGACGACCGGGAGAATGAACCAGTAGATATCGTTTGCCGAGTGACCGAGAAAGGCCAGGCGTTCAAAAGGTAGCGTCCGAGGCGTCGAGGCTGTGGTCATGCCGGTCATATTATTAGCTTCCGCCGGAAGGGGCCAGCACCGGCACAGAAGCAACGGCCTGCGACGGTCGGCCCCGGAATCGGCGAGTCGCGTCAGACCGGGGCGACCCGGCCGTTTTGCTCTTCGAGCTTTGCCCAGTCGAAATCGACACCGTGCCCCGGCAGTTCGCCGGCCCGCATGACCCCGTCGATCATCTCCGGGGGATTCTTCATGTAGCGCTCGAGGCCGAAACCGTGGCACTCCACAAAGGACTTGTTCGGGACAGCCGCCAAGAGCTGCAGGTGGATCTCGTGGACCCCGTGGCTGGTTGTCATCAGGTTGTGGGCGTAGGCGAGCTTGGCCACCCGCATCCAGTTGGTCACACCGCCGCAGTTGGTGTAGTCCGGCTCGACGAAGCTCACCCCCCCGGCGTCGATAAGGTGCCGGAACTCGTACAGGGTGTGGAGGTTCTCCCCGGCGGCGATGGGGATGCCCCCCTCCGCCTCGATCCGGGCGTGGGCGGCGTAGTCGTCCGGGATGGTCGGCTCCTCGTACCAGAAGAGGTTGTAGGGGGCCAAGGCCCGGGCCGCGGCGATGGCGGTCGCGGTTGTCCACTGCATGTTTACGTCGACCATCAGGGTGATGTCCCGGCCGACTTCGTTTCGGACCGCCGCCACCCGCTCGACGTCTTCCCGGTAGTCCCTCCGGCCCACCTTCATCTTTATCGCCCTGTAACCCTTCGCCAGGTTCCGCCTGGTCTGCTCGAGGAGCTCCTCGAGGGAATACATCAGATCGATGCCCCCGGCATACGGGACGACTTCCGGGTGGTGTCCACCGAGCATCCGCCAGAGAGGCTCGCCGCGCTTCTTACCCAAGAGGTCCCAGAGTGCCAGATCTACCGCGGAGATCGCGAAGGAGACAGGGCCCCCCCGGCCGACGTAGTGAAGCTTCCACCACATGGCTTCCCAGATGGCCTCTACCTCCGACGGGTCGCGCCCGACGAGGAGCTCCGCCAACGCGTCGTCGACCAGCGCTTTGACGGCGGAGCCGCCGAGGCCAATGGTGTAGGTGTAGCCGACCCCTTCCAAACCGTCGGAGGTCTCGAGGCGAACGATGATTACCTCGAAACGCTCCATGACGCCGTGCCGTGAGTCGGTAAGCTGCCGCTCGAGGGGTAGTCGAAAGAGCTGTGTTCGTACCTTTGTTATCTTCATGTAAAGTTCACGTAGTAGGTCTTTTTGTGGAGGTAGTTCTCCAGACCGTACTTCCCGTCCTCCCCGGCGAGTCCGCTCTTCTTCATACCGGTGTGATACCCCTGGGGTAACTCGCCGATTCCTCGGTTTACGTAGATCTCGCCGAACTCCAACTCCCCAACGGTCCGCATGAGCCGCTTGAGGTCTCCGGTCCAGAGGTAGGCGGCGAGGCCGTACTCGCAGTCGTTGGCGTAGCCGAGCGCCTCGTCGAAGCTCTTTATCTTCATCACCGGAACCACGGGGCCGAAGATCTCGTCCTGGACGACGTCCATCGTCTGGTCGATTCCGGTAAGAACCGTCGGGGAGAACCAATAGCCCTTGTCGTAGGAGCCGCCTCCCGGGGCGCTTCCCGTCGGCCGACCGCCGCCGATCTCCACCTTGGCCCCCGCCGCGACCGCGGACTTGACCAGCGCTTCGACGTGGTCCCGTTCGGCCTTGTTGACCTTGGGACCGATGCTCGCTCCGGAGAACTGGTCCCCTACGGTAAGCTTCTTCACCCGGTCGAGAAACTTGTGCATAAAGTCGTCGTAGATCTCTTCGTGGAGGTACATCCGCTCGTTGCAGGTGCAGACCTGCCCGTTGTTGTAGAATCGGGTCGGAATGGCCGCGTCGACGGCGCGGTCGATGTCCGCGTCTTCCATGACGATGTACGGGGCGTTCCCCCCGAGCTCGAGAATCAGGTCGGTAACCCAATCGGCGGAATCCCGTATTATTTGCTGCCCGGCGGGGGTGCTACCGGTGTGGGTAACCAGGCGCGTCAGTGGATGTCGAACCAGATCCCGACCGACTTCGCTTCCGGTGCCGGTTACCACGTTGAACACCCCCGGCGGTATGCCGACTTCCAGGGCCAGCTTTGCGAGCTCGACGACGCTCATCGGTACGTCCGTAGGCGGCTTTACCACCATGGTGTTGCCGGCGGCAAGCGCCGGACCGAGCTTTCTGCCGGCAAGCGCCACGGGAAAGTTCCAGGCTACCAGGCCGATGGTAACCCCGTAGGGCACCTTCTGGATCCAAATCTGTTCGTTCGGCAGATCCGAAGGAAGAATATCCCCCTCCATCCGCCTGGCGCCCTGGGCGGCTTGGACCAGGTAGCCGACAGTGCCGTCGAGCTCTTCGAGCGCTTCGGGGTAGATCTTCCCGTGCTCGAGGGCTAAGAGCTTTCCGAAGCGTTCCTTCTCCCGGGTCAGGGCGTCGGCGAGCTTTAATAGAAGCGCCGCCCGCTCCCCGGCCGGGACCTTTCTCCAGGACTCGAACGCCTTCTGGGCGCTCTTGATGGCCCGGTCTGCGTCCTCGGCGGCGCCTCGGGGTACCGTCCCGACGACTTC
>CAYPUT010000130.1:0-9802 GCA_964413945.1 uncultured Spirochaetaceae bacterium
CGTCCGCCGGAAGGTCCCCGGGTTCGGTAAGATCGAGAAGCGTCAGAGAGGTAATTTCGTTCCTCCGGCCGTCGGAGCCTACCAGGTAGCCGCGCTCCAAAAGGGCCTTGGTGAGTTTTTTGCCGATAAACCCTGCGGCGCCGGTGATGATGAGGTTCATCTAATGCTCCTTCCTGGGATTGCACACAGTATAGCAGAGCCGTCCCGGGAACGAAAGGTCAGGCGCCCGACGATGCCGCCGCCCGGGCCGGGAGCCCCCGCTTCTTCCGATACTCGCCGATGTTGTCCATCGGGGGCCGTTCCTCTTCGACGATCTGATACTCGACGGTCTCGAACTCCTCGTCCTTTACTTGGAACTGACGAAGCACCGTACTGAGTTCGGGGAGCTCCGGAACCACGTTTAGCGACTGCACCCGAGACAGGAAGGTTTGGAGGATGCCGAAGGCCATCCGGCCGAGACTCCGGGTGGACTGGTTCCGGTGAACCCGCTGGTCCAGGTCGGTTTGGCCGAACGCCTCCATCCCCCACCGGGTATAGACGTCGAGGAGATGGGAAGTCTCGACCCCGTAGCCGATCGGGAAGGGGATCGCCTCGAGAACCTCCCGCCGGACGGCGTACTCCCCGGAGAGCGGCTGGACGATCGCGGTCAACTCCGGGAAGAAGAGGGAAAACAGCGGCCGTATGAGAATCTCGGTAACCCGCCCGCCGCCGGAAGGGCGGATACCGTGGGAAAAGGCCAAGGGGCGGTCGTAGAAGGCCTTTACGTACTTCATCTCCGGCCGGTAGATCAGGGGAGCCACCAAGCCGTAGACGAAGCGGGGATGGATGTTCTTTATGTCGGCGTCGATGTAGACGATGATGTCCCCCTCGAGCTGGTGGATCGCCTTCCACAGATTCTCCCCCTTTCCGCGCTTGGGTTCCAGATCCGGGAGGATGTCCGCCGCGAGGTAGGTGTCGGCGCCGAAGGAGCGGGCGATCTCGAGGGTCTTGTCGGTGCTCCCGGAGTCTATAACGGAGATCTCGTCGAGTAAGGGGTAGCGCTGCATCAACTCGGAGCGGAAAATGACGACCTCTTTTCCGATCGTAGACTCTTCGTTGAGGGTCGGTATGCAGAGGGAGATCGTCAGCCCGGCCTTCTGCTTCGCCTCTATCAGCGCCTTGAGGTCCCGGAACTCCGAGTGGTGAAAGGTGTTGTTTTTTATCCACTCGTTAATTTTCTTCACAACAGCCTCCGTCGAGGGCGAGGAGCAGCCCGAGAAGCTGGGCGATGCCCTTCTCGATGGGGTCTATGTCGAGCCGCTCGTTCTCGTCGTTGAGGTGGTCCCCGTCGGTAATTCCGATGGTCACCGCCGGGATTCCCTTGTCGATAAAGGCCGACAGCTCCGAGGTGCTCGGCGTTATCCGGCTTACGACGCCGAGCCGCCTTAAGATACTCCGGGCGTGGTCCGCCAGGGGATGGGAAAACTTCAACCCCCCGGGCTGCCGCCGCGAGAGGACGTGGAACACGACGTCTGCACCGGTTTGGGAGGAGACCTCGGCGGTAATGTCCCCGATCTGGTCCCCGAGCTCCCGGACCAAGTCTCCGCTCTCGCTGCGGATCTCGAACTGTAGGGAGGCTTGCGTCGGGATGGTGTTAAAGGATGCTCCGGACTCGACGGAGTTCAGCACGATGGTCGTCCGGGGTCGCCTTGGAAGGGGAATCTCCAGGATGCGGTTGATAACGTCGTTCATGTTGACGATGGCGCCTCCGGCGCCGAAGCGGGTCCAGTCGTACTCCTCGGGAACCTGATAGTTGATCTCTCCCCGGATCATACCGATCGAAGCGTAGCTGAGGCGCCCAAGCTTTACCCCCTCGACGAGGATCCCCGCGGAAACCGGGATCTCCTTGTTGTCGAGAAAAAAGCGCATGCCTTCGATGTCCCCCCGGCCGAGGCTCCGGGCGGATCCCATCAGAATGACGTTGGACTTGAGGGAGATACCGAGCTGTTCGAGGATGATCGGAAGACTGGCGACCGCCGCGACCCCCATGCTGTTGTCCCCGACCCCCCGGCCGGTAACGGACCCCGGTTGGATAAGAACGGTGTGGTCCTCGGTCTCCTCGAAGACGGTGTCCATGTGGGCAACGACCATGATGTTCCGGTCCCCTTCGCTCCCCGGGATAATCCCCAGGGCATTTCCGACCTCGTCGGTGGAGCAGTTTAAGAGCTGATACTCGTTGAAGCGCTCGAGGAGAAACTCCATCCGCCGCTGTTCCTGAAAGGTGGGGGCGGGTATTTCGGCAATCATCACCAGGTTCGTCAAAATAATTTCCGCAAGCTCCCGGATCTTCTCCTGGTAGGAGTCGAGAGAGTCTAGAATCTGTGGGAAACCTGAAGCTTGCCAGGCCCCTCGCGCGCTGGGGGTAATCATGAGTGTAATTTCATACTACGGCACGCGGTAGTGGAATTCAAGGTTCATTGACGGCAGCTACCTCCCCCACTATGATGTAAGAAGATCCACAGAAACACATCCGCCCGAGGAGAATGCATGGCCAATCTAGAATCAACCTACATGGGTTTATCGTTGCGTAACCCCTTTGTCGTCGGTGCATGTAGCATGACCGCTCACATGGACGCATTGAAAAAGATGCAAGACGCCGGAGCCGGCGCCGTCGTAATCCAGTCGCTCTTCGAGGAGCAGATCCTCTTAGAAAAGTACAAGATGGAAGAAGACATCGAAATGTACGACGACTGGCACGCAGAGATGACGAACATCTTTCCGGACATGGAGCACGCCGGCCCCGAAGAGCACCTAATGTGGGTCCGGAAATCGAAGGAAGCCCTCGATATACCGGTTATCGCCAGCTTAAACTGCGTCAACGAGGAGACCTGGGGTACCTGGGCCAAGCGTCTCGCCGAGACCGGCGTCGACGCCCTCGAGCTCAACTTCTTTTCCATCCCGATGCGCTTCGACCAGTCGGCGAACCACATCGAGCAAGACCAGATCGCGGCTCTCAAGGCGGTAAAGAAGGCGGTAAAGATTCCGGTTTCGGTCAAGCTGAGCGCCTTCTACACCAGCCCCTTGGAAATGATGAAGCAGCTCGAATCCGCCGGGGTCGACGGAATGGTCCTCTTTAACCGGATGTTCCATCCGACCTTCGACATCGAGAAAGAGACCGCCGCGTATCCCTTTAACCTTTCGAGCTCCAACGACCATCGGTTGGCGTTGCGTTTCGTCGGTCTGATGGCCGGAAACGTAGAGGCGAGTCTCTGCGGCGCCCACGGAATCCACACCGCCGAAGACGCAATCGAGATGATTCTCGGGGGCGCCGACGTGTTCCAGGCGGTTAGTACCGTCTACCGAAACAAGATCGACGTTATCGGCAAGATTGTCGCCGGTATCGAAGAGTGGATGGACGCGAAGGGCTACGCCTCCCTCGCGGATTTCCGAGGCAAGCTGAGCAACAAGCAGAGCCCCGACAAGAACAGCTACCGCCGGGCCCAGTACGTCAAGATGCTCCTCCACGCGGACGATTACATCGCCCGTCCCAAGCTGATCTGATGACCCTCCGTCGGGAGGTAGTCGGCAAGACGCCGGAAGGGGAGGAAATCCTCCGGATCGAGGCGGACAACGCCTCGGGTCTGGAGGTTTCGTTTCTGTCCTTCGGGGGCATTATCCAACGGGTGGCTCTCCCGGACCGCTCGGGCACGCCCCGGGTGATAAGCCTGGGCTTCGACGACCCGCTGCGCTACCTTCAGCCCCACCCCAATTTCGGGGTTACCGTCGGGCGGTACGCCAACCGCATCGCCGGAGCACGGTTCGCACTCGGCGGCCGGGAATACTCCCTCGAGGCCAATGACGGGCGAAACACCCTCCACGGGGGCCATTCCGGCTGGGCGAAACGCAACTGGCAGGCGGAAATGGTCGGCGAGGGCGCGACCGCCGGGGTAACCTTCCGCCTCTCGAGCCCCGACGGGGAGGGCGGCTTTCCCGGCGCGCTCTCGATCGAGGTGACCTACCTGGTATCCGAGGCGGGAGAGCTCTCGATGACCTGGAAGGCCGAAGCCGACGACTCCGGCACCCGCAATTCCCGGAGCGCCTTCCCCACCCCGGTCTCCATCACCAACCACGCCTACTGGAACCTCTCGGGTGATCCCACCCAAACCGTCCTCGACCACCTGGTGATGCTCCCGGGGGATAGCGTGCTCCCGGTGGACGAACAGAGCATTCCCACCGGGGAGATAGCCGACGTCGCGGAATTCGCCGGCGGCCGGTACGACCTGCGTGGGGGCTCGCTTCTCTCGGACCGGGTCCGGGGGGCAGAGGACGGCTACGACATCTGTTACGTGGTGCCGGGCGCGCCCGAGGCCGGCGCCCCGAAATCCGATCCCAGCCGTCTTCCCATCGCCGCCCGGGCGCGTTCCGACGAGACCGGCATTACCCTCGAGCTTGCCACCGACATGCCCGGGGTTCAGTTCTACACGGGTAACAAGCTCGCCGGCCGGGACGAAGCTCGGTCGTCGGACCTACCGCAGTACGCCGGCTTCTGCTTCGAGCCGCAGTACTTCCCCGACGCCCCGAATCAGGACAGCTTCGCCACGCCCCTCGTCGAACCGGGGAAGCCCCTCGAGCACCGGGCGGTGTTTCGGCTTTCGGTGGAGTAGGACGGCCGTTACTTAAGTGAGCCTGCAATCCGCTCCACGTCCTTGTGGGCCACACCGCCGGTCCGGACCATCTGCGTTGCACGCTCTACGTGAGAATCCACCAGCGAGTAGGCAAACTCCTCGAAGACCTTTCTATCGTAAAGGCCCTTTTCCACGTCCGTCTTGAGTTGAGACAGGGCGTCGATAGGTCGCATTGCCGAGCGGTACACCCGGTCGTCGTTGGTCATGACTTCGTAGGAGTCGATGATGGCAAGGATGCGGCCGGCCTCGGAGATCTTTCTTCCCCGGAGGCTGTCGGGGTAGCCGGACCCGTCGCAGCGCAGGTGATGATGAAGCGTACCGGGAATGGCTATGCTAAAGAGATCACCGTACTCGGCGAGAATATTCGCCCCGATAAGGGGGTGCTTCTGAATCTCCTTAAACTCCTCATCCGTCAAGCGCCGCGCAGCGGTGAGAATGTGCGGATCGATCTCCAGCTTGCCGACGTCGTGGAGCAGCGCGGTTATGCCGAGACGTTGCGTGTCCTCGACGCTCCGTTTTGTGTAGAAGCAGTAGCCAACGGTAAGGGCCATCACATTGATGGAGTGGATGGCGGTGGTGTAGTCGGTGTGTGAAATTCTCGCAAGGTACTTTATGAGCTCGGGCTGCGAGGTGTAGCCGTCCACGATAGTAGAGACGTACTCCGGCAAAACCTTGAGATGACCGCTCCGGGGCTCCGAGAGGGTCTCGTCAACGATAACGGTGAGATCCCGCTTTATTTCGGCCAGATCCTTCAAGCCACCCTTCATGATGCGGTCGGTCAGCTCGGTGCTGAATCCGCGCTGGGCGCTCCGGAGCGCCTTGATCTTATCCTCCGGCCGGATGTAGAGCGTCCCGAGATACGGCTTCGCCTCCAAGGACTTGTCGGTAAAGGTCATGCCCGCCGGCTTGTAGAGCATGATCCTCCCTGCGGGATTGCGGTAGAAGAGCTCGACATCGTCGTAGTACTTAAGATTAGACTTGCGCACCGGAATCCACTTCTTGCCGTCGAGCTCTAGCATTTGGTAACAGGGTATCTCTCGTTGCGAGTTCACGCAAGTTAATACCGGCGAATTCGTACCGCGTTTTGGCAGAGGGCGGATACCGCCGGCCGAGTCGCTAGATCCGGCGGCCGAAACGTCGCGCGAGGAGCGCTCCGTAGACTCCGTAGATGCCAAGGGCCGCGAGAAAAAATAGGCCCCAGGTCGCCCGAGAGCCCCCGGACAAAAAGAAGAGCTCCCCAATCCAATACGTCGGCAGGACTCCCGCGACGAGTGCTAAGGGTTTGTCTGCGAAATGGGCTACGACCGGCCCGAACACCAAGAGGCCGGAAACCTTAGCCAGGGCCACTCCGGCCACCTTGTTCTCCCCAAAGGCCACGATAAACAGCGCGACGAGGGGCGTCTCGAGGGCCAACAGAATGGCCACCGCGAGGAATCCGGGCCACCGGACCGCAACGATCCCGTTGACCCCACCGAGGAGAAGCGAGAAGCCGAAGACCAAAACCGTCGGCATAAGAATCTTCTGTGCGAGATATCCCGCCCGCCCCGTCGGGGTTACCGCGACAAAGCTCAGGATTCTCTGGTCCATCTCGTCGAGGAGGAGGAACCCCGATACCATCCCGAAGAGGAGGGGTACGACAGTCGCGAAGAACAGATAGATCAGCGGATAATAGTGCGCTACCGCGACACCGAAGAGCGGAACGACGAATCGAAGGAGAGCGAGAATCAGGAGGGGAGCGCAGGAGGCGACCAGCAGCATCGAGTCTCTGCGAACGCTTCGAAGGTCTCCCCTCAGGATGGTGAGGAAGCGGCTCATTCCGGTCTTGCTCCCTGGAATACTACGTAGCGGCGAAACGCAAAAAGACCGAAAAAGAGGGCCACCATCACCCAGACCGACAGAACCAACGCCGAAGCCGCCAGTAACGGAAGCCCGGGTTCGCAGTACGCCGATTGAAGGAGCGTCAGGGTCGGCAAGGTCGGGAGGAGCCAGAAGAGCGGGGATTCGACGAGGCCGAAAAAATCGAGAAGCGGCAGCATAAACGCAACGGTGTACCCGGTGCCCCGGAAGAAATAGCCGTTGAGGCTCTGGGCTTGAGAGGCTACCCCAATGCCGATGAACGTGTAGAAAAGCGAGCTCCCAAGCACACCAAGATGGTAGAAGAGCGACGAGGACCCGGCCGGAAGATGGGCGAAGCTCATCAGGCCGCTGACCACAAGGGCCAGGACGGTCAATGAGAGCGCCTTGGACAGGCAGAACTCCGTCGGCCGGAGGGGGGTCACGGATACGGCACGGAGCGTCCCCTCCTCCCGCTCGAGAAGCAGGATGGCGCCGACGAAGAAGAACCCCAGGACCGATGTGTCGGAAAACACCACCAGGCTTACCACCAGGTTTCGGTAGTGCGGCGGTACGTTGAGAAGGGCGACGAGGTAGGCTCCCAGAACCACCAGATAGGCAAAGTAGAACCCGTGGCGGAACTGGTAGCGCATGTCGTGCTTCAAGGCCTGGAAGAGTCTCACGACAGTTTCCGCCCGGTTACTCGAATAAAGATGTCTTCCAGGGTAGCCTCCTGGGTATGGATCGTTTCGACGCCGCCCTCTTTAAGAAGCGATAGAAAGCCCGGGTCGTTTGCGAGATCCACAAGCGAAAACTCTCTCGACTCCAGGCGACCGTCGGTTCGGTACTCGACCTTAACGGTCCTTTTGCCGTAACCGACTTTGAGCCCCCGGGGGGAGTCGACGAGATCGATGCGTCCGTCGACGATAAAGGCGACCCTGTCGCAGAGGACATCGGCGACGTGCATGTTGTGGGTAGTCAGAAAGATGGTCGTTCCCCGACGCTGCTTCTCCCGGATTATCTCGATGACCCGTTGGGCGTTCCCCGGATCGAGCCCCGTTGTCGGCTCGTCGAGAAAAACGACGCCCGGGCTGTTCAGGAAGGCGCGACAGAGGTTCAGCCGGGTCTTCATCCCCTTCGAAAACGCGGCGACTCTCGTGTCTCCGTCGGAGCCCAACCCGAAGACCTCAAGAAGCTCCTCCGGCCGGGTCGTCTTCCGCCGAAACAGGGACTGGAAATAGGTTAGGTTCTCGAGGGCTGTAAAGCGCCCGTAGAAGTTCGGATACTCGAAGGCGACCCCGATCTCTTCGTAGTAGTCCGACCCGACCTCCCGGAGCTCCCGGCCGGCGACGCGCACGGAGCCGTGGTAGCCCTTTAAGAGTCCGATCAGGATGTTCTGCGTGGTGCTCTTCCCCGCCCCGCTGGGTCCGAGAAAGCCGAAGACCTCGCCGGGGGAAACGGAAAAGCCAATGCCCTCAAGGGCCTCAATGTGGCTCCCCGGATAGGAAAACCGCAATCCATCGACGGCAATCATCGGCTAATCCTTCACGAGGCCCCGGGCTATCAATCGAATCAGGAGGTCGGTTATCGCAGAGAAGTCTTCCGAACCGAGATCGTCCTTGTGCAGAAGCAGAAGATAGACTGCGCGAATCACCCCGACGATCGCCGGGATCGGCTCGTCGGCGAGGTAGCCGCTCTCCTGCCAGCGCTCCAAGGTGGGCTTCAGCGCCTCGAGGTCCTCGGCGGTGTGCTTCTCGCGGTAGTGTGAGGGCAGAGCCTCCATCAGCTTCTGGTACTCCTCGGCTTTTAGAAAGCGCATCAGGACCGGCTCGTTTTCTACCGCCCGGAGAGAGCTCTTTAGGAACGCGGCAAAGGCCCCGGAGGTCGGTGGGGAGATGTTTGCAAGATGCTCCCGGGCGAGCGCTTTGAGTCGCCGCTCTTGCCTCAAGAATATCTCGTGGTAGAGGACTTCCTTGGATTCGAAAAAGCTGTAAAAGCTTCCCTTCGCGATGCCCGCTGCGGCGGCAATCGCCTCCACGGTAACGCGCCTGAGGCCATGGGATCCGAAAAGCCGCTCTCCTTCTTTGATGAGAGCTTCGCGGATTCTGGATTTTTTCGGTTCGGTAAACGCCCTCGGCATGACTTTATGACTGTATAATACATTCAGTCATTGAGAGCGTCAAGTAGTGTTCGGCGGGCTCGCCCCGGACCGGTGGCTTTCATCGCGTCAGGGCCCGTATCGACGAGCAAAGATCTCGTGGAGTTGATTCCGGCCGCGTGGTCCGCGCACCCGGGTGGGTCGCTCGTGGTGTAGCGCAGGGACTTGTAACATTTTAGGCCCAATTTGATACAAATTGTGTATCATTTTAGATCTAATCCTTTACAAACGGGGCCGGCAAGGGCATACTGTAGCCGTGTTCATCCGTCGCCGTCTGCAGGACGCTCTCGAAAACTGGTACCGGTCCGACAATAGAAAGCCACTTGTGCTACGCGGTGCCCGCCAGACAGGCAAAACCACCGCGGTCGACGCCTTCGGCCGTACACTGGCAGGCTATGTCTACCTCAACCTCGAGCGCAGCGAGGACCGGGCGATTTTCGAGCGCGCCCTGCCGTTCGAGCAGCTGCTGAAGGCAATCGCCCTCGAGAAGAACGTTGACCTCGTAGGGGCCGAGCAACTCCTCTTCATAGACGAGGTGCAGGCATCTCCCGGCGCTATTGCGTCGCTCAGACATTTCGCGGAATACGAAGGGGCACCACCGGTGGTTGCCGCCGGATCGCTTCTGGAGGTGTATCTCGAGCGCTACGAGGTGAGCTTTCCGGTCGGCCGCGTTGCGTATCTCTACTGCCACCCGATCAGCTTCTCGGAGTTCCTGTCGGGATACGGGTCGCAGCAACTCACAAAGGCCTACGAAGAGGTGCCGGTCCCGGAGTACGCCCTACCGAAGCTCTTCGATGCGTTTCACGAGTACGCACTCACAGGCGGCATGCCCGAGATAGCCGCGGCATACCTCGACCATCGTGATGTTCGGCGGCTGCGCCCGCTCTACGACGCCCTGGTGCAGTCCTTCGAAGATGACGCCGGAAAGTACGCCCGTAGCCCGGCAGGCTACCACGTGCTGCGCCACGTCATCGAGACGGCGCCCCTCGAGGCGGGAACCAGGGTGAAGTTCCAGGGATTTGGTAACTCCTCGTACCGCTCCCGGGAGGTCGGAGAGGCTCTCCGCACGCTCGAGCGGGCGATGCTGCTACACCTCAGCTATCCGGTCACGACCACGGATCCTCCTTTCGAGCCCAACCGAAAGCGC
>CAYPUT010000131.1:0-9693 GCA_964413945.1 uncultured Spirochaetaceae bacterium
CGATGTCGAAGTCGGGCATCGACACCCGCTCCGGGTTCAGGAAGCGCTCGAAGAGCAGGCCGTACTTAAGGGGATCGATGTCGGTAATTTGGAGAGAGTAGGCTACCAAGGAACCGGCGCCGGAACCCCGCCCCGGGCCGACCGGAATGCCCTTCGACCGGGCAAAGGCGATAAAGTCCCAGACGATCAGGAAGTAACCGGTAAACCCCATCGAGATGATGGTGTCGAGCTCGAAGGTAAGCCGCTCTTCGAGCTCCGGGGTAACCTCGGGATAGCGGTCCCCGAGCCCTTCCCGGGCGAGATGCCGGAGATAGCTGTCGGGGGAGTCGAACTCCCCGGGTATCTGATAATCCGGAAACCGGGGTCCCGGAAGGTCTATCTCGAGGGTGCAGCTCTCGGCGATCACCCGGGTGTTGGATATTGCCTCGGGCAGATCGGGAAAGAGAGCCGCAATCTCCTCGCCGGTCTTTAGGTAGAACTCGTCGGTGGAGAACCGGAACCGGTCGGTGTCGTCCCGCTTGCGGTTGGAGCCGATACACATCAGCACGTCCTGCGCCGGGGCGTCCTCCCGGTGGACGTAGAACAGCTCGTTTGCCGCGACCAAAGGAATCCCGGTGGCCTCGTGAATGGCCCGGAGCCCCTCGTTGACGGTCCGCTCCTCCACGAGACCGTGGTCCTGGAGCTCCAGGTAGAAGCCTCCGGGGCCGTAGAGCTCCTGGTAGTGTCGGGCGAGCTTTTCAGCCTCCCCGAGCCGGTTTCTTCTAATCAGCAGGGGAATTTCCCCGGAGATGCCGCCGCTCAAGGCGATCAGACCGTCGGCGTGGGTCTCCAGGATCTCCCGGTCTATCCGGGGTCGGTAGTAGAAGCCTTCGGTGTACCCCGCCGAAGAAAGAATGAGGAGGTTGCGATATCCTTCGGCGTTTCGAGCTAAAAGGACGATCCTGGCGTACCGGTTACCGCTCTCTTGGCTCGACTTTTCGTGGCGGGAGCCGGGGGCCAGAAAGAAGTCACACCCGACAATCGGTACGATGCCGGCATTCCTACACGCCTTGTAGAACTCCAACGCTCCGAACATATTGCCCTCGTCGGTCAGGGCAAGGTGGGTCATGCCGAGCTCTTCGGCCCGGGAGACGAGAGACGTTATTTTTGCCGCGGATCGCAGCAGGCTGTAGTCAGAATGTGTATGAAGATGGACGAAGTCCACCGGAGCCCTCCCGGCCTCACTATATCTTGCCGGGCCGTCTGGTTCAAGATTTCTCAGTCGGATCCGCGGCTCCGAGATACCCCATAAAGCGTTGAACGAGCCTAATTGCCCGGAAGCGTTGGAGGGGCAACGGGGTCTCGACACCGGAGTAGAGTAACTCCTCGATTCCCCGGCGAAGTCCCGTCTGTTCCTTCGACGTGAGGGGGAGGCGTCGGCCGACATACTCCGCCTCGAGCTCCCGATCCCGGATAACCGAGGATCGTCCGAAGGCCAGGACGAACCTGATTTCCTCCACGACGCGCTTTTCGGTCCGGGCGACGGCGGTAACCGCGTGGTAGTTCAAGTCGTTGTTCCCCGGAGACCCGGATTGCCAGAAGAGGGTCCGGTCCCAGTTTCCGAGGGGCACCCGGACGCGGGTAACGATCTCACCTTCCTCGAGGGTAAGGGACCCCCCTTTTCCCCGGAGACGGGGTACCGGGATCCATCGGCTATTGCCCTGCCGGCGGATCTCGGCCTGCGCCTCGAGTAGTTGGAGTACCGGAGCCAGGGTCAACGTACGGTCCGGTGCGCAGAGATTGCCGCCAATCGTCGCGAGGGACTGCACCGCCGGCGACCCGATGTTCTGCAAGGCCGCGACAAGAGGGGAGTCGACGACCTTATCGCCGAGACTCAGGATCTCCCGGATGGTAACCGCGGCGCCGAACTCAATGAACCGCTCGCTCCGGGTTATTTTGGAGATTTCCTCCACCGCGTGGATCGAGATGAGCTTGTTTCCCGGGGCCGCGCCGACAAGGCGTTCCCGGGTCAGATACGTCGCCCCGGCAACGACCGGTGTATTCGGGTCCCGTCGGAGCATCTGGAGCACCGTAGAGAGACCTCTGGGACGGTATACGGTTAGATTACGGTCTCCGGGCACCATGACTCCTCTTTCGGTCGAACTCCAGGGCGAAACGCATTCCCCGAGCGAGACGATGAGTGGGAAGACAATCGCACTTCAGGGAGGCGGCGTAGCGTTCTATCTCCTTGTCCGAAGGCGTCGGCGTCGTCGACAGGAGGGCCACCATCGTTACCAGGAGAGCCGGGGCGCAGGCGTCGCAGGGCTCGATACCCGCCCGGGCGAGGCCGAGCTCCGCAGGGCGTACCTTCGGCGAATCAAGAAGACCCTGGGGCGTTACGACGGTACCCCCGGAAACCCGGTACATCGGCAAGAGACACGAGAGTGTCGGCTTGTTATCGAAGAGGACGACGCAGAGTCCGCATTCCCCGAAGCCGCACGGGGCGAAGCGCCGAAAGCTTACCGAATGCTCCCGGAGAAGCTGGGCCAGGGGCATCTCGGCGGGTACCGAGACCGTGAGTTTCTTGTCGTCTAAGGTAAACGAAACGTTCATTCCGATTCCTCGTAGCCGTGGAGAAGCTCCGGCGTAATGGGAATGGCGTCGACGTAGTGGTTGGAAGCCTGGGTTACCGCCGCCGCCACGGCCCCGGGGATAGTCAGATACGGAAGCTCTCCGATACCCCGGGGCTTAGTGTCGTCGTCCTCCGGGAGAAACTCGACGAAAATATTCTCCACGGCAACGGACCGGGCGTGCCGGAAGTCTCCGAAGGGTGCCGGGGATTCTTCGCCCCGCTTCTGCCGGGTAATCGTGCCGCTGGTCCACCGCAGGGCGTCGAGAACGGCCACCTCGGTTTGTCTCTTGGCGTAGTCGGGCCGGAGGACTTGGCCCGCCCGGATCGCCATCCAGACGCCACGGATAGAGAAGCGCAAGGTGGCCGTATCGAGCTCGACTTCCACTACCGTGGCGGCGACGCTGTCGTGCCGCGGGTCGGCGTCCCGCGCAGCCGCCGACTCGGCGGTCCGAAAGCTCCTGCTTGCCTCCAGGGGGAGGCCGTGGTGGAACCGCCGCCGGTTAATTGCCTTCGCGCAGTTATCCAACAGGCGGGTTATTACGGTCAGATTCCGGGAGAGTGTGGAGGGGCCGCTGTCGGGGACGAGATCCGTGTCGAGGGGCATAAACGATACCGCTTCGGCGTCGATACCGAGCTGCCGTGCGACGTTCTCGCGCCAAACGTCGTTGATCCCCTGACTCTCTACTACCGCCGAGGCCGAAACCCGGGCGCCCCCGTCTCGGTCGAGGCGCACCCGGACCGTCGCCGGAAGGCCCTCGCTCAGGCTGCTGCCGAGGGTGAAGTTCTGGGCCGCGACCGCTATTCCGATTCCTCGGGTCGTTCCCCGGCGGTCGGTAAAGGAGTCCCTGCGTTTCCGTTGGAGTTGATACGCCGCGTGCTTCCGTCCAAAGTCCGATGCCTTGGTGACTGCCCCGATAACCGCGACGTGCGGGGCCTCCCGGCTGCTCCCTCTTCGTTGCCGTTGCTCCTTCGGGAGGTTATCCAAACGCCAGGCGTCGGGGGCGCCTTCCGATACCTCCGCGAGTCGGGACGCGTTGCTCTCGAGGGCGAACTGCGTCTGTGACGAACCGAAACCGGAGTAGCTGGTCATCGGAGGAAAGGGAGAGCGGATCGCCCGTACCGTAACCTTCACGTTCTCACAGCGATAGAATCGTCGGGTCGATCGGAGTACCCGGCTCACGATCTCTCCGGTAAATAGCGGGTAGGCTCCGAGGTCGAAGGTCGCATCGACTTCCATACCCCGAACGTTTCCCCCTTGGTCCAATGCTGTCGTAAAGGCCCATCGACTCGGCGCCCGGGCCGGGCCGTAGTTGTAGCGTTCCTCGGCGTTGGTGTGGAGTCGGACCGGCTTCCGGAGCCGGACGGCCGCAACGGCGGCTCGCGCGGCGAGAAGGGAGGGGTACCAGAGGTAGCCGTCGCTGCTTCGGGAGACGCGAGGGCAGACCACCCGAACGTCGCCGGGATCGAGCGCCAAGGCTTCCGCGACAACCAGCCGAAGGTGGTAGGGCCATCGGCTGGTCGTGTACACGCTGACGCCTCCGGGGCGCGGCTCGGCCACCACGTCGAGGGGCTCGGATCGAAGGCCAATCTGACTGCCGGTTTGATAGCTTGCCTGGACCAGATGGTACGCATCCGCGAGCTCTACCGCGACATCCCCGTGCTCCCGTTCCTCGATCGCGACGGTCTCGCTCTCCGTTGCTCCGGTGTCGCTTTCCGGATCGTAGCCGATCCGGCAGGCGTTTAACGCGTCGAGGGCCTCTTCGTGCGTATCGGCGACGACAATCCCGATCGGTTCCCCGGGATACCGTATCCGGCCGTCGCTGAACAAGGGTAGTGTATCGCCGCCGATACGCAGCCTGTTTTCCCCCGGGACGTCGGCTGCGGAAAAGAGAAAGCTTCCCTCCCGGGGGGGATCGATCGTGACCGCCGAGAAGGTACCGGGACAGCGGAACCCCCGGAGAATTACCCCGTGGAGCGTCTCCATACCGGGAAAACGCGCTGCCGCGACGTCGGAACTCTCGACCCGACGCCGCAAGAGGGAATGGCCGGCTGTCATCTTCTACCTCTTTCGTTTCGGATCACAGATCGCCTTGAGGGATGTGGCAACGTGGTCTACCTCGTCGTCGGTCAGATCGGGATAAATCGGTAGACTTAAACTCGTCATGAACCGGCCTAATGATACCGGAAAATCCGTCGGTCCAAAACCGTAGCTCTTGCGATAGTAGCTCATAAGATGGAGAGGCTTGTAGTGGACCGACGTCCCGACGCCCCGGGCCGATAGCGCCTCGGAGACCTCGTCACGAGTCAGCCCGAGCCGGTCGCCATCGAAGGAGACGATAAAGAGATGCCAGGAGTGATTCTCCCGGGGGGGCGGGAGAATAAGATAGTCCCGGTCCCCGAGTGCTCGGCGGTACGCTTCGGCTATCTCCCGTCTTCGGTGCCGGAGCTCCGGCGCGCGCCGGAGCTGAACACGCCCGAGAGCCGCGGCGGTATCCGGCAAGTTGTACTTGTATCCCGGAGCCACCACGTCGTATTCCCAGGCCCGCACCGTGCCTTTCTGCCTATCCCATACCGGCCGGTCGATGCCGTGGAGGCGCATCGTCGCAATACGACGAGCATCTTCGTCCTCGATGGCGCCAACCATTCCCCCTTCTCCGGTGGTAACCGGCTTGGTCGCGTAGAAGGAATAGACGACGAAGTCGCCGACACCCCCGCCGGAGGGCAAGGGGACGCTCGGACAGAGGTGGGCCGCGTCTTCTACGACCCTGATTCCCCGGCTTCGGAGCTCCCGGAGAAAGTCCTCGGAGGTTGTCCGGAGGCCGGCGATGTGAACCGGCATGACCGCCGCAACGGTCGGCTCCGCGGCTATCGCCGAAAGCGCCTTCTCCTCGTCGAGGTTCAGGGTTTCGTAGTCGATATCGACGAAGAGGGGGTGGGCGCCGAGATACCGAACAACTTCCGCGCTCGCGGTAAAGGTATAGGGGCTCATCAGCACCTTGACGCCTTCGGCGACGCCGGCGGCTTCGACCGACAGATGAAGCCCGGCTGTCGCCGAATTCACCGCAAGGGCATGGGGTATTCCGACCGCCGCGGCGAACTCCTGCTCCAGGGCTGCGGACTCCCCGGCGGTCGTCAACCACCCTCCCGAGAGCACCCGGGTTACGGCGTCGATCTCCGCCGGGCCGATGGACGGCCGGGCAAAGGGAATAAAGGAATCAGTATTCCGGTTCATCGTCTTTGTCCGGAAGGGTAGGGATGTAGCTCTGCAAAACGCTCCGGAGATACTTTCGGTTTCGGTAGACCGCCGGATACCTGGGGTCTCGGTAGCAAATGGGGCGGAGGCTCTCGAGGACTTGCGAAACCTTCTCCAGCCGCTCCCGGGGATATTCGATGCGTTTGATTCTGGTAAAGGCGGTCGGCTCCTCCCGCTCGTCGACGGCGCAGAGCGCCTCGGTGAGCTTTTCACCCTCCCGGAGGCCGATGTACCGGAGGGCGATTTCGGTATCCGGGGTGTAGCCGTAGAATCGAATCATCTGCTCCGCCAAGTCCCGGATCGAAATCGGCTCCCCCATGTCGAGGAGGTAGAGGGTTCCACCGGCGCCGACGCCGCCGACCTGGAGGACCAGGGAGGAAGCTTCGGGTATCGTCATAAAGAACCGGGTCGCATCCGGGGCGGTAATGGTAACGGGGCCGCCTTTGAGTATCTGTCTCCGGAAGAGGGGGATAATGCTTCCCCGGGAGCCGAGGACATTCCCGAACCGGACCACCATGTAGGAGCCGAGGCTTCCGTTCTGGCTCAGGACGATGTCCTCGGCAATCCGTTTAGACGCTCCGTAGACGCTCACCGGATCCACAGCCTTATCGGTAGAGACGAAGACGAAGCGCTTGGTGCCCACCGACTTCGCCGCTCGAACCAGGTTCTCGGTTCCGAAGACGTTGTTTGCCACGGCGTTAACCGGGTTTGCCTCCATCATCGGGACGTGCTTGTACGCCGCGGCATGGAAAACGACGTCGCACCGGAGACGGGAGAGGATAAAGGAGACGAAGTCGGCGTCCTGCAGCTCCCCGATAACTGGGACGATGGTAGCGCCGGGGCCTATCCCCTCCTCCTGTAGGAGGCGCAACTCCTTCTCGATCTCGTAGATCGAGTTCTCGCCGTGCCCAAAGAGGTAGAGGCGCTCCGCGCCGCCGAGGAGCAACTGCCGGGTAAGCTCGCTCCCGATGCTTCCACCGGCTCCGGTAACCAGAACGCGCTTTCCTTGAAGGTAGGAAAGGCTCTCCTTCAGATTCAGGGTGATGGGGGTTCGGCCAAGAAGGTCCTCCGGATCGATTTCCCGGGTCTGGATCAGGTGAGGATCACCCTCCACAATCTGAGAGACACTCGGGAGAATGCGTATTCGGCCGAACCCGGCGCCCTCGAGGAGGTTGTAGATCTCCTTGAGCCGCTCCCGGGGGGCACTCGGAACCGCGATCAGCGCCTCGTCGCCGGGGCTTCGTTCGAGGAGGGAGACGACGTCTGCGATGGGCCCGAGGACCGGGATACCCTGTATTCGGCGGCCGATCTTCTCGCTGTCATCGTCGAGAAAGGCGACAACCTCTCCGAGGAGTCCCTTTCTCTGGACCTCCGAGGCGATCGATTGCCCCGCGAAGCCGGCGCCGACAATATAGATTCTGCTTCTCTTCTTGCCGGTCATGGCTTCTGCTCTTCCCCCCCTCCCCAGATCGGGCGACGGGTGGGCGTGCTCGGCTGTATCGTTTCGAACCCGAAGTCGACCAAGAAAGACTCGTTATACAGGTCCAGCTTTACCTTGGCGCGTCCCTTCCTTCGATCGACCTTTACAATCTTGCCCTCGAGTCCCTTGAGGGGACCTTCAATAACGCGGATCCGCGCGTTCTCGTCGAAGTGGACCCGGGACGTCTCTACGACGGGACCGAAACGCAGGAAGTGCACGATAAGCTCCCGGTCGGCCCCGGCGAGGGGCCGGACGTTCTGATTGCTATCGAGAAAGCGGACGAAACCGGGTGTCTTCCGAAAGGCCCAATAGCTTTCCGGCGAAAGCGTCTGTGCCTCGACAAAGAGGTAGCCGGGAAAGATCGGCGCCAGGGTAGGGATGCGCTTACCCCGCCGGCGGATAAAGAGTTTCCGCCGGGGCCAGAGAATTCGCATAACTCCTTGCGGGAGGTGTTGGGTGACGTGCCCGAGAAACCTCCCCTCCTCGGAGGTCATCACCTGAACCACGTAGTAGTTAGCCTCTCGCCGCCGATCGGACATCGGAACATTGTAGGGAAGCATTGGCGTATGCGCAACAAAAGGGGCCCTCACGAACTCGGAGAAACGCGCCGACACTAAGACTGTATACTATTATCATGAGGTGTCCGATGACGAGACAACGGCGATTTCTTCTCTTTGCACTCGGGCTAACGCTGATTGCCTCCTCCGTGCCGGCGGAAACCGTTCTCGTGGCGGTGTACCAATCCGGCACCGGAGAAATGAAGGATCAAAGCCGCTTTCTTCTCTCCGCGGTGGAAGACGGTGTGATGGATGTCATGTTCGACGAAGGCCATATCGTCTTCAATCTCGGGTCCTTTTCCGTCGTCGGCGCTTCAGCCGTCCAGGCGCGTTACGACATTAGAGAAACCGCCCGGGATGGAGGGGCAGGTTACGCCGTGCAGGTCACCATGGATGTCAATGAGCTCGAGGACGGCACGATGGCGCCTGTGAGCCTGGACTATCGATTTGCAAACGTCGATACGGACCGTATTCTTGCCCAGGGAAGAATAGCGCTAACCAGGGAGGTCGACGGTCGTATGCGCAGCTGGGGCGATGTCTGCTTTCTGGCCGGGCAGGAGATAGCCCGGTCGGCGCTCTCAAGCTGGTAGGAGAGGACGATGAAGACTCGATTTGCCATATTCTTGTTCTGCGCCGTCGCGTTGGTTCCCCTTACCGCCCAGTACGAATGGGAGGGGAACGCGGTGGTCGGTTCGTACGGAGAGTTTCCCCGGGAAGGGAACTACGCAGCGT
Organism: uncultured Spirochaetaceae bacterium; assembly: GCA_964413945.1. Classification (GTDB taxonomy): domain Bacteria; phylum Spirochaetota; class Spirochaetia; order DSM-27196; family PWMO01; genus CAYPUT01. The sequence continues at coordinate 8,634 of CAYPUT010000131.1, forward strand.
CGAACACCTTTCCCCGGAACACCGTCGTAGTCGTGACGAACGTAGCAACCGGGGCCCAGGCAGAGCTCATCGTGACGCGCCGTCTCGAAGAGCCCGGGATTTTTATGCTCCTTTCGGAGGATGCGGGCGACGAGCTCGAAATCCGAGGAGACCGTCCCGTACGGGTCCGGGCCCGCCCCTCCTACGGTAGCGGCATTACCGCGGTGCCACCGAGCCAGGATTTACCCTACAGTCCGGACCCGGATATCAACCCTGCGGCGGGGGCTGGGGACCCGAACGCCGCGGCGATGCGCCCCGGTGCCCGGGAGCCGCTTTCCGAGACCCCCGAAGCCCCGGCGGCGGTCACCCCGCCCCGGGTTGCGCCGATGGCAGAGGAGCCCGGTGCCGTTGCCTCGGTCGTTCCCGAGCCGTCGCCCCGGCGCCCGGGGGCCACCGTCGATCCCGAAGAGCCGGTCCCGTCCCGGGGGGGCGTCAGCCAGGGCATCGACACTGCGGCCGGTAGGTTGATGGACCCCACCGGAGATGACCCCGTGCGCAGCTTTCCGCCGGTTCCGGCGGTAACGCCGGTCCCGGCCGCCCCCTCCGAGGAGGCGGCGGAGCCCGAAACACCCCCGGTTGTGCCGGAGGCGGTTTCCGACACCGTGGATCCCGGCCTCGGGACTCAGCGGCCGGCGGAGCCCGACACCCTCCCGACGGTCACGCCGATGCCTTCGGTAAGGCAGGCTGAGGAGCCGGTGGAGGAGGTCCCCGAAGTCGAGGAAGAGACTCCCGATTCCGAAAACCGGATAGAGCGAGCTCTTCAGATGGTACGGTCGAGAATGCCGAAATCCCGGCTCTTTCCCGCCGCCGAAGAGGACTCGGTCGCTACCTTCATGCCGCCCCGGCGGCCTGAGGACGCGCCCTTGGAACTCTCCGGCCGCCTCGCGGAAGCCCGGCCACCCTCTGAGGAGACCGAAGCCCGGACTCCGGTCTTGGTAGAGGTGCCGAGGTCGCCGACCGAAGCACAGCCTGAGACGGGCCCCGTCGCCGCCGACCTGGGCCCCTTGGATGCCCCGGAAGA
>CAYPUT010000132.1:0-9436 GCA_964413945.1 uncultured Spirochaetaceae bacterium
CCAGAGATGCACATTGTCAATTCAATTTACAATTAGCACTGTTAGGCCCGGAGGCTTGGTAACTGCGGGAGTGTGTCGAAGTGGGCGTCTCGGCTGTACAACATCACGTCATGCTGAACAACGAGAGCCGCAATCCAGAGGTCGTTGGTCGGTATCGGCGTTCCCTTCGAGCGAAGCTGGCGGTACAGGTTGGCATAGTGCCGCGTGGTATCTATGGTCGGCAAAAGCACGTGTACACGCGGCCGATGCAGGAACTGCTCAAACACTCGCTCATTCTCCATACCTCGCGATCCAACAGCGAATCCCGCACGAAGTTCGGCTGCTACAACGAACGGAACGAGAATACGCGGACTCCGGCGGAATACCGCTACCGCTTCAGGCTGCCCGTCAACAAAATCACGGTAACGATTTGTATCGATGACGATATCTACCGCCATGCGTCTACGTCCACGGTGTCCTGGTCGGCAATCGCCCGATCAAACGCCTCATCGTCCTGCCAGGAACCGGCAAGATCATCGAGATCGTTGTAGACGTGAACAGTTTCAGTAACACCGAGTCCACGTTTGATCACATCAATGACCGCGTCGTTCAGACTCGTTTTGTTCCGGCCGGCACGGTCACGCAACTCCCGATCGAGCGAATCGGGAATATTCCGAATAGTGTATTGCGGCACCTGTTTCACCCCCTGCAGGCAGTGTATTCATTTTATGCCTTTATATCAAGCCAGGCGTTACCGCCTGGCGCCATACCTTACCCCGCCAGATGGAAAAAGTACTCGTTGGCGGTGTAGACCAGGACGACGAACACCGCGACGGGAATAACGTACTTGATCGTGTCGTACAGCGGGTTGAAGTACCATGGGGTGGCGCCGCCGCGGCTGAGCGTTTCCCGGACGTCTTCCTTTTTCATCGCCCAGCCGACGTACACGGTGAATACGATACCCCCGAGCGGGAACGGCACCGACCGACAGCGCGCAGGGAGAAAAAACGGGTCCTTGCCTCATAGACACGTATTTGTCTGGCACCAGCGGAGTGTGCCATCTCTTGAAAGCCTCTCGATTTGCCAAGTACGCGAGCTCAAGAAGGCTACGCATATCATTCTGCCCTCCGGACAGGCGCAGGAACTGCGCAATGCCTTGGGCGGCTTTTTCATCATTGTATTTGTAGTCAATCATCCTAGATGGACACTTGCGATATTACCTTCACAAGTATACACCTTTCTTTCTCATTGTCGCCAAATCGTCATCAATTCAGATTGACGGAAGAGCCCCAATATTGGCAGAAAAACCTCGTTTAGACACCGAATGTTGTGCCGCTGTTGAAAGATTGAGCCAATACGACGTGCGGGTCGAATCCAAAGGAAAATCGGGCGATCGACCGTGGAGCTCCATAACCGAGATAATCCGGTCGAATCGACCCATCAGAACTCACTGAACTGATCTCAGTCGTCAGTCGGGCGAACACGCAGGTAAGCCGTGGACGAATCGCGTAAAGCGGTCTCCGGAGAAGCCGGGGCGGTTCACTCCAGCCTGGTAACATTGTTGATCGACACCGGAGTGCGCGAAACAAACTCCGGCATTGATGATGTCCAGCGAAAAGCTGTATTGTGCAATCACCTGGTGGGAGATTCAGTGAGAAGCGTCGAAGAGATCGAGCAAGCGGTCGATGGCCTGAGCGAAGAGGAATATGTTGAGTTTCGCCAATGGTTTCTCGAACGCGATTGGCAAGAGTGGGACCGCCAGATCGGAGCTGATTCCGACTCCGGCGAGCTCGACTTTCTCATCCGTGAAGCCAAAGAAGGTGGGGCCGACGCAACAACAGACGATCTCTGATGCACCGCACAACCGCCAGATTCCGCAAGCTCTTCGGTTCCCTGGCGCCTGAAGTACAGCAGCGAGCCCGGGATTCCTTTGAGCTTTTGCGGGGCAACGATTACGTGTGGGTCTGGATCGGGACACATGATGAGTACAACCGCCTAATCGGACGGAATTGAAGGGTCCGAGGCGAACTGACGGAGCAGTCGCTGCAGCACACAGCGCAGAGCGAAACCCAGACAACGACACTCCCCGGGTCCTTAAAAATTCACTGAACTGATCTGCGTCGTCCTAGAGCCCCGCCAAGCTGACTATCGATCGGCTACGTGCTCCATCACCCACTTCCACATCGGCGCCATCTTGCGGAAGTGCACCATTGCCTCATCCACCAGGTCCGGCTCGAGGGCGAGCTCCCGGTCGAGCTGCGGCGAGAAGACGGCAAGCCCCTTGTGCCGGAGCCACTGTGCCCGGGGGTGGTCGGCGTCGAAGCCCCGGGGGACGCGTTTGAGCTCCGGGTCCCGGAAGTGGTAGCCGTCTGCCACTTGTGCCGCGGCCTTCTCCAGGGCGGCCCCGGCCTCCTCGTCGGCCACGGCGGTGCGGTAGCGCTCGAGCTCCCCGGGGTCGAAAGCGAACTGCCCCGCCACCAGATCGATGCCCTCGACGGTTATCTGGAGCCCGAAGCCCGGCGCCGCCAACTTCTTGCGCCCCGGAGGCGTAAACATCATCGCGACATTGGTCTTGTAGGGGGTCTTGTCCGGGCTAAAGCGGGTGTCGCGGTAGATGCGCATCAGGGATCCGCCGTTGGTCCGGGTGTCGTAGCCGATCGGCGGGAACTCCTCGGCGAGCCGCCGCCCGAGGCCGGCCACCAGTGCCACCGCCGGGGCCTGGACGGCCTCCTTGTAGAGCCGCTTGTGGGCTTCGAACCACTCTTTGGTGTTGTTGGTTTTGAGGTCGACGAGGAACTTAAGGCCCTCCGCCGGGAAGCCGGAAAACGAGTCACCGCGATTCTGTGCCGTCATGCCTGCCCCCTTAGGCCTGTCCCGAAAGGGGCCGACCCGTCTCGAGGAGCGTCTTGAGCCCCGAGAGAATCCGGGCCCATCCGTTGGCTATGTCGGCGCCGACGCCTTGGGAGGTGTCGATCCCCTCATGGAAAAGGGTAACCTTCGAAAGCTCACCTTCGTCCGTGGCTCCTACGAGCCAAGTAACCTGGGTCGTTCCGGCATCCTCTGCGCCCTCCCACAAGGGGGTAAAGGTGGTGACGAGCCTCTTCGGAGCGTCGATTTCGAGAACCTTTCCCTCGATGTAATTGCCACCATCCGGCCGCGGGTAGCGATAGCTTCCCCCCACTTTCCAGTTACCCGTCACGGCACTTCCAAAGTAGTAGCGTTTGGTCATCTCGCCGTCAGGGCGCCGGCCCCGGGGCGGGCGAATCTGCTGACCCAGCGTTCGTAGACGGTTTGGATGGGTACGGGGTTGAGATAGTGATGTTTCTCCCGGCCGACGCGCTCGGTCGTTACGAGGCCCGCCTCCTCGAGAAGGGCCAGGTGCTTCATCACCCCGTATCGGGTCATCGGCATAGGCTCCGCGAGCTGCCCCAGCGTCCGGCCGTCCCGTCGGCGTAGGGCATCGAGAATCGCCCGTCGGTGAGGATCCGCAAGCGCCTTGAACACCACATTATCATCCACGCTCATCCTGCCCCATAATATGTGACTAATAAGTCACATGTCAAGGGGAAGATTTGCAGAATGCTGAGGTTTCCAGGCCGGCGGCCGTCGACCGCTACGGAACGACACGGCTGGGACGGCATTGTTCGCCGAAGAGGCAGGAGGTCGCTAAGCGGTCTCTTTGCAAAGCCCGACGGCCTCGATTTCTACCTTGACGTCTTTCGGTAGCCGCGATACCTCGACGCAGGACCGGGCGGGGTAATCCGCACCCAAGAAGCGTACGAATACCTCGTTCACCGCGGCGAAGTCACCGATGTCGGTCAGAAAACAGGTTACCTTCACAAGGTTTTCCAGGGACGATTCGGCCGCCGTCAATACGGCCGTCAGATTCTCGAATACCTGAACCGCCTGTTCTGCCGCGGTTTCCCCGACGATACTCCCGGACGCCGGATCGAGGGGAAGCTGTCCCGAGGTAAAGACAAACCGATCCACTCGAATGGCTTGCGAATATGGCCCGACGGCGGCCGGTGCCGCCTTACTGGTAATTGTTTGCTTGGCGCTATTCATGGTTCTTCTCCTAAAGGGGTGCGCCGCTTACATACGAGCGTCGCGAATATAGTTGTAGACCGTGTACCGGGAGATCGCGAGCTCCTTGGCGACAATCTCGACGGCCCCCTTGATATCGAATATTCCCTGCCCGTGCAGCTCGGTGACGATTGCTTTGTTCTTCAGCTGATGTGAGATCTCACGATTGGCGCTTACCTGAATGATCGCCTTGTCAAGGGACCGACGGACCAGATCCTCGGCGCTCATAACGAAGTGTTCAGGCGATTCGTCCCGAGGAGTTCCCAGGGTTTCCGGAAGAAGGCTCTTCAGAACTTCCAGAAGCGGGACGGAAAGATCCACATTGATGCAGAGCATTCCGACGGGCTTAGTGCCGTTGCGAATCAATGCGGTAATCGATTTGAGCGTCTTGCCGTCCTCTGTGTTGCTGAGATAGCTGCCGACAATATCGTTTTCTATATGGCCGGTGTCTTTGAGCACTTTGATTCCGAGGTCCGTGATCGGCGAACCCACACCCCGGCCGGTAACCTGGCCGTTGCGGATCTTTACGATCGAGTGGTTCAGATTCTCCAGGGAGTGAAGTAAAACTTCGCAATGGCTACCGAACAGCGTAGCGACGGCGTCCACCACCGGTTCCATGGCGGCGAGTATCGCCCGATCGGCCGCGGTAAACGTGACTCCGGAGACTTCCTCCTTCTCGAGGGTTTCGACGTCGACGGGCTCGATGTTCATGTGGCTGCTCTCCTTCAAACCACACCTCCTTAGCCGATTCTAAACGCTATTTCGAAAGACTCCGGTAATTCGGGCCAAGCCCTCCGCCAGTATAGAGCGGGGGCATCCGATATTGAGACGCATATGAGCCTCGCCTCCGGGCCCGAAGGTGACGCCGTCGTTGAGCCCCACCCGAGCTTCACAGAATACTTTGTCCCGAAGCTCTTGTTGCGATAATCCCAGCTGGGAGAAGTCGAGCCACATCAGAAAGGTCCCTTCAGGACGTGGAGCCGATACTCCAGGGAGGTTTTTCTCGAGATGATCCAATGCAAAGGCCAGGTTCTCCCCGAGGTAGGCCATAAGCTGGTCGAGCCACGGCCCACCATGGCGGTATGCCGCCTCGGCAGCCGCGATAGCGAATGTATTCGCGGTGTAGAGACCGAAGGTCCGTTCTTGCGCCTGGTCGAAGGCAAGCCGCAGCTGTGGATTCGGCGTTACGATCGCCGAGGCCTTGAGCCCCGCGATATTGAAGGTTTTGCTTGGAGCCATTCCCGTGATGGTGATGTCGGCAACGTCGGGGCCCAAGGAGGCAAAGGGTATGTGAGCAAATTCGCGGTAAACAAGATCGCAGTGGATCTCGTCCGCGAATACCAACAGGTTGTGTCGGAGAGCGATCTCTGCGAGGCGCCTGAGCTCTTCCCTCGTCCAAACACGACCGACGGGATTGTGGGGACTGCACAACAGCAGCATCCGGGTGCGGGTGTCTATGGACTTCTCGAGGTTGTCGAAATCGATCTCGTAGCGTCCGTTGCGGTAGACGAGCCGATTGTTCACCACCCGGCGGCCGTTATTTAGAATAGAGGCGAAGAAGGGAGGGTAGACGGGAGCCTGAAGGATAATTTTGTCTCCCGGCGCCGTGAAGGCCTGGATCGCCACGTTCAGAGCCGTAATCACTCCCGGAGAATACGAGAGCCAATCCGTTTCTATGCCCCACTTGTGGCGTCCGGATATCCAGTTAACGATCGACTCGTAGTAACCGGAGGACATTTCGGAATAGCCGTATACGCCGTGTGCCGCCGCCTGGGAGACGGTTTCTACGACCTCCGGGGGTGCCTGAAAGTCCATATCGGCGACCCACATGGGCAGAATATCATCGGCGTCGGCGCAGCAATTGCAGAAGTCCCACTTGACTGAGTTCGTTTCTTTCCGATCGATTACGACATCGAAATCGACGGCGTTGGGTGCTTTCATCGTGTATTTCCTTTCTTGGGATGCCGAGGGATCATTCTAACGGCCAATTAAAATATGTCAACAACGATTGAAAAATTTTAATATTTTACCTTGACAGGCCGTTTCCGCATAAAGATAATTCGTTAGCATTTTAAGGAGTTCATAAGGAGGATCCTATGCGAAAGATGTTCTTGCTTCTGATAGCTATGGTGATGACGGCCGGTATGGTCTTTGGAGCAGGTGAAGCCGAGCCTTCCGCCGACGCCCAACAAACATACCGGCTTCGCGTCGGAACCGTGGTGTCGCCTCCCCATCCCTGGGTCGATATGGCGGAGTTTTTCGCCGAAGAAGTGGGGAGCCGGACCGATGGTCGGGTTAACGTAACGATTAACCACAGCGCCACCCTCGGCAACGACGCGACGATGATAGACGAAATGCGCGTCGGAACTCTCGACTTTGTCATCGGCGGTGCGCAGAACGCGGCGCAGTTCGTTCCTGAATACCAAGTCTTCGGACTCAGCTACCTTTTCGAGAGCCAGGAGCAATTCGAGAAGGCTATCGAGTTCGAGGGGCCCATCTTCAATCGGTACGCCGAGCTCTACGATGAGAAGAACATCGACCTGCGACTCCTTGCCCTCTCCGGCGGTGGAACCCGGAACACGTCAAACAACCTCAGGCCCATCCGGACGCCCGACGATTTGGACGGCATGAAGATGCGCATCCCTGGGTCTCCAATCGAAGGTCGTATCTGGTCCGCCCTCGGCGCCCTGCCGACCTCTCTGCCCTGGAACGAAATCTACTCGGCCATGCAGGCCGGCGTAATCAACGCCTTCGAAAGCAGCATAAGTGGCTTCTTCGGGAGCGCCCTCTACGAAGTTACGCCCTATATGTCGCGGACCGAACATCTCTATATGCTCAGCCATTTCAGTATGAGCGAGGCGACCTTTAACCGACTTCCGGCTGATATCCAAGAGATCATCGTGGAAGTGGCCGCAGAGGCCGGAGTCCTCGGTACGGAAAAGGGGAAGGAGTACGACGAAGCGCTCCTGACGCGGATGATCGAAGAACACGATCTGAACGTTAACTCCGTCGACAAGGCACCCTTTGTCGCCATAGTGGCACCGCTCCACGAAGAGTTGGCCGCCGGCGTGAACGGCTCCGATATTCTCCGGATGATTCGCCAACTCGACTAGAACACATCCGGCGGTAAAGGAACCAGTTGTGCTGAAGAAGCTGAATAACGGGATTGAGCGATCGCTCTTGGTCGTCTCGGTAATCCTGCTGACAGCGTTTATCGCGATTGTTTTTCTTCAGGTAGTTGCTCGCAACTACCTGAAGATATCTATCCTCTGGACCGACGAGGTTGCGGTTATGGCATTCGTTTGGTCCGTTTTTCTCGGTGCCGCCATCGCCGTTCGTCGAGGAAGGCACTACGTGGTGGAAGTCTTTCCCACGAGATTCCTTCGGGTCAACGCGGTCTTGTGTGTCTTCGCCGATGTAATGATCGCCTTCTTTGTCTACGTCATGATTCGTTACGGGCTGCGGTTTTCGATAATGGGGCTCTCCCGTTTCTCCACCGCGATAGCGGTCCCCCGTTTCTATTATTTTGTTGCCGTTCCGACATCCGGGATTGCGATGGCTCTGTTTCAGGCGGAAGTGCTGTTAAAGGATATCAAAGCGCTTGCGTCGGTTATCGGAAAAGGAGTCGAAGCGTGAACCCTCTTGTACTCCTAATGGGGAGTTTCTTCGCTCTCATTATATTGCGAGTGCCCGTGGCCTTTTCCCTCGGCGTCGCATCCCTTCTGACGATTCGAGTTCTCGGGCTTCCCTTCGTTAGTGTCGTCAATCAGATGTATTCCAGCATCGATTCGTTTCCTCTGCTTGCCGTCCCCTTCTTTCTTTTGTTAGGGCGCTTGATGAACGAGGGGGGCGTGACCGACCGGTTGGTTAAGCTCTCCCAGGCTCTGATCGGGCATATCAAAGGTGGATTGGGCCACGTCAACGTCCTGGTCAGCATGCTCTTCGCCGGGCTTTCCGGTTCTGCAGCCGCCGACACCGCGGGAATAGGCGCCATGCTGATACCCGCTATGAAAAAGGCCGGATTCGATCATGGATATTCCGTAGCAGTCACCGCCGCGTCGTCCACTCTCGGGGTCATCATTCCTCCGAGCATCATGATGGTCCTCTACGGCGCCGTCGGACAGGTCTCGATCGGGGCCCTCTTTCTCTCGGGAATGGTTCCAGGCGTGCTGATCGGCCTTTCTCAAATGGGATACACCCTGGTCATAGCAAATCGGTATGGCTATCCGTCGGAGCAACGCAAGAGTTTCGGGGAGATGGGGCGGGCCTTTGTCCGAGCCATTCCACCGTTGATGCTTCCCTTGATCATTCTGGGGGGCATTATCGGTGGGGTATTTACCGCAACCGAGGCCGCCGCGGTGGCCGTTGTATACGGACTGATTCTGATGATGGGGTTCTATCGATCGATAAAAATCCGAGACATCCCACAGATTTTTGGAGACGCGGTGGTAAATTACTCGCTTCCGATGCTCGCCGTTGCTTCCGCGGGAATTATGGGATGGCTTATCGCGTATCTCGACGCACCGGAGGCTATCGCAAGCTTTATAACCGGAGTAACTGGTTCTACTCTCGGGGTGTTTCTTTTTATCGTCGGGTTCTTGCTCATCATAGGAACGTTTCTGAGTCCCATTACCGCCATCATCATCTTTTTGCCGATCATCCAGGGACTCGGTAGTGCCGTGGGTATTCACCCGGTTCATCTTGGGGTGATCGTGGTTCTGACGCTCTCTTTGGGGATGGTAACGCCACCGTACGGTATCTGCCTCTTGATAGCCGCCCAGATTGGAGAGATATCGGCGCCTCGGGCATTTGTCTCCGTGTTACCGCTAATCGGATTGACGTTGATCATCATCTTTCTCGGGATCGTGATCCCGGATCTCTTTCTATTCCTGCCCCGCATGTTCATGCCGAAGATCATGTAGCAGGGCACTGCCCATTTTGGAGGACACTGTATGAAGAGCGCTGTGGAACGTATGAAGGAGCTTGTGGCTGGCCGCCCTGTCAGTCCCCAACCGATCAGCATGTGGAAGCATTTCCCCATGAGCGACCGGAATACAGACACCTTTGTAAAACGGACCATCGGTTTTCAGGAGAAAAACGGCTGGGATTTCGTCAAGATCGCCTATAACGGCCTGTACTCGATCGAGGATTGGGGCTCCGAGATTCGATGGCCGACGAACGATCTGGAGGTGGGGGAGGTTACCGGCCCGAGCATCACGTCCCCCAGCGACTGGAAGAGCCTCGAGCCGAACAGCGTCGACGAAGGGGCCTTGGCGCGGGAATTGGCCGCGACAAAGCCGCTGGTCGAGAAGTATCGCGGCGAAGTGCCGGTAATCGGTACCGCGTTTAGTCCCCTGACGACGGCGATCAAGAT
>CAYPUT010000133.1:0-9432 GCA_964413945.1 uncultured Spirochaetaceae bacterium
GTCGGTTGCAGCGGTAATCGGTTCCACGGCAATCGATGAGCGGTCCGGCGGGACGAAGAGCTGTGTATAACCGAAGGGCGGAACGCTCTGTTCGACTTCCACCAGGTCTAAACCTCGATCGATGAGCGTCTGGGCTACCGTCACCCCCGGCGGACGCACCAGTGCGATATCCAGCTCCCCTTCGCCTAGTGGCCGGAACGAAGAAAAGTCGAAAGGACCGCCGGCCACTCTAGGAGCGTTCCCGGTGGGAAGCAACCGGGAGTCGACTTCCACGTAACGTTCGGCGGGGCACAGAAGACGAGCGGCGTTGGCGCCGCCGGGAGTTCGAATATAGGGGTGCCACCCGAGGGCCACGGGTGCCGGGTCTGGGCCGACGTTCGTCGCGGCAATGGAAATCTCGAAGCCCGCAGGGGAGAGGCGATAGCGTACCAGAACCGCCGGAGAAAACGGATACCCCGCAAAAGCGTCGGAATTGATTCGGTAGCTCAACCGCGCCGAGGACTCCCGGTCGTCGAAGCCCAGATCGTCGAGGCTGAGCGGCTGGTTGTAGAGAAGGCCGTGGAGCGCCGAGGCCTCCGGAGGCCCCGGGTCGTTGGTCGCCAGCCGGTGCTCGCGGCCGCCGAACCGATAGACACCCCGGGGGATGCGGTCGTTGAAGGGGACCAAGAGGCGCCCCCTGAACCAGGGGTTTGCCTCTATCTCGTCCGGGGCGTCCGATTCGAGGATCGCTTCAGGGTCCGAGGGGCCTCCGTCCCCGGTCCCGGTCCCGGCGGCGGCAAGAGAGAGGCGCCACACCGCACCCCCGTAGTCCGGGAGCAGAGAGCAGAAGGCACCAGTCTCGCTGTCGGAGAGGCGGACAGTGCGAAAACCGTCAACGACCTCTTCCCTCGCGGCGAATCTCATTCCCGGCCACCGGTTCTCTGCAAGAGGGGCTTCATCCCTACTCCCCGGTAAACTCGTTCCCTACCTTCCGGGCCCTCTCCGGCTTGTCGAGGTCAATACCGAGACTGATGCCGGCTTCCACCAAGATATTCCAGCCCATTGCGAGCTCAAGGTATGGAAGGTTCTCCGGAGAGGACACCTCGACAATACGGATCGTCGGAAAGGAGGTCTCCTGCGTTGCCACGGCGATAACCTCCAACCCTACCCCTTCGGCGAGAACCTCGCGAAACTTTGTCTCGTAGCCGGCAGGGGGATCGATCCAGAGGAGCACGTCCCGGGGATCCATTACCTCCTCGATACCGTGGACCGCGTAGGTACCACCGAGATAGTCCGAGCGAGCCCGGACGATTTCGTTCGCCTTCAACGCGAGCTCCTCGGCAACGCCGTCGTTCCGGCCGGCGAAGTAGACGGTCGGCGCTTCCGCAATCCGTCGGACCAGCTCTCCGGGCACCCGGGTCGTCAGGGCCGCCTCGATGTCGGCGGCGAGGGATTCGAGGTCGAGCGCGGCCCTGCCGGCAACCCTTCGGAAGAGCAGGTCGTAGACCAGGGCCTGCTCGACGACGGACTTGGTGGCCGCCACGGCCTCTTCGGCTCCACAGGTGAGTATGTAGGAGTCATCGCTCTCCGCCGCTACCGGCGAATTCGGATTCCCGGTGACGCCTATAATACCATTCCGGTGCCCCGCTTCCCGGAGCCTGCGAATGAGGCGAACGCATTCGGCGGTCCTGCCGCTGTTGGAGGCGACGTAGACGGCATACCCGGACAGATCGAATTCGGTCGCCTCGTGGGCGCTTTCGGTTCGGGGCGCCTTGGCATCGCCGCGACGCAGGGCGGCATAGACCGCGTGGCCTCCGGGGAAGATCTGCGAGGATCCCTCCCCGACGAGAAAGGGCGCGGAGGCCTCGGGGATGGGAAGATCGTCGATTCTGCCGGTTGGCAGGGAGCGAACGACCTCCACCGTGTCGAGCATCTCTCGGACCAGGGCGAAACGGTTGTAGGCGCTCTCGTTCGGGTTCATCTTGTCTCTCCTGAGATAACCGGCAGGTCGTCGAGGGTCGCATAGGGCGGAAGCTCCCCGACTAAGGGCGCTGCGTAGCGACGAAACGCGTCTCCGGGCAGGCGTGTAGCGACGTCGTAATAGTCGGAGGGCATCCGGTGGGTCCGGCGAGCCACTTCCGAGAGCCCGATCGTGGCGAGGCGAAATTCGTAGGGGGCGCCGGATATCCGTTGTATGGTTACCATGACGCCTGAGGTCCCGGAGGCGGCGAGCCGCATGGCTTCTCTCCCGCAGGCCTGCGCTTCTTTCCGGTCGAGGTCGCTTACCCTATCCGCGGCGCACATCGGAAGCGATTCGGTAATCTGAAACTCACCCCGAAAGCCGCTGTTCTCGGCAATCAGACGGTGGAGGTTCATCGCAGCGCTTGCCCCACCCATGGCGCCGAACTCCACGTTGGAGAAGGAGTCGGTGGTACGGGAGGCGGACACGGGGGTCCCATCGTCCCACACAACGCCCTCTCCGCAGACGACGTAGGCAAAACCGTGGCGTTCTATCGCCGACGTAACGTCGGCAAGAAAGCCGCTTCGAGTCAAGGGCACCTCCGGGATGTAGACGAGGTGGGGCGCGTCGCCCTCGTCCTCCTTTGCCAAGACCGCCGCGGAAGCAAGCCACCCGGCGTCCCGCCCGATGGCCTGAAAGATCGCGTACTGGTCTACCCGCTGCATGTCCCGGGCGAGCCGCCCGGCCTGTTGAACCGAAAGCGCCACGTCTCGGGCGGCGGAGGGAAAACCCGGGGTATGGTCCGTGCCGTAGAGGTCGTTGTCGACCGTCTTGGGGATTCCGATCCCCTCGAGGTCGTAGCCATGGTCCCGTGCGTAGCGCTCCACGCGGTGGATGGTGTCCATCGTGTCGTTGCCACCGATGAGGAAGAAGTAGCGGACCGAAAGCTCCCGTATCCGCTTTAATACCGCGGGAAGGTCGTCCTCGGAGAGCTTGTAGCGGCTGGAGCCCAGCGCCGCGCCCGGTGTGCGGGCGAGGCGCTCGAGATGCGATGACGATAGACTTCCGAGGTCGACGATCTCCCCATTCAGGAAGCCCCGTATCCCGTAGCGCATTCCGTAGACCCTGTCCACCTCGGCGCCGGCGAGGGCTTCCTCGACGAGTCCGACAAGGCTTGCGTTGATTACGGCGGTTGGTCCGCCCGATTGCCCGACGATGGCGTTCGCCCTCATGCTCAAATGCTCCCTCTCGGTATGGTGTTCAAGTCGATCGGCTCCCCGGGAGCCCCACCTATCCCTTGACCGACCCGGCGGCCACTCCCCGGATGATGTATTTCTGTAGGAACAGGAAGAGCACGATGACGGGGAGCATGCCCATCGTCAAGGTCGCCAACGCGGAGTCCCAACGGTCCATGTGCTGACCAAAGAAACGGAAAATGCCCAGGGGAATCGTATGGAGATCCCGGCTAAAGAGCACCAGGGCCGGTAGGAGAAAGTCGTTCCAGATCCACAGAGCCTGGAGAATGATCACCGTCACGATCATCACGCGCATCATTGGAAGCACGATGAAGAAAAAGCTCTGGAGGGTGCTACATCCGTCGATGTATGCGGACTCCTCCAACTCCCGGGGGACACCCTTTACAAAGCCGTGGAGGAGAAACACCGTCAGCGGCATTCCGAAGCCGAAGTAGATCATGATGACTCCGGGCCGGCTGTTTATGATGCCGAGAACCCTGGCAACCTTTACCATCGGGATCATGACCGACTGAAAGGGAATGACCATCGCCGCGACGAAGAGCAAAAACATCACTCTACTCACGAGGTGGGGTCGACGCACCATCCTCCATGCGGCCATGGATCCAAACAACACCATCCCGGCGATACTAAAGGTCGATACGATGATCGAGTTCATCAACACGACCGGAAATTGTACCTGCTCCCAGGCTCGGACGTAGTTCTGGAATTGGAAGGTCTCCGGGAAGGAAGCGGCATTCTGAATAATCGCCCCAAAGGGCTTCACCGAGTTCGCCACGACAAAGTAGAAAGGCGCGAGAAACAGCAGCGCCACAAGAATTACCGCGATTTCAATGAGGAAGTGCTTCGGGGAGTAGCGCCCTTGACTCATCCCTCGACCTCCCATCGCTTGGTTATCACGACCTGGGCCGTGGAGATAATGCCGACCACCAAGAAGAATACGATGGCCTTGGCGGACCCGAGGCCGTAGTTGTTGGAGGAGAACGCCTCGTAGTAGATGTTCATCGCGAAGGTCTCCGTAGAACCGAAGGGGCCACCTTGAGTAAGGGCGTAGATGACATCGAACATCTTCGTCGTCCAGGAGAGGGCCAGGAAGATGCAGACGGTTACCGCAGGCACCGTAAGGGGAATGATTATTCTCAAGAGCATCTGGAGGCTCGACGCGCCGTCGATCCTGGCCGCCTCGAGGAGATCATCGTTTATCCCTACCAGAGCCGCGACGTAGATGACCATGAGGTATCCGGTGCGCTGCCAGAGAAAGACGATGACCGAGGCCCAAAAGCCCGTTTCGGCGGTCCCGAGCCAGGGCGCCGCAAAGAACCCGATGCCCGTCAGATCGCCGATGGTGCCGAAGCTGTTCACCAGAATAAAGCGCCAGATGAATCCGAGAATAATCCCGCCGATGATGTTCGGAAGAAAGATAATCGTTCGCAAGACGTTGGCGCTCTTTAGGGCCTGGGTAAGGGCCAGGGCCAGGGCGAAGGCCAGGAGATTGGCGCTGACTACCGACACGACGGTAAAACGGGCGGTAAACCAGGCGGAGACTCCCGCTTGCTTGTCTCCCCGAAAGATCTCCGCGTAGTTCTCGAATCCGATCCATACCGCTTCGGCGTCGACGCCGTTCCATTCGGTAAAGGAATAGTAGATTCCCAGCACGAACGAGATCAGGACGATCCCGGCAAAGAAGACAAAACCCGGGGCGATAAAGAGAAGATCGTTCTTCAGCGCCCGGAGCCTTGCCGAATCCGTGAATAGCCTTTTTGCGGCCGGCGAGGGACCGGCGAGCTGCCGGTCCCCCTTTCTAGCTTGAGCGATCGCGGATTGCATACTAGTTGGATTTATCCTGCCAAGCCTCGTCGAGTGCCTCGAGGGTCTCGTCCCAGCTCTGTCGGCCGGCTACGTAGGCCTGCAGATTGTTGAAGGCATCTTGCTGCGCGAACCCGTCGGGCCACTGTCCGAAGACCCAGGGAATGGTGTCGTCATCTTCGGCGTAGGCCAGAATGTCCCTCCCGACACCCCCGAGACCCTCGGCGGACACGCCCCGATACGCCGGGATGTAGCCGAACTCCTCTACGGCATATCGCTGTCCGGTGTCGCTGATCGTCATGAAGTTGATGAACTCCCGAGCCGCTTCCTGCTCCGCCGGAGTCGACTGAGCGTTTACGACAAAGTACCAGGGGACGCCGACGGGCACACGGTTCATCTGCGGGTCGTCGTTGATCAGGAGCGGAATCAAGCCGATGTCGAGATCCGGACTGGCTTCGTAGAGGGCCACCTCTTTCCAGACACCCTGCTGAATCATCGCAACATCGCCGTTGGCCAGCAACTGTACCTGCTGGTTGTGGTCCGTTGCCAGAGGATTGTCCTCCCCGTACTCGACGGTAAGGTCAACGAGTTGCTGCAAATCCTGGAAGATCTCGTTGTCGGCCATGGAAGCCCTTCCGGCCGTCAGGTCCGAGAGAAACTGCGCCGGATCGTCCTGCTGGGCAAAGGCGACGTTGAGCATATGCAGCCCGACGACCCACCATGTGCCGTATCCCGTGGCGAATGCCGTGTAGCCTGCATCCTCGAGCTGTTGGGCAACGTCCTTGAGCTCCGAGAAGGTCGTCGGCAACTCGGAAATACCGGCGTCCGCAAAGATCTCCTTGTTGTAAATGTAGCCGTATCCCTCGAAGTTCACCGGGGCGCCGTATTGGCTTCCGTTGATATTCAAAGGTGCCATTGCAGCCTCAACGGCCTCATCGGTAAAGGCCTCCCCGCTGAGATCGGCGATGTTTTCGCTCCAGAGCTCGTACTGCGCGGGACCTTCGATGTTGAACACGTCGGGACCTTCGCCGGCGGCGAAGCGACTCTTCAGGATCGTCTGCCAGTCGGCACTGCCGCCGACGGTTTCCACATTCACTCGAATGTTAGGATTGGCTGCTTCGAACTCCGCGGCCATGGCCTCGAACTGTTCGGCGATAACCGTCTTGCTCTGCACGATGTCGAGCTCGACGGTATCCGGCTCGGCTCCGCCGGCGCTTTCGGCTCCGCCGCCGGCAAAGACAAGGGCCCCTGCCAGAAGCATCAATGCCAGGGACAGTGTGAGTTTCTTGTTTTCCATGGGTAGTCCTCCTTATGGAATTGGCTGCCACGCCCGGCGTGCTACGACGCGGTGCGCGGCCCTTTTGATCGATTAAGTACCATCTTTCTTTTCGTTCTCTTCATTCCCTTACCTTTCTTCCGTCACCTCCTTCGTCGGTCTATAGGCTCTTTTCCGGTACTGCATGACCCGGGCGCTCGGCGCCGCAGGACTCCCGAACCACGAGGTGAGGCTGGACGAGTCGCTGTAGCAGACCTCGGTCCGGGGAGCCTGTGGCGCCGCGTCGGGTTTCGTCGAGCATTTCTCCGAGACGGTTGCAGGCTGCCGTCGCAAGTCGATCTCGAGGTTGGTGAATCGTCGTGAGCCGGGGTCGAAAGTCTTTTCCGAATCCGATGTCGTCGTAGGAGACGATGGCGACATCACCGGGTACCTTCAGACCGACATCCCAGAGCCCTTCGATAGCCCCGAGAGCCATAATGTCCGTCTGCGAGAAAATGGCCGTCACACCGGCCCGAAATCGGCCGGCGTTTTGGACGATGTACTGATAGCCGAACTCGAAAGTACCGTCGCCACTCACGATCAGTTCCTCGTCGACCGGGAGGTTATGGTCTGCGAGGGCCCGTCGGTAGCCGTCGGTGCGCTGGGAGAAAGACCTTTCCGGGGTGTCGACGGTAAAACAGACGATTCGATCGTGACCGAGGCGCACAAGATGATCGGTTGCCATCGTGCCCCCGGCGATGTGGTCGGCGAAGACGTAATCTTCGCTTTCGAGCGCGAAGTGCGGAGGAATGGCCTGAACGAAGACCACCGGCATCCGGTGGTCGTGAATAAAGGAGACCTCCTCGGGGAGGATATCCGGATTGATGACGATGAGCCCGTCGACCTTCTTGCTGTTCAGGAGATGACGAATGCTGTTCTTACCGGTTGCGTCGTGGCGGAATTTGACTACCAGGTCGAGGTCCCTCGCTTCAAGGAGACGCCGGATCTGATTGATCAGGAGGGTCAGGTGAAGGGAGTACTGATACTCGTCGAAGGAGTCGGGGCAGATCAGCCCGATAATGCCGGTTCGGCGGGTCACGAGGTTCCGAGCCATCGCGTTGAAGGAGAAATTGCCCCTTTCGGCGATTTCCCTAATCCGGGCCTTCGTCTCTTCGGAGACGAGGGGGCTGTCGTTCAGGCTACGGGAAACGGTGGATGGATTGACCTCGGCGATCCGAGCGATGTCCCTAATCGTGAGCCGTTTCTGCATACGTTTGCACCAAGCACACTTTACCACTGCCTGATTTAGCTGTCAACCGAAAAATACGCCGTCTCAGACCCTAAAAACTCCAAAAAGTTTCCCACACTTCATTCTTGCCCCGGGACTACGACCTGTGGTATAACTAAACAGGCAATGAGAAACCGATTTTTCATGCAATCGTATGCGAAAGGCGGGGATTTCACGTGAATCTTGTGCTCCTGCACACCCACGACTCCGGCAGGTATCTCGATCCGGCGGGAAGCCCCCGCCCTCTGCCCGCAATCGCCCGCTTTGCCTCCTCCGCGGTGACTTTCCGCAACGCCTATTCGGCGGCCCCGACCTGCTCGCCGAGCCGTTCCGCCCTCCTGACCGGTCTTCCGCCCCAGGTCAACGGCATGACCGGGCTGGCGCATCGCGGCTTTCGCCTGAAGAGCTATTCCCACCACCTGGTAAACGCCCTTTCGGGGTCCGGTGTGGAGACCGTTCTCTGCGGGGTGCAACACGTTGCTCCCGTAAAGGCGGATATCGGTTACGAGAGAATCCTCGACGACCCGGCCGACTACTTCACCCAAAAAGAGGTATTGCCGGCCCAATGGGACCGAAACAACACCGGTCGTGTGATCGAGTTCTTGAAAGAGAAGCATTCCCGGCCCTTCTTTCTCTCCTTCGGCCTCCTGTCGACCCACCGCCCCTTTCCCACCGGGGAGCCGCCGGTACCACCCCGCAGCTACCCACGACCCCCGTCGGTTGTGCCCGACACGCCGGCAACTCGCCTCGACATGGAGCGTTTTACCGAATCGCTGGAGACCGTGGACAAGAACATCGGGAGGGTAATCGAAGCCATCGAATCCTCCGGGCTTTGGGAGGAGACGGCAATTCTGCTGACGACGGATCATGGACCGGCATTCCCGGGCATGAAGGGTACGCTCTTTGACGGCGGAATCGGTGTCGCGCTTGTCTTGAGGATACCCGGCGTAGCCGAGAACGGAAGGGTCGAGGACGTATTGGTATCGCAGATGGATCTCTATCCGACGATCTGTGAGCTCTTTGGTATCGAACCGGGCCCGAACCTCGAAGGGCGATCGCTGATGCCGCTGCTGCGAGGCGAGACCACCCGTGTCCGGGATGAGATCTTTGCCGTTACAAACTATCATGCGAACTACGAGCCGGCGAGAGCCATACGTACCGAGCGCTTCAAGCTGGTCCGCAGATACGCAGACACCCTTCGTCCCCGCCCCGCCAACGTGGACGACTCCCCGTCCAAAAGGGAGATGGCGGAGGCCGGATACTTTGACCAACTGCTCCCCCGGGAGCAACTGTTCGATCTGGTCCTCGATCCGACGGAGCGTGTGGACTTCAAGGCAACGGAGTCCCACGCAGATGTCTATAAGCAGCTCGGGGAGCGACTAGATGCCTGGATGGCGGCCACCGAGGATCCCATCCGGGTCGGGCGGATTCCCCGCCCCCAGGGCTCGCGGCTCAATCGTCAAGACGCCTGGAGCGCCGAAGAGCCCACCGTCGAGTAAAGGAAGAAGGAAGTATGAGCGCAGAAAAAAAGAGACTAGGGGTTGCGGTAATCGGTGCCGGCGAACGAGGCGTCTATGTCCTCGGTATCCGGACCGTCGAGCTTCTCGAGGAGACCGGTCTTGTCATACGGGTGCTCTGCGATACGAACGTCGAGCGTGCACAGGAGAGCCGAGCATTCCTCGAGGCGCGCTACCGGGAGGCCGGGAATCCCGTCGAGATCGACGTGGAACCCGACTACCGTCGCGCCGTCTCCCGGGAGGACGTCGACACAGTCTTCGTCACCAACTACACCTCGGACCATCGGGGTCCCACGGAGGCGGCTCTGGCCGCGGGTAAGCAGGTCTACCTCGACAAACCGATGGCGACGAGCTTAGAAGACGCAAGGGCGATT
>CAYPUT010000134.1:0-9373 GCA_964413945.1 uncultured Spirochaetaceae bacterium
CGCGTCCGCACCGAGACCGAGCCCGCGAACCCGATGCACCTCGGCGGCGAGGGTCCGCACGTGTACCTGGTGGCCGCGGCGCTTGAGCTCCAGGGCGACGCCCAGTGCCGGGTACAAGTGCCCGCGTGCGGGCGAGGTGTAGACGAGTATTCGTGCCACTAGTTCCTCCCGTTCAATCCGTTCAGCATCCGCATCATGACCCCGTGCACCTGCTTCAGCTCGAGCCCGCGGTCTCGGCGGAGTAGCTTCCATGTGTAGAGGTCGGTCGCCGCGATCGCGGCGTTCAGTGTGATGTCCCGATCGCCGCCGGCAGCATCTATTATCTGAGCACAGTGCCGCTCAACCCACTCGCGGTGGATGCGGCGTCCCTCTTCGACGATGTTTCGAACGTGTGAAACATCGTGCTCCTGCGCAAGAAAGTTGAGCACGGTGTCACCGTCCGTCTCGTAGTGATCGAGGAGCGCTCGAAGCGCAGCGGCGAGGCCCTCGCCGTCAGCGGATTCCCGGGATGCTAGTATTCGCGGCATCTCCCGCTCGACGAGGGCTTCGAAGAGCCCTTCCTTCGAACCGAACCGACGGATTACCGTCTGCACCGTTACCCCGCTGGTTTCCGCGATCGCTTGCAGCGTCACGCGATTGTAGGGCTCGCGCGCGAATAAGGTGAACGCCGCGTCGAGAATCCCCTCTCCGGTCGCCCGTTCGGCCTCTGCGCGCGCTGTCTTGCGGTAGGGCCGCGTGGTGTTGGCGTCCCCAGCGTATTTCATGTTAACTAAACTAATATGAAAATAGTTAACAGTCAAGGTGCGCAGGGGTGACGGTTTTGTGGCTTAAACGGCCGGGCCCCTACGGCCCCTGCGATCCGCGGAGGCCGCGTTCGCTGCGAACCGGCTTCTTGCTCCACCCGCGCTTTCGTGGGCTCTTTCGGAATCCCGTTCTCCCCAAGCAGATCCTCCGGATTCTCGTATTCCTTCGGGAGTTCCTGTAACACTTCTCGTGAAATAGCCACTTGTACTCCTGATCGTCGCCGACGACGTGAAGCACTCCGAGGCGATCTGATCGGCATCTAAGCTCGCCCGGTTTGACTTCCGACTCGCCGGCTCGTACTCTCTGACAACCCCCCGATGCGAGGATATAGTGACTACGTTTGACCAGTTGGGGCTCGTCCCCGCCCTGCTCGACGCGATCGCCGAGCGTGGATTCGTTACCCCGACACCCATTCAAGCCGAGATGATTCCGTTCCTCCTCGCCGAGGACCGGGACGTGACCGGGCTCGCACAGACCGGAACCGGCAAGACCGCCGCCTTCGGGTTGCCGATTCTACAGAAACTCGACCTTCGCTCCCGGTCGACACAGGCGCTCATCCTGACCCCCACGAGGGAGCTCGGCATACAGGTTGCCCGGGAAAGCGCGGCGCTCTTAGAGGGCAGTATGGGAAGAACCGGCAACCAAACGATCGGCCCGGCGGCAAAAAGGGCAAGCGTCGGCGGGCTTAATTCTCGGATCAGACGCGGGCAAACACGCTGCGAAACGATTCGGATAGCCCTTGCGCCCGCAGGAGTTTTCCCGGTTCTCCGTAGTTACACCGCGATGATCTGATCCTCGAATATCTCCTGCAGTTTGATGAGTGTCGACAATCGCGGATTCGAGTTATCGACGTCTTCGTACCTTGCAGCAACGTCGGATTGACTGAGTCCGCGCGCATCGCCGGTCCGTCGCAATAGATTCTTTCTCAATCGCAGTTGACGTCTACTTGTACACATGACTATACTTGTAGATAGAAAGAGGGAGGCTTTTCCGCGGTTCGGGAGAGCACCCTAAGAGATTTACCTAACTTATAGGGAGGGAACATGCACATGTTGTCTAAGTTTCGGAGCGCCACCATTTCGGCGCTGGTACTACTGTTCGTCCTAACCACCGCTGCGCCGCTCATGGCCCAGCAGCCCCCGGGACAGTCGATCGAGCCCGTATCCGATGCGGAGCTTCAGAATTTCGTCGTAGCTCTCGAGAGCGTTCAGGAGGTTCAGGCGGAGCTCCAGGAGGAGATCGATTCGACCATCGGTAACTCCAGCTTGAGCGAAGAGCAGTTCTATCAGATACACGAAATGGCCCAACAGACGCCGGGGGACGGCGCTCCGCAAGGCGTCAATCAGAGTGATTTCCAGGAGTACCAGACGACTATTTCGGAAATTGCCGAAACACAACAGTCGTCCCAAACGGAAATGGTCGAAATGGTCGAAGAGACCGGGCTGAGTGTGTCCCGGTTCAACGAGATTATAGCGGCCGCGGGTTCGGACGAAGAACTACGAAGCCGCTTGGACCGCTATATGGATTAGGAGGAGAGTATGGAAGGTAAAGCAGGCAAGAAGAAACTCGTGGGTCTCGGTGTATTGGCCGTGTTGATGGTGATAGTTCTATCATCCTGCGGCGGCCCGATCACCTACGAGGAGGCCGAAGAGTTGGAGTCGGAGATAGCAGGCTTGCGGGATAGGCTCTCGGAGGTCGAATCGAGACTCGACCAGGTCGCGAGCAACGGCGAGATTCCGGCCGATGTCGAAGAGACCGTGACTGTCGCAATCGACGAGGTCAATGCCGTCGTCGCGAGTCTCGGGGAAATCGAAGAGGCAATCGCTCCGCCGGAAGTTGAGGAGCAGCCGCCCGCACCGGGTGCCGGCGGGCAACAGCAGCCGGCGACGCCCTCGTACTGATTCGTTTCTTCTCACCCAAAAGCCGCCGGCGCCGGGCATCCCGGCGTCGGCGGCTTCTATACCATTATGACTGCCTGGCACTCGCCGGGCCTTGACGAGACCGGGTATCGGCGACAATGATTCTACCTACCCCACAGATGAGGCGAATCGACAAAGAGAGTTACATCCCCTATTACGTTCAGGTAAAGGAAGCGCTCCTCGAGGCGATGCGAAACGATCGCTACACGCCGGGTATGGCGCTTCCCTCGGAACAGTCTTTGGCGACGGAGTTCGACGTTACCCGGGCGACGGTTCGAAAAGCTTTGGACGAGCTTCGTCGCGAAGGCGTAATAAAGACCGAGCGGGGAAAGGGCTCGATCGTCGCCAATTCCCGAATCGAACAGAGCCTGCTCCAGTTCTACAGCTTCGGCCGGGAGATCGGATCCACGGGGAGCGCGGCTACCTCGAGCATCATCGCCATACGGGGGATTCTCGCGCCAACCCAGGTCCAGAAGAAGCTCGGGCTGTCGGGAAACGGCCGCGCCCACGAAATAGTCCGGTTACGCTACTACAAAGAGCAGCCTCTCATTCTCGAGTTCTCCTACGTTCCGGAAGCCGTCGTGCCTTCCATAAGCGAGAGCGATCTCGAAGGCCAATCGCTCTACGATCTTCTCGAAAGCAAGTGCGACTGTTCGATCGAGCGCGCCAAAGAGTTTCTCTACCCGAGAATCTCCGACGCTTATGAGTCCGAAATTCTCCGGATACCCCTCCACTCCCCGGTCTTCCAGACCGAGCGGATAACCAGGAGCACCGAAGGAGAGGTTATTGAGTTTCGTCGGAGCGTGATTCGAGGAGACCGGGTTACCTTTAGTACCGAGCTCGCCTAGGGCAACAGCGTCCGCCCCATCAGGTAGCGGTCGATCTCCCGGGCGGCGCCCCGACCCTCTTTGATGGCCCAGACCACCAGCGACTGGCCCCGGCGGGCGTCGCCGGCGGCGAAGACCTTGGGAACGCTCGTCGAGAAACGCTCGTACTCCGCCTGGAAGTTAGAGCGAGGATCCGTCTCGACGCCGAGGGCCTCGCCGATAGGTGCCTCGGGGCCCAGGAACCCCATCGCGAGGAGCACAAGGTCCGCCTTCCACTCCTCTTCGCTCCCGGGGATCTCTTCGAAGGTGGGCCGCTCGCCGGGCTCTTTTTTCCAGGCAACCCGGACGGTGCGGATACCTTCGACCTTACCGTTCCCGATAAACTCCTTGGTAAGAATGCTGTAGACCCGGGGATCCGCCCCGTCCCGGGCGTTCACTTCCTCGTGGCCGTAGTCCATCTTCTTGAGCCGGGGGTAGGTCGGCCAGGGGTACTCTTCGGTCCGCTGCGGTGCAGGCTCCGGGAGCAGCTCGAAGTTGGTGATGCTCGCCGCGCCGTGGCGCACCGAGGTGCCGATGCAGTCGTTCCCCGTGTCTCCCCCGCCGATGACGACAACGTGCTTGCCTTCTGCGGAGATGTAGTTGCCGTCGGCAAAATTTGAATCGAGGAGGCTTTTGGTGTTGGCCCGCAAGAATTCCATCGCAAAGTGGATGCCCGACTTCTCCCGCCCCGGCGCCGGTAGGTCCCGAGGCTTGGTGGCCCCGCAAGCGAGGAGCACCGCGTCGTACTCCTCGACGAGCCGCGCCGGATCGATGTCCTTACCGACCTCTACGCCGGGACGGAACTCGATTCCTTCGGCGTTCATCAGAGCGTTTCGTTTTTCCACCAGCTTCTTGTCGAGCTTCATGTTGGGGATGCCGTACATCAAAAGCCCGCCGATCCGGTCGTCCCGCTCGAAGACGGTAACCAGGTGGCCCGCCTGATTCAGCTGGTCCGCCGCCGCAAGCCCTGCGGGGCCGGATCCGACGACCGCCACCCGCTTGCCGGTGCGGACCTCGGGAATCCTGGGGACCATCAGCCCGGCGTCGTAGGCCTTGTCGATAATGGCGCACTCGTTGTCCTTTATGGTTACCGCCGGCTCGTTGATACCGAGAACACAGGCGCTCTCGCAGGGTGCCGGACAGACCCTCCCGGTGTACTCCGGGAAGTTATTGGTCTTCATCAGACGCTTCCAGGCTTCTTCCCACCGGCCGTGGTACACCAGGTCGTTCCACTCGGGGATCAGGTTATCCACCGGACAGCCGTAGTTCGACTGGCAGAAGGGAATGCCACAGTCCATGCAGCGGGCGCCCTGCTCTTGCCTCTCCGGCTCGTCTATCTCCTTATGAAATTCGTCGAAGTCGTGTATGCGCTCGAGGGGCTCCCGGTCGGCTACCCCCCTGCGCTGGTATTCCATAAAACCGGTGGGCTTACCCATGCGCCACCTCCTGTTGCTTGTTAAGCTGCTGAAGCTCGAGAATCCGGCGGTACGCCGGGGAGATAACCTTGCGGAACTCTGGTTTCCGGTCCTCCCAGGTCTCGAGAATGTGCGCCGCCACGGTCGAGTCGGTGTGAAACCGATGCTCCCGCAGGAGCTGGAGCACCTCTTGGCATTCCTCCTCCCCGGGCGCAGATATCTCTACCATCCCCTTGTTGACCCGGGAGGCGAGGCGCTCGTCGGGATCCCAAACGTAGGCGACGCCCCCGGACATACCCGCGGCAAAATTGCGCCCCGTTGGGCCGATAATGACCGCTCGGCCCCCGGTCATGTACTCGCACCCGTGGTCTCCGACTCCCTCGACCACCACGTGGGCGCCGGAATTCCGGACGCAGAAGCGCTCGGCGGCTTGCCCACGAAAGTAGGCCCGGCCCATTGTGGCGCCGTAGAGAGCCACGTTCCCGATAATGATGTTATCTTCCGGGACGAAGCCTGCGTCCTTCGGAGGATAGACAATAAGCTTACCGCCGGAGAGTCCCTTGCCGCAGTAATCGTTCGCGTCCCCCTCCAACTCCAGGGTAACGCCGTTGGTCATCCAGGCACCGAAGCTCTGCCCGGCGGAGCCGGTCAGCTTTATCCAGAGCGTGTCCGGCGGTAAGCCCCTTGGTCCCCACCGGGTGGTCAGGTGATGGCTCAGCATCGTTCCCGTGGCCCGGTCGGTGTTCCGGATGGGGAGATCCAACCGCAGCGGCTCCCGATGGAGGAGAACCTTCTCCGCGAGCTTGATAAGCTGCCGGTCCAGGACCGTATCTATTCCGTGGTCCTGGGGGACGCAGCAAATAACGCGGTCTGTAGCCCCGGGCTGGGGAACCGCCGGGGTCAACAACGCCGAGAGGTCGATCCCGGCGCTCTTCCAGTGCCGGACCTCCGGGTCTTCTTCGAGCATATCGACCCGGCCGACCATTTCGTCGAAGGTCCTAAAGCCCAGCTCGGCCATCACCTCCCGGACCTCCTCGGCGAGAAAGGTCATAAAGGTGACGACGTGCTCCGGCTTCCCGGCGAACTTCTTCCGAAGGCTCTCGTCCTGGGTCGCGACGCCCACGGGACAGGTGTTCTTGTGGCAGACCCGCATCATAATGCACCCGACGCTTACGAGGGCCGAGGTGGAAAAACCCATCTCCTCGGCGCCGAGCATCGCGGCGATAACCACGTCCCGGCCGGTCTTTATCTGCCCGTCGGTCTGGACGACTACCCGGGTCCGCAGGTCGTTCATCACCAGGGTCTGGTGGGTCTCGGAGAGACCGAGCTCCCAGGGGAGCCCCGCGTGTTTGATGCCGGTTAGAGGCGACGCCCCGGTACCCCCATCCTGGCCGGAAACCAGGATATGGTCCGCGTGGGCCTTGGCGACCCCCGCTGCGACGGTACCCACGCCTACCTCGGACACCAGCTTTACGCTAATCCGCGCTTTGGGGTTCGCGTTCTTTAAGTCGAAGATGAGCTGGGCAAGGTCCTCGATCGAGTAGATATCGTGGTGGGGCGGCGGGCTTATGAGCC
Organism: uncultured Spirochaetaceae bacterium; assembly: GCA_964413945.1. Classification (GTDB taxonomy): domain Bacteria; phylum Spirochaetota; class Spirochaetia; order DSM-27196; family PWMO01; genus CAYPUT01. Next base: position 6,580 of record CAYPUT010000134.1, read on the forward strand.
CGACTCCGGGGGTCGAGTAGCGGGTCTTCGCGATAATGTCGAAGACATTGTGCCCCGGTAGCTCTCCGCCTTCGCCGGGTTTCGCGCCCTGGGCCATCTTGATCTGGAGCTCGTCGCTCTCCGAGAGATACTCGATGGTAACCCCGAAGCGCCCGGAGGCAACCTGCTTGATGGCCGAGCGCTTTGAGTCGCCGTTCGGAAGCTTTCGGTAGCGCTCGGGCATCTCCCCGCCCTCGCCGGTGTTCGACTTGCCGCCGAGGCGGTTCATCGCGACGGCGAGGGTCTCGTGGGCCTCTTGGGAGATCGACCCGAAGCTCATCGCTCCGGTTACGAAGCGCCGGACGATGGCCGCCGCGGGCTCCACTTCGGAGAGCGGAATCGGATTCCCGGGTTTGAGCTTTAGGAGGCCGCGAATAGTCGCCTGCTGTTTCGATCGCTGGTTCTGCCGAGCGGTAAACCGTTTGAAGGCCTGACGGTCCTCGTTTCGAGCCGCTACCTGGAGATCCGCGACGGACTCGGGGTCCCACATGTGCTTCTCGCCGCCGAAACGCCACTGATAGTCCCCGGGGTTGTAGTACTCGGCGCCGATCGGCTCGTTCCCCTTTGGGAAGCCCATATCGTGGCGCATAATCGCCTCTTTGGCGATAGTGTCGAAGCCGGCCCCGGAGATGCGGCTCGCGGTCCCGGCGAAACAGAGGTCCACGACGTCTTGGTGGAGCCCGACGATCTCGAAGATCTGGGCTCCCTTGTAGCTGTCTATCGTGGAGATGCCCATCTTCCCGAACACCTTCCGCATGCCGTAGGCCAGGGCCCGAAAGTAGTGCTCCTCGATCTGCTCCATGGTCAGTTCCGGGTTGACGATCCCGTCCCGGCGGAGCATCCGCATGGCGTCGAGGGCGGCGCAGGGGTTGATGGCGTCGGCGCCGTATCCGACGAGGGTGCAGAAATGATGGACCTCCCTCGGCTCGCCGCTTTCGACGACCAGACCGATCTGGGTCCGCTTGGCCCGGCGCACCAGATGGTGGTGGACCGCCCCGGTCGCCATGATGGCCGGCACCGGAATTCGTTCTTCCCCTGCCCGTCGGTCCGAGAGAATCACCAGGCTATAGCCCTCGGCGATCGCCTCCTCGGCCTCCCGGGAGATTCGCTCGAGGGCGGGACGGAGACCCGTCTCTCCCTCGTCGACCGGAAAGGTGATGTCCACCGTCTTGGCCTTCCAGCCTCGGTAGACCAACGCCTTAAGCTTCGCAAGCTCGGAGTCCCTCAAGACCGGGTGGTCGATCCAGAGGCGGTGGCAGTGGGCGGGAGACGTATCGAGGAGGTTCTGCTCCGGGCCGATGTAGGAGCCGAGGCTCATAATAATATCCTCCCGAATCGAGTCGATGGGAGGGTTCGTCACCTGGGCGAAGAGCTGTTTGAAGTAGTCGTAGAGAAGCCGGGGCCGTTCGGAGAGCACCGCGAGGGGAGAGTCGTTTCCCATCGAGCCGAGGGGCTCCTTACCTGCTTCCGCCATCGGCTTGAGGAGGATGTTCAGGTGCTCGAGGGTGTAGCCGAAGGTCCGAAGAAGCGGCAGTAAGTCGGCTGTTTCCCGTTGTCCGTTGTGGCTTACCTCCGGGAGCTCGTCGAGGCGGATCCGCTCTTCCTTGAGCCAGTCGCCGTAGGGCCGCGACAGGGCGATACCGTCCTTGAGCTCCTCGTCCCCGACGATCCGCCCCTCTTCGAAGTCGACAAGGAACATTCGACCGGGCTGAAGACGCCCCTTGAGCTTGATCTCCCCCGGCGGGATGTCGAGGACGCCGACCTCGCTCGCCATGACGACGAGGTCGTCCTTGGTTACGTAGTACCGGCTCGGCCGGAGGCCATTCCGGTCGAGAAGCGCGCCGATTACCTTGCCGTCGGTAAAGGAAATGGAGGCCGGACCGTCCCAGGGCTCCATGACGCAGCTCATGTACTCGTAGACGTCCTTGCCGTGTTGCGGCATGTGCTCGTGGTGGTGCCAGGCTTCCGGAACCATCATCATGACGGCTTCCGGGAGCTCCCGCCCGGAGAGCAGGAGAAGCTCGAGGGTGTTGTCGAAGTTCCCGGAGTCGGAGCTGTCCTCTTCGATAATCGGGAAGGCCTTTTGCAAATCGTCGCCGAAGAGCTCGGTGGCCAGGGTGCCTTCCCGGGCCCGCATCTTATTCACGTTCCCCCGGAGGGTGTTGATCTCTCCGTTGTGGCTCATAAACCGCATCGGCTGCGCCCGGTCCCAACTCGGAAAGGTGTTCGTCGAGAAGCGCGAGTGGATCATCGCGAGGTGGGTGTCGTATGCCGGGTCGGCGAGATCCTTGAAGTAGTCGAAGAGCTGCTCTGGCATCAACATGCCCTTGTAGACGATGACCTTCGTAGAGAGGCTGCAGACGTAGAAGAAGGATTCCGGGTCGATCTCGCTTCCGCGAATAAGGTTCTGCATCTGCTTCCGGATAACGTAGAGCTTCCGCTCGAAGGCGTCGTCGGCGAGGCCGTCGCCGGCGGCGACGAAAAGCTGCTTCATCGTCGGCTCGGCGGCCAGGGCAGTCGGCCCGATCATGCTGTTGTCCCGGGGAACGTCCCGCCAACCGAGGAGCTTCTGTCCCTCCCTGGTTACGATCTCCGCGGTGCGCTCCATGCAGAGCTTCTCCAGGCCCGGGTCCGTCGGCAAGAAGACGAGCCCCGCCGAGTAGCGCCCCCGCTCCGGAAGGGATACGTCGAGCTCCGTAGACATCACCTTTTCGAGAAACCTGTGGGGCAAGGCGGTCAGAATTCCCGCTCCGTC
>CAYPUT010000135.1:0-9329 GCA_964413945.1 uncultured Spirochaetaceae bacterium
AGAAGGAACACCGGAGTACTGTCGACAACCGGCAGAGAGAGCTCGGCGGCTACCAGCGGGAGCTCCGGGACCTCGCCGAGGAAATCGTCTCCCAGTTGGATACCGGATTGAAGGAAAGCGGGTTTTCTCCGGTTGCGGTGTCCGAAGTGGAAAAGAGTATTGCCGATGCCCTCGGAATGCTCGACGCCGAGGTTTCCCGGCAGATTGGAAACCTCGACCGAACCCTCGACGGTTCGGCTTTACCTTCCGCCGAGACCCTCCGGGAGCTTCTAAAAGCGTGCCGCAGCGGCTTTCAGACGACCCGGCGGCAGCACCAGGTCCTTCGCGAGGCCTTCGGGACCTACGCCCAGATGGTTCCCCGGACGCTGAGAGAGCTGGTCTCTCCGGAAGGGGTTATGACCCGGAAACGGAACATCGACGAGGCCGTCGAGAGTCTCAGCACCCAGATTGTAGCGGCCCGGGAGGCCGACGCCGCTCTCGCCCGGGAGAATACCGACCTTACCGGTAAGGTCGAAGAATACCGGGGAACCCTCGAGAAACTCCGGATTACCCGAGCGGAATCCCAAGCCCGGCGAGAATCGCTTCTCGGCGCCCTGCGACGCCTCGATCAACAACTCGCCGACTACCGGCGGAACCTCGAGGCCATAGAGAGCCGCCTGTCGGAGTTGGACGGACGCCGCCGGAACCTCGAAAAGCAGATAGCCGAAGAGGAGCAGAAAGAACAGGCCCACGCCGGGCAAATGGAGACGATCCGAAAAGAAATCCACTCCCTCGAGGAGAGCATAAAATCCAGCAATAGCTCCCTCCGGGACAAGGAAGAGTCCGTAAAGGGACTCATGGAGGATCTTGCGGGGGCCCAGAGCAAGGTCGAAAAGCTTCAGGTCCAGCTCGCGGAAACCACGACCGAGATCCGCACCCTCTACGAGAACTTCGCCGATGTCCACTCGCACCACCTCGAGGAGTACGAATCGCGCCTCTTCGAGATATCCGACGCCCCGGGGGACCTCCGGAACCGTCTCTCTCAACTCAAACAGGAGCAACGGCAGCTCGGAAACGTCAACCTCATGGCGCCGGAAGAGTTTGCCGAGGTAAAGGAACGGCACGATTTCCTGACCGCCCAATTGAAGGATCTCGAGAAGGCCCGGAGCGACCTCGATCGCGTTACTCAGGAGATTCAACGGGAATCGGCCCAACTCTTTCTCGAGACCTACGAGAAGATAAAGCGCAACTTCCACACCGTCTTTCGGCGTCTCTTCGGGGGGGGGAGGGCCGAGGTCCGCTTAACCGACCCCGACGATGTTCTCGAGTCCGGGGTCGAGATCCTCGTTCAGCCGCCCGGTAAGAAGCTCGAGAGTATCGCCCTCCTGTCCGGCGGCGAGCGTTCCCTTACGGCCGTGGCCCTGCTCTTTGCCGTCTACATGGTCCGGCCGTCTCCCTTTTGCCTTCTCGACGAGATAGACGCGGCCCTCGACGAAAGCAACGTGGGCCGGTTTGTCTCCCTGCTCCATGAGTTTGCCGAGCACAGCCAGTTCGTTGTCGTTACGCATAACAAGAAGACCGTCGCGAGCGCCAACGCCCTGGTGGGGGTGACGATGGAAGAACCGGGCGTCTCTAAGGTAATATCCGTACGGGTGAACAAACCGGATACGGTGGAGGTATAGCATGCGCCTCGGGCGCAACGCCACGATCGCGATCTTGGTTCTCAGCGCCGCCCTTCTTGCCGTTGTTGTGACGCTTCTTACCGCGGGCGGCGGTCGCGAGGCACCCCCGGAAGAGGTCGGCGTGTCGCTACCCTCTGTTCCGGAAGGTCGTCTCCCGGCGCCGGGGCTTCTTGTGCCACGAGAGAACGAACGTCTTCTGTCGCATCGGTTTCGGCCCTACCGCGAACCCCGGGGAGCCTGGCCCGAGAGCGACAAGGAGCGGTTCTGGACCGATCCGAGGGCTGTTACCGAGGAATACCTCCGGGTGGAGGGGGAAAAAGCGGTGGAATCGATGCTCGGGGCCATTCCGTGAGAAGCCGTCGTCCTCTCGCATTCTTTGGCACGGCTGCCGTACTCCTGGCGGCTTTCTTCTTACCGCCGTACCTTCCGGCTCAAAACGGGAGCACCTCCGGAGAAACACCCCCTTCTGCCGAACCACCGCTTCCCTTGCGTATCCCCGAACAGACGCCTCCGTCACCCGAAGTGCCCCTCCCAGACGCCTCGGGACATCTCCGGCAAAGCCGAATCGAGTGGACCGGAGAAGTCGATCCCGACCTTTCCTGGATAGGGTCCCCCTGGGATTACCTACCGCCAATCGACGAAGAGAGCGGTACGGATTCCCGCGCTCCCGAAAGGGCCCCCGCCACGGCCGCAGACGCGTCGGCGGCACCGACGCCTCCTCGGGAAACTGCCCCTCCGCCGAGTCCCGGCTCTCCCCGCCTCCCGGCTACCCCGGCTCCCTTGGGACAGGTGACCGCCGTATCGCTTCCGGGAACCGGGTGGATCTACGTCGGAGCGGTTCCCCGAGACGCCGACATTGACCTTATAGAAAGTCAAAGCGGTGCAGGGGAAACCGTCTTTCGCTTCCGCCCCGGGGATTCGGGGGAGATTCTCTTAAGCTTCCAGCGTCAGGACATGCTCACCGGCAGCTTCGAAGAGTCCACTCTTCTGCTATCGGTCTTGGAGCCCGGGGAAGGGGCTTCGGAGAGGGTTGCGGATTCGGTGTCTGCGCCCGCCGCCGGTAATGATCGGGTTCCGGAGAGCGTTGCGCCGGGAGAGCCGCCGGCGGAAAGGCCGCCCCTCGAGGTTACAACCGACGGCGACGGGGACTACCAGGAAGCCCGGAGCCTTCTATCGGAAGGGCGCCGGCCGGCCGCCCTCCAGAGCTTCTTACGCCATTACGACGGCACGGGCTCTCCGGAGCTCAATGATGAGATAGCCACCCTTGCGATCGACTTGGGCTACGACGAGGTTGCCTACCACTTCTGGGAGGAGAACCTTCGCCTCCCGACGGAAGCCGGATCCGCCGCGCGGAAGGGCCTCGTCGAGCACCGGGTAAATATCGCACCGATTCCACAGCTCGAAGAGTTCTTTCTCCTTTTAGAAGACCGCGACGAGATGCCGCAGCCCGCGCTTCTCTTTGCATGGGCCGGGAGCTACGACGCCGACGGAGACACCCCGGACATTCGCCGGGCGATTCTTCTCTACAACACGCTTACCGATTGGTACCCCGGTTCCGGGGAAGCTCTGGAGGCGGAGCAACGGCTTCGTTTTCTCCGGAGGCACTTTCTGGAAATTCGATAGCCGCAAGTGCGATAGCTTGACACCGGGTATACGGAAAGCTATAAGTACCATTACCTTTTCTATTTATGTTGGATCGTCTTTCTGAAAAGCTCGGCGACCTGTCGCGGAGCATCTCCGGAAAAAAGAGCATCTCCGAAAAGAACGTCCAGGACGCCGTAGAGGAGATAAAGCTCGCGCTCCTCGAGGCGGACGCCAACGTCCGCGTCGTTCGACGCTTTGTCAACGGAACCCTCCAGGACGCCCTCGGGGAAACCGTTATCAAGTCGGTCACACCGGGACAGCAGTTCATCAAGATTGTCCACGACCGTCTTGTCGGCCTTCTCGGAGGGGATTTCGAGGGCCTCGACCTCAAGGGCCCCGATACGGTCAGTGTCGTCTTGATGATGGGCCTCCAAGGTTCCGGTAAAACGACCACCGCAGCGAAGCTGGCGAAACTGCTGACGAAGAAGGGGAGAAAGCCATATCTTGTGGCGGCGGACCTCGTCCGTCCGGCGGCGGTAGAGCAACTGCGGCTCCTCGCCGAGCAGGCGGGAGTCCCGGTCTACGCCGAAACCGGGGCCAAGCGGCCGATGGATGTCGCTAAGGCGGCCCTCAAAGAGGCCCGGAGGCTGCAGTACGACACCATGATCGTCGACACTGCCGGGCGCCTTCAGCTCGACAGGGAGTTGATGGCCGAGCTTTCTGATCTCTCGAAGCAGCTCTCCCCGGTGGAAAAGCTCTTCGTTGCGGATTCGATGACCGGTCAGACCGCCGTCGACATCGCGAGCCGGTTTAACGAGGAGATCGGCATAACCGGGGTCGTTCTGACGAAGTTCGATTCGGATACCCGGGGCGGAGCGGCTTTGAGCATCAAGTCGATGGTCAAGTTTCCGATCAAGTACGTCGGTGTCGGCGAGAAGCTCGAAGATCTCGAGCCCTTTTACCCGGACCGGATGGCCTCTCGGATTCTCGGGATGGGCGACATTCTCTCCCTGGTGGAGCGGGCCCAGGAGACGATCGACGAAAAGGAAGCGGAACGTCTTACCAAAAAGATGCAGTCCGCGACTTTTACGTTGGAGGACTACCTTGACCAGTTCCGCCAAGTAAGGAAAATGGGCAGCCTGGAACGATTGGTCGAGATGATCCCCGGAATGAAGGGGCAACTCGGCGATCAGGAAATCGATGAATCGGGGATGAAGAGAGAAGAGGCAATTATCCTCTCAATGACTCCCCGGGAACGGCGAAATCATCGCATAATTGGTCCACCCCGGAGAAAACGGATTGCCCGGGGAAGCGGTACATCGGTTCATGACGTAAATCAGCTTCTCAAGAAGTTTGAGAAGCTTAAATCGATGATGAAGAAGATGACGAAGAACAAGAAGCTCTATTCGAACGTTCTTGCTGGCACAGGAGGCGGCAGATGAGTACAAAAATTAGACTTAAGAGATTCGGCAGCAAAAAGCGACCCTACTATCGCATCGTAGTAATGGACTCGAGAACCCCCCGGGACGGCCGGGCCCTCGAAGAGATCGGTCTCTACCATCCGATCGAAGTCGACGAACAGCAGATTACCATTAAGGAAGATCGTGTTCGCGACTGGCTGGAGAAGGGGGCCCAACCCTCCGACACGGTTCGGAAGCTCCTTAACAAGAAGAACATCCACCTTTCCTAGGGATTGTACGTGGAAAAAGAACTTGTTATCTACGTTGCCCGGGCCTTGGTAGACGACCCGGACCACGTCGAGGTCAACATGATAGAGGGTGAGAAATCTACCATTCTCGAGCTCCGCGTTTCCGCAGCCGACATCGGAAAGGTAATCGGGAAGCACGGGAGAATCGCCAAGGCCATACGGACCATCCTGAGTGCCGCAGCGACAAAAACGGGAAAGCGGGTCGTTCTCGAAATCCTCGACTAAGGCGGGAAGCCTGGACATCCTCGCCGTGGGACGCGTGGGTAGATCCCACGGGACCCGCGGCGAGTTCGTGCTCCAAAGCCTCTCAGGCGAAACCGGACACCTTCTCCGGCTCAAACAGCTTACGCTCAGGGATCCCGACGGCTCGGTGCGCCCCGGCGCGTTAGAAGCTACCTACGAGATAGAGACCCTTCGGAAGGCTCACGAGCACGTACTGGTGAAGCTCCGGGGATTCGACACCCCCGAGGCCGTGGGCCCCCTTCGGGGGATGGAAGCCTGGGTCGACCGCAAACACGCCGCACCCCTCGGCAAGGAACAGTATTACGTCGCCGATTTGGTCGGGTGCCGCGTCTTTCGGCGGACGACAGGCGGCGGCTCCGAGGAGATCGGGGAAGTTGCCGGTGTTATCGACGGGCCCGCCGACGACTTCTTGGAAGTCCTCCTGAAAGAGGGCCGGGCGGTTCTCGTCCCCTTTAGGGAGGAGTACGTGGGCACCGTCGATATCAAGAAAGGGCGGGTCGAGGTGACCGGGGGGGAGATTCTCGAGTGATATTCACCCTCCTGAGCCTCTTTCCGGAGCTCCTCGAAACCCACTTTCGCACATCGATTCTCGGCCGCGCGGTCGAGGCCGGTGTTATCGACTACCGGCTGGTGGATATCCGCGACTTTGCGGAAGACAAGCACCGTACCTGCGACGACGCACCGTACGGCGGCGGTCCCGGTATGGTGCTCCTTCCGGCCCCGACGGCCCGGGCCCTCGATTCGGTCGGCGCCTCCGGGAAACACGTGCTCTTCCCGACCCCCTCGGGCCGGCTCTTTACTCAGCAGCGGGCGACGGAGTTGGCGGATCTTCCGGACCTCGTTATCCTCTGCGGTCGCTACGAAGGTATTGACCAACGGATAGTGGACCACTATGTTGATGAGGAATTGAGTATTGGGGATTACGTACTCTCCTCCGGGGAGCTCGCGGCGATGGTAATCGTCGACGCGGTATTCCGTCTGGTCGAAGGGTCCATTACCCCGGAGTCGTTGGAGGAAGAGAGCTTTTCCGACGGCCTGTTGGAGTATCCTCACTATACTCGCCCCCAGAATTTCCGGGGTAGTCTGGTTCCGGACATTCTATTGTCCGGCAACCACGAAGCAATCCGTCGCTGGCGGCTCCAAGAACGGAACATCCGAACCCGGGCCCGGCGGAGAGACATTAAAGGGAAAGAAGACGATGGACTTGATTAAGGCAGTTGAGACGGAGCAGATCGTTCCGGATAAGGAAAACTTCGCCATCGGCGACACGGTAAGAGTGCACTTCAACATCGTTGAAGGCCGTACCGAGCGGGTTCAGGTCTACGAGGGCTTGGTAATCCAGAAGAAGAACGGCGGCCTCCGCCGTACCTTTACGGTACGTAAGATCTCCTACGGGGTCGGCGTGGAGCGCGTTTTTCCGCTTCACTCTCCCAGGATCCAGAAGATAGAGGTTTCCCGCCGGGGTCGTATCCGTCGGGCTAAGCTCTACTACATCCGGGGGCGTGTCGGCAAGGCGGCGAAGGTTCCTGAGCGCATCCAGCGAAAGCAGAAGCGCGTCGCCGCTGCCGAGTAGTTTTGATTCGGCCGGTCGACTCTTCGGTCCTTCGACTCGGCCACTCCCAACAAGATAGACTTCCTCCGGTCGGCCGGAAGGTAGAGGCGCACGTGGTGCGCCTCTTACCGGGCAACCGCGTCCTCTTGCGCCTCGCCGGCCGGAACCTTATCGCCCGGGCAACGATCCGCCTCGCCCCGGGACAGCGGTTGGCGGCCACCGTGGGCAAGAGCGGCAACACGACCGTCCTTCGAATCGACCCTCCGAACATCGAGCAGACGTTCTTTCGTCAGGCCGGTGTTCCTCGGGACGCCGCCTCCTCGGCTCTATTCCGGGCGATGGTCCGGGCCGGAATGCCCCTGGATCCCGAAGTGCTGCGCCGCCTCCGGGGCACCTTCGCTCCCAACCACCGCCCCTCGGAAGAGACCGCCCGGCTTATCGTCGAGGCGTACCGAAAGGGCATCGCTCTCCCGTCCCGGGCGGTCGAAGCCTTCGGAGACCTCTGCGGAGACGCGGGTACCGGCTCGGGGAACCGTCCCCCCTTTCAAGAGCACCGCCGGAACCGAAATGGAGGCCACGACGAGGAGAAGAAGGAGGAGATCGGGGCCCCCGATTCCGCGGCGAAACAGGCGGTTGCCGGAGCCCTTCGGCAACTGTTTAACCACGTCGGAACCGGAGAGGACCATTGGATCGTCGTACCCCTCGTATTCGACGGCCGAACCGATTGGAAGGGGAGCGCCCGGATCCGCTTCGACGCGGGAGGGCGGTGGCAAGAGGCGGCCATCCGCTTCGATTCCACAGATCAACCCGAGTGGGCCATCGTTTCCGCGGCCGGCCGTTCGGTTGGCCTTTTCTCCCGGCGAAATCCGGATCGGGGGGCCAAAAACAAGCTCCGGGAAGCAGTCGACAACCTCGGCTTCTCTAATTTTTCCTTCAGAAACCTTCCCGACGATTTCGACGGCTTTTCAACGAAGTATAGCCCCGATATAATTCGGCCCATCGACGAAGAGGCGTAACACCCATGATTCGGAGCCCATGGAAAGAGCCGTAGCCTTACAGTATCGAGAGGACCTCCCGGCGCCGATAATCGTCGCCAAAGGGTCCGGTCTTTTGGCCGAACGGATGCTCCGGATTGCTGAGGAAAACGGTGTTACAATTCTTGAAAGGGGGAGTCTGGCTGATCGGCTTTACGCGTTCGACCCCGGGAACGTTATTCCCGAAGACCTTTACGCAATTGTCGCCGAAGTCTATGCCTTTCTCATCTCACTCGATGAGGCGCAGAAATGACAACTATTAGAACCGAGGACCTAAAAGCCGGACAGCGTTTCGACAAACCTGTCTTTATCGACGATTCAAACGTCCTGGTTCCCGAAAACGTTCCGATCCGGGAGAAGGATCTCCTGCGCCTCCAGAAATGGAACATCACCGAGGTGACAACCGAGGGTCGGGTTATCGCAACCGACGAGGCGGGACCTCAAGATCCCTTTCTGCAGCAGGCGCTCAAGACTCCGGAGACCAAAGAGGTCATCAAGACCTACAACGAGCTCCGGGCGCGCCTCGGGGCCATCCACGAGCAGGTCCGCTCCCAGGATCCGGTAGACACCACCGAGATAGACGGAATCATCGACAAGGTGCTTCAACTCCTCGATCATCACAAGCCCCAAGTCATAGAGTTTATCCTCTACGGATTCCAGGGGCAGGCAGGGCATGTGGAAAATGCCCTCAACTGCGCCTTCCTGTCGGTTCTCGTCGGGCAACACCTCAACCTGCCTAAGCACAAGCTCCTTCACCTCGCCACCGCCGCGCTCCTCCACGACATCGGGATGCACCGGCTTCCCGCCCGGATACTGAACAAGGAGGGCAAGCTCACTCCGGAGGAAGCCCAACTCGTCCGGACGCATCCCATCCATTCGTACAAGATTATTACTCGGGAAATGAAGTACCCCGAAGAGGTTGGCTTGGCCGCCCTGCAACACCAAGAGCGGTGGGACGGGGAGGGGTATCCCAAGCGGATCGCCGGACAGAACATCATACTCCCGGCCCGGGTAATCGGCGTCGTAGACTCTTTCGAGGCGATGGTGTCCAACCGGCCGTATCGCAGCTCGATGATCGGATACGCCGCGATGCGGGCCCTCTTGAGCGACAACGCCCGGCGCTTCGACCCCGATGTGTTGAAGGTCTTTATTCGGACGATGGGCATCTATCCAATAGGGAGCATCGTCCTCCTGAACAACGGTGCCATCGGGCGGGTCCTGGAGAACAATCCAGAAGCGCCCTTGAAGCCCCGGGTAAAGATTATGATCAACGAGCACGGTCGGGAATACCGAAACGACGAAGGGGAGATTATCGAGCTTTCCCGGGACAAGCGTCTGTTTATCGCCAAAGCCGTGGATCCGAAGGATATCGGCGACGGCCAAACACCAGCCTAATGGCCGGGGGTCTCGGAAACCTCGGCGAAGAGCGCGCCTGCCGGTACCTGGAAACAAAAGGCTATCAAATACTCGAAAAGAACTTCAAATGTCGGCGCGACTGCGATCAAGAGCCGATGAAATCCTGCTTCGATTCGGTCCAGCGGTGAAGG
>CAYPUT010000136.1:0-9041 GCA_964413945.1 uncultured Spirochaetaceae bacterium
CACATACTCGGAGTATTTCAAGCAGAACGTCCACCTGTTCGATGCCTTAGACTCTTTGGCCGAGTTGACGCAACACATCCCACCGAAGGGAGCGTTTCTTCCCGATCTGCACAAACAACGCGTTGTAAAGGCATATTACTTGACAAAACAACGCGTTGTTGTATAATAGGAGAAACAAATAGGGAGATACTCAGGTGTATAGATTTGTTTCCGATAGATTGGATGCATGGCTAAATTCACGAAAAAGAAAACCCTTGGTAATACGAGGGGCAAGACAGGTGGGAAAAACATGGTTAATCCGAGATCTGGCGAAACGAAAAAACCTTGACCTCGTGGAGTGCAATTTTGAACGGTCCCCTGGTATGGCGGACCACTTTTCTTCCAACAATCCACAAGAGATTATTAGAAAAATTGAAGCAGACCTCAATATCAGTATAAACACAGAAAAATCTCTTCTCTTTCTCGATGAAATCCAAGCAAAACCCGAATTGTTAGCATCCCTGCGATGGTTTTATGAGGAGATGCCCCAATTGCCGGTAGTCGCTGCCGGTTCACTATTGGATTTTGCTCTTGAGGAGCATACTTTCAGTATGCCCGTGGGGAGGATAGAGTACTGTTATTTGGAACCAATGTCATTTCTGGAGTTTCTTAGGGCCTCGGGAAATGAGTCTTTATACACCCTATTGCAAGATGTCGAGGTGGAAAGACCTTTAAACAATAAAATACATACAAAATGCTTGGAGTCATATCTTGAATATATGTTAATTGGGGGCATGCCCGAGGTTGTATCTGAATGGTACGAATCAAAAAATAGTGAAAGCTGTATAAAGATCCAGCAGGACCTGCTTGCCACCATTAGAGATGATTTTAATAAATATCGAAACCGGATAGACACCGATCTTCTGTCAAATATTCTTTCTTCAGTTTCAGAACAGTTGGGAAACAGATTTATAGCAACCCGAGTCAAGAACGCCTCTCGTACTGATGAGGTAAAAAAGGCATTATCCTTACTCCAAAAGGCCAGGGTCTGCCACAGAGTATCCCATACCTCCGGAAACGGACTTCCCTTAGGGGCGGAATCCAATGAAAAGATTTTTAAAGTCCTTTTACTCGATGTCGGACTCGCTGCAATTCAGCTGGGGTTGTCCAGGTTACATATAAAAGAGGCGAAAAAGATAGTTTTCCAGAATAAGGGCCCCCTGGCAGAACAGTTTGTGGGGCAGCAGATACGGGTGTTTCAATCCAGGTTCGAAGATCCGTCCCTTTTCTACTGGCAGCGTCTCGGAGGGAGACAAGGAGAAATCGATTATCTAATCCAACAGGGAACAACTATTGTTCCCATAGAGATTAAATCAGGGGCCCGGGGAGCAATGAAATCACTGCACCAATTTATGTACGACAAAGTCCTGCCGCTTGCCGTACGAATCGATCAAAACCTTCCTTCCATCAACACAATGAACGTAAAAACAACTCTGGGGGATGAGGTCTCCTATTTCCTTCTCTCAATTCCCCTCTATCTGACGGAGATACTTCCCTGCCTTTTAGACCGGGTACGAAGCACGTGACGAAAACCTTGTAACGACTGAGGATTGCGGGCCGATATCAGGACCCTCGGCAACATTTGAGGGGGACACTCTAATTAGAGGCCGGCAACGCCGGCCGGATCCGAGCGGCGCTGCACCGACGTGCAGCAGCTGCTCTCCACCCTCTCCAACCCAATCCGCTTCCGGATTCTCTGCGCCCTGCGAGTCGGCGCCTTTTCGGTAACCGAGCTGGTCGAGATTACCGACTCCCACCTCTCGAATATCAGCCAGCACCTCAAAATGATGTGGATGGCCGGCTACATCTCCAAGGACCGCCAGGGCAAGCAGGTCTACTACGCCCTGGCCAACAGCCGGGTCCGGGAAGCCATCGAGTTCTTCGAAGAGATGTACCCCGCCGACGCCTACGGCCCCAACGCCAACCGGGAGGGGTGTCCGGAGTAGGGGGGGCAGTCTGCTCTCTCTCCTAATCCGGAAGCAGGTAGATCTGATAGTCCGCCATTCCGCCGGCGAGGTCGTCCTTGTGGATCCACACGGAAAAATAGCCGCGGCCTGCTTCGTCTGAGTAGATACTTGCGAAATCCCGGGCGTCAGTGTAGATGAGCTCAATCTCCCCTTCGTCCCAGACGCTCAGCCCCAACCAGTAGTTGTCCTCTGAGAATAGACCGAGCTCGTACCAGGTTCCGGCAGAAACATCAGCACAGTACATGTCGTAATAGTAGTTGCCGGAGTCGCTGACCGGATCCGATGTGGTTAGAGAGAAGAACTGTCCCACCCAACCGTTAGCGTCTACGAGTGTACAGGGCGTTGATCCGCGGCCGGATCCGGCGGACTCGCAGGTGGTCAACAGCGCGCCGGCCACAATCAGGACAACAACTACGAAAAGTTTTTTGTTCATACAAGCCCCCTTCGACTTCAATTATCCGGCATTCGCCGGAGCGACTCTGTCGCGAGAGGACGCTTTTTCGTCGAGCGCGGACAATTCGACGCCTTGTTCAGAGCGTAGCGCTCCGGTAAGGCGTGACGGCACGGATGCACAAAACGTCCTTTCGCGACGAAAAAACGTCCTTTCGCGACAACATGGATTTCGATACTCGACCATAATGGAGGCAGGTGGGAGTCAATGCTGCGTTAAAACGCTCTTGGATCTTCTGCCTTTTGGGAACCGGCGCATTCTGCGGGTTCACCGCCAACGAACGCCGAAGTAGATCGGCGGGATTGAGTAATCCGAGGAGGAACGGATGAAGAAATGGTTGTGTTTTGTGTTGCTGGCCTTGGTGCTCGCAACGCCGCTGGTGTTCTCGCAAGCGTACTGGGGCGCCAAGCTCGGTATTAACGGCGGCACTTTTGTGGGGGACGACGCCGATGCGGCGGACTGGGGTGCTGAGGAAAAGGGCGCCCGGGGTGGTTTCGTCGGAGGGTTTTTCTTCGATTTCCGACTGAGCGATATCGTTGGAATACGCCCGGAGCTTCTGGCCTCGGGAAAGGGCGCGACTTACGAAGGTACCGATTGGGACATCAAGTTGAAGGTTAACACCATCGAGCTTCCGATCCTCGTGCAGTTCTTTCTGCCGATTCCTACCGACGCGGTGGATGTCGCCCTCTTCGTCGGACCGGCTCCCGCGTACATCTATTCCGGAAAGTACGAATATAGTGAGCCGGGGTACACTGAGGAAGGCGACTTTGAAGACGTCGGAGCCGATATCATTGATTTCGACCTGGGGGTCGTCGGCGGACTCGGGCTCTCAGTGGGTGCGGGACCGGGGATCTTCCTCTTCGACGTCCGCTACACCGCCGGTGTAATCAATATCTCCGACGTCAGTAATGTTGAGTTCCGAACCTCGACCTTCGGTGTCTCCGTCGGATACGGTTTGCCGTTCTAAGCAGTAGGGAATAGCAGGGGGCCGGAAAAGGCCGGCCGCAACGTGCCGGCCGCGGGCCCCGCTTCCTCCGGGGGCGTCAGAGCGACCAAGGCTCGCGCCCCCTCTGGCTGTCTCGGCGCAGGCCGTCGGAGCCTACTCGTCAAGAGCTTGAGGGCACATCTATTCGACAGAACCACAAGAAGGCTAAGGAGTGTGGTGTTGCCCCTGGGCCCGGACATATCCCCAGTCTACGGTAATCTTGACTATATCGCTACTGTAAAGTATTGGTCGGAAGGGCGGCTCAGGGTCACTCGTCCCGGTAGCCACTGCCTTAGCGTCTCATAGGGCCCCTCGAAGCGCCACTTTAAGTCCCGCCTCGATAGTGGTAGCTTCTATCTCGACATGAAGAGTCAGAATTCACTCGAGCTCCCTATCCGTGGAATGGACTGCGCCGAGTGCGCATCCCACGTTCAAAGGGCCATCTCTTCCGTGGAAGGAGTAAAAGAGGCCGACGTGCTCCTCGGTGCGGAGAAGGCGATAGTCCGTTTCGACGTCCAGGAGTTGGACATCGACCGTATTCGCCGGGCGGTCCGGGAGGCCGGGTACGAGGTCGGAGAGGACCGGGAGGCCGAGGCGGAGTCCCGGGGCAGGGAGCTAACCCGGAAGATTCTTACCCTCTTCGGCGCCGCCGTGGGCGCGGTGCTCTTTGTCGCCGTCCTCGGCGAGTGGCTAGGCCTCTTTGACGCCCTTATCGATAGGATTCCCTGGTACCTCGCCCTCGGGGCCGTCCTGGTCGGGGGATACCCCATCTTTGCAAACGTTATTCGCAACGCCCTCCGGGGGCGGGTGGTGGCGCACACCCTGATGAGTCTCGGAGCCGTGGCGGCGATGGTCGCCGGGGAGTGGGTTACCGCCGCCGTCGTGGTCTTCTTTATGCGCCTCGGGGACTACGCCGAGCGCTTTACCGCCGATAAGGCCCGGGGTTCCATCCGTGGCCTCGAGGGCATGGCGCCTCGGCAAGCTCGCCTCGAGCGAGACGGCGAGGAGGAGATGGTCCCTCTCGATGACCTCTCGGAAGGGGATGTGGTGATCGTCCGGCCCGGCGAGCGAATACCCGTGGACGGCGTGGTTCTCTCAGGCCAGGCCACCATCGATCAGTCGGCCATAACGGGAGAGTCGATGCCTGTCGAGGTTGCCTCCGGCACCCGCGTCTTTGCCGCCACGATACCCCAGCTCGGCTCCCTTCGGGTCCGCGCCGAGAGGGTGGGAGGCGACTCGACCTTCGGGAAGGTCATCCGGATGGTCGAGGAGGCGGAAGCCAACCGCAGCGAGGTGCAGCGGATGGCGGACAAGTTTTCAGGCTACTACCTTCCTCTGGTGGCGCTTATCGCGGCGGGGACCTATGCGCTCAGCGGGGACGCCATGGCCACCGTCGCGGTTCTAGTGGTCGCCTGCTCCTGCTCCTTTGCGCTGGCTACCCCCATCGCCATCCTTGCATCCGTCGGTGCGGCCGCGCGAAGAGGGCTTCTGGTGAAAGGTGGCAAGTACATCGAGTCCCTGGACAAGGCATCGGTGCTCCTGGTGGACAAGACCGGGACTCTTACCCTGGGGAAGCCCCGGATCCGGGAGATTGTTCCCGGGGCCGAGACGGGCGCCGCCGCCATGAGGGCCGACGCCGCCGCCGGGGAAGAGGAGGTCCTCCGCCTCGCGGCCTCCGTCGAGCGCTATTCGGAGCATCCCGTTGCCCGGGGTATTATCGATGCGGCGTTAGAGCGTGGATTGGAGCTAAAGACGCCGGAGGATTTCCAGGCCCTGCCGGGGGTCGGCGTTCGGGGACGCTTGTCTGCGGGACTCGTCGAGGTGAGAAAGGCCGGGGCCGAAAGCGACGGGGCAACGCTGGTCGCCGTCTCTTGTGACGGCGCCGAGGTGGGCCGGATCAGCCTTTCCGATGAAACTCGCCCGGAGGTGCCCCGGGCCTTGGCGGCGGTTCGGGAGCTCGGCATCCGTCGTATCGAGCTGTTGACCGGCGACAACGAGGGCACAGGCCGGCGTCTGGCCGAAGAGCTCGGCGTCGACTATCAGGCGGAGCTTCTGCCTGAGGACAAGATTCGGATTGTCCGGGAGTATCAGGAACAAGGAATGATCGTGGTGATGGTCGGCGACGGCGTCAACGATGCGCCGGCCCTGGCACAAGCGGACATCGGCGTCGCCATGGGTGCCGCGGGAAGCGACATCGCGGTAGAGGCGGCCCACGTGGCGCTCTTGCGAAACGACTGGACCCTCGTCCCGGAGCTCTTGAGCGTAGCCCAAAGGACCATGCGGGTGGTCCGGGGGAATATCTGGTTTACCGGAATATACAACCTGGTCGGGCTGACCTTGGCCGCCTTGGGTATTCTCCCCCCGGTGCTGGCCGCCGCCGCCCAGTCCCTCCCGGACTTGGGGATTCTTGCTAACTCGTCCCGTTTGCTGCGTCAGCCGAGCGGGTACCGCTAAGCTTTCGGAGCTTCGCCACCGCGGAGTCGCTGAGGGGCGTCGAATTCCGGGTTGCGTCGCTTATCTGGACGAGTACCGATTCGGCCCGGGCTACGCATAGACCGTTCTGAAAGAGCCCCTGCTCGAGCTTTACCGAGCTGCGCCCGACGTTGAGAACCCGGGTACCGATCTCGATCTCCCCCGGCCAGGTGATCTCCTGGTAGTACTCGAGAAAGAGGCTCGCGATGACGAAGCTCGCGCCCTCGTCCGCAATCCGTCTTTCCGGATGCACGAGCAGCTCCGCCCGCCCTGTTTCAAAGAAGGTCGAGAAGACCGCGTTGTTCACGTGCCCGAGTTGATCGGTATCGCGAAAGCGTATCTTGTCGGTCGAGCGGATCGGAAAGTCGTCCAAATTCGGTAGCTCTCGGTCGGCCATCTCAGGCAGACGGTTCCACACGCAGCGGTGCGTGTCAACAGGCCAGGGCCGGCGATCCTGACGAAAAGGCTCGCTCGGTGATACAGTTCGAACAGCAGGTACCCATAGTGCGCTCCGAGACAGAAATCGCCATTACGGTCGCCCCGTGGCGCATCGAGTTGTTCACCCGGTTGATTCGGACCGTTCTCATCGTTTCCCCATTCGCGATTCTACCGAGCATCGCAGCCTCGTATCGCGAAGGGTTGATCAGCATCATTGTACTCGATATCGTCGGGTACGCCCTTCTAATACCGATCTATCTTGGACGCGAACGCCACTACATGCACGGTGCATTCGGTTTCTGCCTGATAACACTCGCCTTCGGTACGCTTCTGGTGTACCACCTCGGTACCGACGGCGCTTCGCTGCTATGGATTCTCGTACCTCCGCTGGTCGCCGAGATCCTGTTGCCCCCCCGCCCCGCGCGGCTGCTCTTCGTGCTGACCGGTGCTTCGTTCGCCCTTCTCTCGGTGGCGATGCTTTCGGGGCTGTTGCGCTGGCACTACCCGATCGTCATCTGGGTCGCCGTGGTCACGAGCTACCTGACGGTGGTGATACTTCTGGTGGCTGCGGTCCGGTTTATGCTGCGTGGTATCGCGAACGCGTTGCGTCGCGAGCACGAGGCGAACGTCACGCTGCAAAAGGCGGCTGCAGAGAAAGAAGTGCTGCTCCAGGAAATCCATCACCGCGTCAAGAACAATCTCCAGGTGATCTCGAGTCTGATGTCGTTGCAGCGAAACGATGGGCCGGACGGGGAGGTCGCCGATCTCATCGACCTGATGGCCGGGCGAATCGCGGCGATGGCACACTCCTACCAGCATCTGATTACCGACGGCAATACCCTGAGAGTGGATCTGCCCGGGGTCTTGCGTGCGATTGCGGTGGAACACAGCCGGCGCACCGGCCGGCAGGTAACCGTAGGCCCTGCCGAAGGGCACTTCGATCTGGACCTGGAAACCACGACAATGCTTGCCCTCGGTGTGAACGAGATCGTCGGTCAATACAGCAGGATTGGCCGGGTACTGTTGGAGCTCTCCCGTACGTCCGAGCAAATCGTGATTTCGGTATCGAACGAGCATCCCTCGAACGGTGCATTCGCTGAGCTGTCGCGTGACGTGTTGATGGCGTTGACCTCGCAACTCGGTGGCACCGCGAATGTTCCGGACAATTGCAGCGGTCCCGCCCGGATCTACCTTCCGGCACCATTGTAACAGCGCAGTCACGCCGACGACCGTCGCGTTGACGGCCCCCGGCGTCTTCGCTACAGTTCCTCCATCTTGAAAGGAGTTTTAGGTGGCCAAGAGTTATAAAATCGCAGTTCTTCCGGGGGACGGTACCGGTCCCGAAGTTGTACGAGAGGGCAAGAAGGTCCTCGACGCCGCGGCGGCGAAGTTCGGGTTTAAGCTCGACTACGAGACCTTCGATTTCGGCGGAGACCGCTACCTCGAGACCGGAGAGGTGCTCCCCGAGAGCGCGCCGGATCAGCTTCGGGCCTTCGACGCGATCTACCTCGGTGCCATCGGTCATCCCGATGTAAAGCCGGGAATCCTCGAAAAGGGCATCCTCCTAAAGCTTCGCTTCGAGCTCGATCAGTACATCAACTTGCGGCCGGTAAAGCTCTTTCCCGGGGTCGACACGCCGCTTAAGGACAAGGGCCCCGAGGATATCGACTACGTCGTGGTCCGGGAAAACTCCGGCGGTGTCTACACCGGCACCGGCGGCGTTACCATGAAGGATACCCCCCACGAAGTCGCCGTCCAGAGCATGGTCTATAGCCGCCATCAGGTGGAGCGCTGCCTCCGGTACGCCTTCGAGTACACCAAGAAGCGAAAGAAGAACAACACCCTGGCCCTCTGCGGTAAGACCAACGTCCTTACCTACGTCTTCGACCTCTGGGAGCGGGCCTTCCACGAGATCGGCAAGGCCGACTATCCCGACATCCGCCGGGACTACTACCACGTCGACGCCACCGTCATGTGGATGGTCAAAAACCCCGAGTGGTTCGACGTTATCGTTACCGGGAACATGTTCGGCGACATTATTACCGACCTCGGGGCGATGACCCAGGGCGGCATGGGCATCGCCGCGGGGGGTAACATCAACCCCGAGGGCGTAAGCATGTTCGAGCCGATCGGCGGATCGGCGCCGAAGTACACCGGGCAGAACATCATCAACCCCCTCGCTGCCATTGCGGCGGGTGCCATGATGCTCGACACGCTTGGTGAGGATAAGGCGGCGAAGGCAATCGAGTCGGCTATCGCCACGGTTACCGGAACCAAGATCAAGAGCCTCGGGGCCGGGAAGATGGGCTACTCCACCTCCGAGGTCGGCGATCTGGTGGCCGGCGGACTCTAGACACGTCGTATTCTCGAAAGGTGTAGACAACGAGTGTGACGGCAGATCCTGTCCGGATAAAACAGAACGAGACCCTCCTCGCGATCCGGGTCATAGACCTTATCGTTCTCGTCTTTTTGCCGCTGTTTATCTTGGGCTACTCCGCCGGGGCGACGCCGCTCGCGGTGGGTTTAGCCTGGGCCGCCTGGGGTGTCGGGGCCTCGAGCCTGGCTCTCTCGTTCTTCCGGGCCCTGGTCCCGGTAACTCGCCTGCTTACCCTTGCTTCGATCGCGGGCATCATTGCATTGATTGACGTGTGTAAAGAGCATGGCATTAGCACCATCTCTGATGAGGTGC
>CAYPUT010000137.1:0-8948 GCA_964413945.1 uncultured Spirochaetaceae bacterium
CCGGGACGTTTACCAGGACCCCGAGAATGTTCGCCACCATTACCGCCTTGGTTCGGCCTATTCCGAGAAAGTAGCCGGCGAGAAGCTGCCGAAAGAGCATTAGGGCCGCCCCGAACATCAGAATGCGGAAGTAGGGTAGCTCGAGGGCGATCTGCTCCGGTGAGTGGCCGGCTACGGCGAAGAGCCGGCCCAGAGGGTTTACCAGCAGAAGAATTACCGGCACGAAGAGCAAGGAGAGATACGCCGCGTTAAAGACGGTCTGGACGCACCGTTCGGGCCGGCCGGCCCCGTGATACTGTGCGACGATTGCGTTGGTGTAGCCGGCTATGCCGGCAAAGAGGGAAACAAAGGCAAAGGCCGAGAGCCCGCCGCTCATCGAGGCGGCTATGTGAAGCTTTCCCAACCAGGAGAGAAAAAGCCGGTCGGCGAAGAGCATGACCGTCTCCGAGGCCTGACTGACGATCATAGGAACGGCGAAGGAGAAGAGGCTGCTGAGTGTCGGCGGGCCAACCGGAAAACGCCGGGTTACCATCGGCGCACTATACGACAGGTCTTCTTCGGTGCAAAGAGAGCGCGGGCAGGTCTTGGCGGGAGGGATCGATCGTTGCGGGAGCCACGGATGCTCCGTATAGTAGCAGACGTGAAAACAGTAATCTATCAGCCGATAAACCAGACCTGGAAAGAGCAGATGGCCGCACTCAAGAAAGAGTTTCCGGACGTTACCTTCGTCGCGGGGCTTCCGGAGGCGGAAGAACACCTCGGAGACGCCGACGTCGTTGTCTCCGCGACACCGACGGAAGATGTCGTCGACCGGGCACGGGACGTCAAACTGATCATCGTTCCGATAACCGGGGTCGATCATCTTCCCCTTCGAAAGATTGGTGAGCGGGGGATCCGTCTGGCGAACGCCCATGGAAACGCCCGGTACGTCGCCGAGCGGAGCGTCGCGCTGATTCTCTCGTACTTCGGCCGGATCGTCGAGTTCCACAACGATCTCGCCGTCGGGGAACAGTGGCACGGGTTCTGGGTGCGTCAGGGGATCGGCGACTCGTGGTCGACTATCCACGGAAAGACCGTCTCGATTATCGGTGCCGGGGAGATCGGCGGACATGCCGCACGCTATCTGAAGGCTTTCGACACGACGGTCGTCGGGTTTCGGCGTACCCGGTCGGCCGAGGTCCCCGAGCAGTACGACGAAATGGTCT
The DNA here is from genome assembly GCA_964413945.1 of uncultured Spirochaetaceae bacterium. Classification (GTDB taxonomy): domain Bacteria; phylum Spirochaetota; class Spirochaetia; order DSM-27196; family PWMO01; genus CAYPUT01. The sequence goes on from CAYPUT010000137.1 coordinate 1,206, forward strand.
ACGACCTCGACGAGGCGATAGCGAAGGGGGACATCGTTCTTATCGCCCTGCCCTCGACCCCGGAGACCGTGGGGCTCTTCGGCCCCGAACGCCTCAGGCGGATGGAGGGCAAAGTTCTTGTAAACGTCGGCCGGGGAGATATCGTCGACGAACAGGCCCTCTACGAAGGGCTTCAGTCGGGGGCCCCCGCCGGGGCGGCAATCGACACCTGGTGGAGCTACCCATCCGGTGGAGAGACCACCGGAGCCCCGTCGCGGTTTCCTATTCACCGCTTACCGAACGTCGTGGCGTCGCCCCACTTGGCGGGATTCGTCGACAGAGCCGTTACCCAAAGCATCTACCAGGCCTGCGAGAATATCCGGCGTTTTCTTTCCGGCCGGGAGCTACTTACCGAGGTCGATCCGAAACGCGGCTATTAGGAGCCTTCGAGGGACTCTCCCTGGTCCGCGTGGACAACCGCCAAGGCGATACTTGCCAATTTGGTCGGGCCCGAATCGGCTCGGGAGGTTAAGACGATCGGTGCCGCGGCGCCGACGATGATTCCGGCGTTCTTGGCGCCGGCAAGAAACGCCAGGGCCTTATAGAGAATGTTTCCGGCTTCGATGTCGGGGACTATTAGAACATCGGCGTCCCCGGCCACGGGACCGGCTATTCCTTTCAGCGCCGCCGCCTTCGGGTCGACCGCGTTGTCGAGGGCGAGGGGGCCGGAAACCGTGCACCCCGGGAGTCTCAAGGCGGCGAGGGCGGCGGCGTCCCCGGTGCAGGGCATCTTGGGGTCCACTTTCTCCTTCGCACAGAGAACGGCTACCTTCGGGCGATCCACCCCGAGGGCCCGGGCAACTTCCACGGTGTTCTCGAGAATCGCCCGCTTCTGTTCCAAATCCGGCGCGATTATCATCGCCGCGTCGGCGACGAAGAGAAGCCGCGGGTAGCCGGGAATCTCGAAGACCGCGGCGTGGCTGAGTACGCGGTTCGGCCGGAGAATCCCTTTCTCCGCGAGAACCGCCTTAAGAATAAGTTTGGTTTCGAGGAGGCCCTTCATCAAGAGGTCGGCGCCGCCGTCTTTCACCAGGCGGACGGCAGCCTGGGCTGCCCCGGCTTCGTCTTCGGCGGGAACAATCTCCATGCCCCTGATGTCGATCCGCGCATCGTCGGCCTCCCTCAGAATGTCGTCTTCCCGGCCCACCAGAAGGGGCGTCGCTATACCTCCGCGGAACGCCTCGGCGCAGGAGGAGAGAGTATCGGCGTCCCCGGGCCAGGCAACCGCCAAGCGCCCCCCTTCGGCGTTACGGGCGGCGTCCAAGATTCCGCCGATGGTCGTAATCATCCGGCGGCGACCTTCTGCGCAAGGTCGATGCCTCTTCGGAGGGCCGTCTCGTTCGGGGCGAGAAAATGGGCCTTCCCGGGACCGAAGACCTTTTTGAGGGCATCGAGGACCGATTCCAGGGAGAAGAGCCCCCGGGAGCCAAGGTACGCCCCCAGCATGACCATATTTGCCCCCTTCGGGTTCCCGGCTTCCCTGGCGATGGCGTTGGCCGGAACCGGGAGGACGTCGATGTCCGCACGAAAGTCTACATCCTCGATCAAGTCGCTGTTGTAGATAAGGAGACCCCCCGGGGTGAGCTCGTCCTGGAACTTGGTAACCGAGGGAAGGTTCATCGCGATAACCGCCGTTGCGTCCTTGGAGACAATCGGCGAGCCTATCGGCGTGTCGGAGACCAGCACGTGGCAGTTGGCGGTTCCTCCCCGCATCTCCGGACCGTAGGACGGGAGCCAGGAGACCTCCCGCCCCTCCTGCATTCCGGTGTAGGCGATCAGTCGTCCCATCGACATGACCCCCTGCCCGCCGAAGCCGGCGCAGACTATTCGGTCAATCATGTACGACACCCTCCTTTTCCGGATAGCGGAAGTTCCCCAAGGGATAGTAGGGAACCATCGTCTCCTTTACCCAATCGAGGGATTCGACGGGGGTCATCCCCCAATTCGTCGGGCAGGTGGAGAGAACCTCCACCAAGGCGAAACCCCGTTTCCGCTCCTGAACCTCGAAGGCGGTCTTGATGGCCTTCTTGGCCTTTCGAATATGGGCGGGGCTGTGGACCGAGACCCGCTCGATAAAGGCGGCGCCGGGAATCGTCGCCAGCATCTCGCTCATCCGAATGGGGTAGCCGGTGTGGGAAGGGTCCCGGCCGAGGGGGGAGGTGGTCGTCCGCTGTCCGACCATGGTGGTCGGTGCCATCTGGCCGCCGGTCATTCCGTAGATGGCGTTATTCACGAAGATTACGGTGATATTCTCCCCCCTGTGGGCGGCGTGGACGACCTCCGCCGTCCCAATGGAAGCGAGGTCCCCGTCTCCCTGGTAGGTAAAGACGGTCTTGTCGGGATGAACGCGTTTGATGCCGGTGGCCATCGCCGGTGCCCGGCCGTGGGCCGCCTCGTGCATGTCGCAATTGAAATAGCTGTAAGCAAAGACGGCACACCCAACCGGGGCTACGCCTATTGCGTCGCCGACAACGTCGAGCTCCTCTAAGCTCTCTGCGACAAGACGGTGAATAATGCCGTGGGTGCACCCCGGGCAGTAATGGAACTGGACGTCGGTTAAGCCCCGGGTTCGTTCGAATACGACTGCCATTTAGGCCACCTCCTCTATCATCCGGAGCGCCGCGTCGACGACGTCCTGCTGCCGGGGAATCATTCCCCCGGAGCGCCCGTAGAAGCCCACGGGCCACCTCCCCCGAGCCGCCAACCGGACATCCTCCACCATCTGCCCTTCGCTCATTTCGACGGACATCAGGGCCCGGGCCGTAGACGGTATCTCCTCGAAGGCGGGGACGGGGTAGGGCCAGAGGGTGATCGGCCGAATCAGGCCCGCCTTGATTCCTTGGTCTCTCAAGTCTCCGATAGCGTTCTTTACGATTCGGGAGGAGGTTCCGTAGGAGACGAAGACGAACTCGGCGTCCTCGAGGCGGTAGGTTTCGTAACGTACCTCGTTCTCCCGGATAAGGGCGTACTTCGCCTGGAGGCGCTTGTTGAACGCCTCGAGCTCCCCGGGATCGAGATAGAGAGAGTTTATTACGTTCGGTTTGCGTTTATTCCCCGTCCCTGTGGTGGCCCAATCCTTCGGCGGAAGCTCCCGCTTCGGCGGCTTTCGAAATTCGACCGGCTCCATCATCTGTCCGATCATTCCGTCTCCGAGGAGCATTACCGGTATCCGGTAGAGATCCGCTAAGTCGAAGGCCTCGGTCATCATGGTGGCCGCTTCCTGGACGTTTGCCGGAGCTAAAACGATAAGGTTGTAGTCGCCGTTTCCCCCGCCCCGGGTTGCCTGAAAATAGTCGGCTTGGGAGGGCTGGATGCCCCCGAGTCCCGGGCCGCCGCGCATAATGTTGACGATGACGCAGGGCACCTCGCTCCCGCAGATGTAGCTTATGCCCTCTTGCTTCAGGGCGATGCCGGGGCCCGAGGAGGAGGTCATAACGCGGGCACCCGCGCCGGCGGCGCCGTAGACCATGTTGATGGCGGCGACCTCGCTTTCGGCCTGGAGGAAGACGCCTCCTACCTTCGGGAGCTCCCGGGACATGTATTCCGGGACCTCGTTCTGGGGTGTAATGGGATACCCGAAAAAGTAGCGACATCCCCCTTTGATGGCCGCAGCGGCGATGGCTTCGTTTCCTTTCATCAAGACTTTTTCCACCACGATTCTCCTATGCGATCCGCTCGACGGTAATAACGAGATCGGGACAGATGAGGGCACAGCTTCCGCAGGCGATACACTTATCCATATCCGTAACCGTGGCGGGATGGTATCCCTTGCTGTTGATCCGGGAGGTATCGAGGACGACGATGTCGACCGGGCAGACCGTGGTGCAGAGCTCGCAGCCTTTACACCGGTCTTGCGCGAAGGCGACGCGCCCTTTCGCTTTTGCCATATTCTTCTCCTGCTACGCGTACATCCATGCTTCCCGAAGGTGCATGGCGATGGGGATGAGCTCTCCGGCAACGTGGCCGGGAATGTCCGGGGCTAAGGCGGCGAGCACCGCTACGTAGCGAATAGGAATCTCGAGGAGCTCCGAGATGCGACGGCAAACCTCGTTGCCCCGTTCGACGTACTCGGCGGTAGTGTGCTCGAGCATATGGGTGTTGTTGATAAGGCCGGTAACCCGAAGACGGGAGGCGGTCTCTATTCCGCGGATCTGGTCGATGATGGCCTCGGCGGTCTGCGTTTCCGGACGGGCGACGTTGCAGACGCAGAGAATCTCGGTTTCCCCTCCCTGGAGGTAGTGCCGGTAGGTGCCCAAGAGCCGGGCCCCTACCGGGTCGCCGCCGGTATCGAGAATTGCCCGAGCTTCCGGGTCCTGGAGGGGAGCGAATACCTCCGGGGAGACCGCCGGGATGTCGACCCCCTGGTCTCTTGCGAAGCTATTCGCGATAACCCGGACCCCGGAGCCTTCGAGAAGCTCCCGCTTTTCCCGGGACCGGAAGTAGGGGTTTACCACGTCGAGGTCGACCAAGGCCACCCGGTCGTGGCGCCGGGCTTCCGAGAGGGCGAGGTTTACCGAGATCTCGCTCTTTCCGCTACCGTAATGTCCGGTAATAACGCTTATCCGCGGTCTCATTCTTTCTCCCCCGGTGGGTAGCGCTTCGCCGACTCGGCCCCGGTCAGGACCCGCAAGGCGCCCCCGGCGAGGGCCCGCATCTCGTCTTCCCCGGGGTAGACGTGGACCGGAGCGAGGAAGGAAACCGCCTCGGAGACCCAGTCGACGAAGCGGCGGTCCTGGGCAAGGCCGCCGGTAAGGAGTATCGCGTCGATTTCGCCCCGGAGAACGACCGCCATGGCGCCGATCTCCTTCGACACCTGGTAGGCCATCGAGCGGTAGACAAGCCCGGCTTCCGAGTCTCCGGCATCGATTCTCCGCCCGACCTCCTGGGCGTCGTTCGTCCCGAGATACCCGGCAAGGCCTCCGGTGCCCTTTATGCTTTTGCGGATCTGCTTCTCGTCGGCCCCTTGGGCAAAACAGAGAGTGACGACCTTCAGCGCCGGAAGTCCCCCGGCCCGTTCGGGAGAGAAGGGGCCTTCACCGTTTAGGCCGTCGTTTACGTCGATAACCCGGCCCTTCCGGTGGGCTCCGACGGTAATGCCACCCCCGAGGTGGGCCACGATAAGATTGAGATCTTCGTAGGAGCGGCCCCGTTCTTCGGCAAAGCGCCGGGCGACCGCTTTGTGGTTCAGAGCGTGGAAGATGCTCGTTCGTCCTATTGACGGAGTCCCGGCAGGGCGAGCGACATCCTGAAGCTCATCGACAACCACGGGATCGACGATATAGGCGGGGATTCTTAAAGGGTCGGCGATATCCTGGGCCAGAATTCCCCCAAGATTCGACGCGTGCTCCCCGAGTATTCCGGCCCGGAGGTCGGCGAGCATGGCCTCCTCAACCAGGTAGGTTCCCCCGGGAACCGGCCGAATCAGGCCACCCCGGCCGACAACCGCGGAAAGCCCCTGGAGGTCCTCTCCGGCTTGCCGGAGAACCCTCCGGACGGCCTCCTCTCGCAGGGGGAGCTGACTCGGAAGATCCGGGTAGTCGTTCAACTCTTCGGTCGAATGCCTGATGGTGGTGTTTATGATCTCCTCGTCGTTACGGTAGAGCGCGACCTTGGTCGAGGTGGAGCCGGGGTTGATCGCGAGAATCAGGTACGAAGTCGCCACAAAGGTGTAGTGCAACCGGTGTGCCAAGAAGCGGGAGGGGGAGCCGAAAGCCGGCGCGACGGCTTTCGAGAGTCACGGAAGAAGCGTGCGTTGTAACTGCTTTTAGCAGCGTCACTTGCATAAACTCTCTTCGGCTGCGGCTATGGGCGCCGCCCGAGGCCGGCCGGCGAAGGATGGCAAACCTATACCGCGGCAAAAGTGCGCAAAAGACTGCGCGCAAAAACCTGCAGTGCCGATGGCCGGCGTGCAAACAATTGCGCTAGGATACCGCGTGTTTCTTCAATTTGTATTGAAGAGTCCGGAGGGATACGCCTAAGAGTCTCGCGGCGGCGGTACGGTTCCCCCGGGTTGCCGCGAGCGCGCGGGCTAAGTGGGCCGCTTCGGCGGAATCGACGATCTCCTGCAATCTAGGGAGGGGCGCCGGATCTGCGGTCTCGGATTCCCGGCAGCCGTCCTCGTCGATGGCGGGTCCGTCTCCGAGGTCGGCGCAATCCTCGGTAAGCTCCGGAAGATGGAGCTCCGAGATTACGGTCTCGTAGACCGTGAGGTTGATGATGCCCCGCTTTAGGACGTTCTCGAGCTCCCGGATGTTTCCCGGCCAGGAGTACCTGACGAGGCGTTGAACGGCCTCCGGGGAGATGGCCGAAACCGCCCTCCCGTACTCCTGATTAATTCGGGCGATCAGGTGGTCGATAAGCCGGGGGATGTCCTCCTTGCGCCGGCGAAGGGGGGGGATCAGAATCGGGATAACGTTGAGGCGGTAGAAGAGGTCTTCCCGGAATTGGCCCTGCTGGATCGCAACCTCGAGGTCGAGGTTGGTCGCGGCGATAACCCGGGTGTCTATGGCGATGGTGGAGGTACCCCCGACGCGGCGAACCTCGTGCTCTTGGAGAACTCGGAGGAGCTTCGCCTGGGTGTTCAGGCTCATAAGCCCTATCTCGTCGAGGAAGATAGTTCCGGCGTCCGCTTCCTCGAAGAGGCCGACCTTTCCGCCCTTCTGTGCCCCGGTAAAGGCACCTTCGACGTACCCGAAGAGCTCGCTCTCGAGGACGCTCTCGGAAAGGGAGGCGCAGTTCAGCCTTACGAACTTCTGGTGCCGACGGTCGCTCGCGTTGTGGATGGCGTGGGCAAAGAGCTCTTTTCCGGTTCCGCTCTCCCCCTGGAGCAAGACGGTCGCCGGTGTTGTCGCCGCCATTTGGGCTTTCCGGATTGCCGAGACAAAGGAGGGGTGGCGGCCGATCAAATCGTCAAAGGTGTACTTCGCCTGGAGCTTACGTATCATCGTCTGCGCGTGATGGAGCTCCGAGTTGAGCCTCAGTATCTCCGTTAGGTCTTTGATAACCGCAACGCTGCCCTTGACCGTTCCGTCGACGATGATCGGGGCGGCGTCGACGAGGACCTCCTTGGCGGTCGGACCGACCCGGAGACGGGCGCCGCGGATCGGGTGTCTTTCGTTCAGGACCCGGAGGTGGATGCTCTCTCCGGCGGCGATGTCGATGGTGCAGTGCTTGCCGATAACCTCCGATTCCGGAAGCCCGGTCACCTGGGTGTACGCCGGGTTAACCGAGACCTGGATACCGCGTTCATCGACGACCGATATCGCGTCTTGGGTCGACTCGAAGATCGCCCTCCACATAATGCGCATTTCCCGAAGGTTGGTTATCTCCTCGGCGGACGCGACGGCATCGCTGATGTCCCGGAATACGGCAAATGCCCCGATAACTTCGCCGCGGTCGTCCCGGAGGGGCATCCGACTGGTAACGATGGTGGTGTCGCGGTAGGGCTGTTGCTGGTTGAGCTCCGGGAGGCCGGTCTCGATAATCACGGGGAGGCGGCTGTCGGGAATGATGTCTCGAACGAACCGGCCGGTTACCTCGGCGGCATTCCGGCCGGCAATCGCCTCGGCGGCCCGGTTGAAGAGAGTAATTCTCCCGTCCCGGTCGACGGCGATAATGCCGTCGTGGGTAGAGTTGATAATAAGGTCAAGCTCCTGGGACACCGGAGAAAAGTGTACGCCGCCGGAGGTTCGGGTGTAAACCAGC
>CAYPUT010000138.1:0-8877 GCA_964413945.1 uncultured Spirochaetaceae bacterium
GGTTCCGGAGGGCCCGGCGGGCCTCCTCGTAGTAGAACTGTACGTCCGGATCCTCGGGAACCCGCTGCATGAGACCCCGAAAGATAAGGAAAGCCTCGACAACCTTTCCCCGGTTGAGGGCCCGGTATCCATCCTCGACCTCGGCCTCCTGCCAGGCCTCGAGCCCCGCTCGTTTCTCCGCGAAAAGCTCCCGCTCTGCCGTCTCGACGACCTCTTCCCCGGGGCGGTCGAGGTTCTGCCGGGCCAGGTTCATAATCTCGAGGGGCTTTTGCCAGCCGGGGCGCAGCTCCAGGGCCCGGCGGGCGTAGTAGTGGGCGTTTACGTAGTTTCCGGCGAGGAGGAACTCTTGAGCCCGAAGCGCGTTCTCCTCGGGGGTTAGGGGCGTATCCTCCCGCATTACCGCCTCTTCGCTGGCCTCCTGGGGAACCTCCGGGGCCCTGGCCTCGACCTCGGCTATGAGCTGCGAGACGGTCGCCGGTTGCCCCCCCTCGGCCCCTACCACCTCGGCCCCGCGTCCGGCAATCGACTGATAGAGCCGGAGGAACCGGAGCGCCTGCTCGATTTCCCCTCGCCTGAGGGCGTCGGCGGCCTCGTCGCGGTAGGTTAACGCCGATTCGGAGAGCGCGGTAAGCCGCCCGGCCCCGGCTTCTACCCGGTCGGCGACGAGTCCCAGGACGGCGGTATAACCCATGGCAAGGACGGTCAGGATAATCAAGGGCCCCCGGATACTCTCGAAGGGGCTCGTGACAACGGTCGCCTCCGAGGCGACGGATTCCGGGTTGATAATGATCGAGTAGGTAATCAGGAGGGCGGCGACCACGAGGGGAACCAGATTATCGATCAGTCCGAGGAGTGCCTGCCTGATAACCCATTCGTTGCGAAACTGGAGCAACAAGAGGCCCTCGGATCCGAAGAAGAGGGTTCGGCCGAGAAAGAAGAGAAACCCGGCGGCGAGGGCCAGAAGAACCGCCAGAAGGGCGCCCCGGGTGGCCCTATCCATCGAGGGTCTCCCGCTCCCAGTGGGAAAGCCCCGGGAGCAGAAGGTTAATCAGCACGAACAGACCGCTCAGACCGAGGAAGACAACGTAAGACGCGTCGGAGAGAAGCTCCGGTCCGAGATACGCTTGGAGGAGCTCCCTGGCCGCCGGAGTAGCAAGCGCCCCGGGCAGCCGCAGCATGCCTCGGAGCGTGAGAAGAAAGAGGAAGGCGTTAAAGAGGGGCCACCGGGTCAGCCGGAGAAACACCCAGGCGGTGACGATAAAAAGAAGAACCCCTCCAATCCGGAGGAGAGAACCACTCGAAAGGGGCGCAAACCGCAGAAGGTCCTCCGTAAGGCGGTTAACGTCTTCGGCGAGGGCGCCAAAGACCGAGGAGCTCCGGGGACCTCCCCAGGGACCGCCGTAGGCTTCTTGGAGGGCAAAGGGCTTCTCGATTCCCGGCAACTGAACGATCTCCCGGTCGGGACCGGGGAGATAAACTGCGTCGGCCACGAGCTCCATCCGATCCCCGAAGCTCCGGGGAACCACAACCACATTACGGAGACGGAGGGTCTGAACCTCGGAGACGTAGAGCGACCGCTCCTCGGAGCGGTATATGGCATCCCCCTCCAGGTCGAGCCCTACCGTGGAGAGTCGTCCGGCGAGGCCTCTGTAGGATTCTCCGAGAACCTGGAAGCCGCCGAGAAGGATCGCCCCGGAGAGAAGGAAGAAGACGACGCGGACGCCAACCGGGTGGTCTGAAGATCTCCGGAGCTTCATCAGTTGAAGGGCAAGGGTCAGAAGGAGCGCCGGCAATAGGCCGACGAAGAGGGCGTAGCCGGTGGTCTCGGCGATGAGTAAGCTGCCTGCGAGCTGATCGACGTCTCGGGATCCGAGGACGTCGATAACGAGAAGAAGCGCGATGAGGGCCCAGATCAGGAGAAAAACCAAGAGAAACCGTGCCGGGGCCTTTACCAGCCATCTCACGGCGGTATCGTAACACGGCGGATAAGGGGTGACAAGCAAAGGAGTTATCCACAATTTTTCGACAGCTTCGGTAGGGCCAAAGTATCCTTTTGTAGACAACCGGGAGCCCCGACTCGATGACGAGGGCCGAGAACCATAGAAAGGGTATAGCATAAATCTTTTTGGCAAAATAATTTATGCGCTTAGCAAGCGCTCTTTTCGGTTATTCTTTCTCGAATAACCCGGGATCACTTAAATAATGTGTAGCTGATCTGCTTTCGGACGATTTCGCCCACAAGTTATCCACAGACCGAGCGCCGGGCTCGGGCTCCAATCGAAAGCCCCATCCCCGAATCGCTCGGATTCCCGGCTTACCCGGTAGGTTTCGGAGTTTCCGCCGAAGCCGGGAGACGAACATGTCCAATCGGCGCCCGGAAGAGGAGGCACGCTCTCCGTAGGCGAGGTAAGCCAAGGCGTCCCGGGAGGCCCCGTCCCCGCCCGCGAGGATAAGCCCCCGGAGAACCCTATCCTCCCCGGGGGATAGGAAATCCGGGGGAAGGAGGGCCGCGGGGCCGGAGGTCCGGAGCACCCGCTCGACCCGGCCGACGAGCTCCTCCGCCTCCCAGGGTACCCGGAGATAGTCGAGGGCCCCGGCGGTGAAGGCGGCGGTCAACTGAGAAGCCGTGCCGTAGGCAATACAGGGACCGAGCCGGGAGGAAACCGAAAATCGGCTCTCGAGAACCGCGGGGATCGCCTCTACCGGAATAACGGCCAGGACGGACTGTGGAGGGGGCGGCCAGATGTCTCCGACGACCAGGCGCCAGAGGAGGTGCCCGGGTGGATAGGAGGCCGTATCGGGAACCGAGTATCGACTGCGGAGGGCGTCGACGGAATGGTCGAGGGGGCTCGTAGGAGAGCGAAGCAGATAGACCAAGAGGGGAGCCCTTTTTCTACCGGTCGTTCGGCTCGCCATCCTCCTTCTCTTCGTCCTTCTCTTCTTCCTGCATTCGTCGTTTGAGCTCCTCGAGGCTGTCGGGCCGGGCGTCCTCTATCGACATCCGCTGTTTGAACTCTTCGAGGAGCTTGTCGGCGTCGGAGTCGCCTCCCTCGAGGCGGCGAAACTTCTCTTCGAGGGAGCGTTCGTCCCGGGTGTTCTCCAGCTCCTCCAAGGCCTCGTTTTGAGCCTCCATGTCGTCCATCCGAGCCGACATGCGGTCGAAGGCTTCGAAGGCGGAGGTGTCGGACATACCGGACATGGTTTCCTGGAGCCGCTTCTGGGTCTCTGCGCGCTTCGCCCGGGCGATAAGAAGGTTCTTTTTGCGCTGAGCCTCTTCGAGCTTCTGCTGGAGCCCCCGGAGCCCCGATTTGAGCTTCTCTACGGATTCGTGCTGCTGGGCCAGCTGCTTCTCGTATTCGACGAGGTAGCCCTCGATCTCCTGCTTCCGGACAAGGGCCTCTTTGGCCAGATTGTCGTCCCCGGACTTGAGCGCCAGGCGGGCTCGGGTTTCCCATTCTTCGGCCTTCGCCCGGTTGTCTTTGATCTGCCGCTCGAGCTTTTTCTCGTCGGCGATGGCCGCGGCCACGCTCCGTTTCGACTCGATAAGCTGCTTGTTCATGTCGGCGATCAGCTGGTTGAGCATCTTCTCCGGGTTTTCCGCCCGGCTGATCATGTCGTTGATATTGGACTGGATAAGCCTTCGAAGTCGGCTGAAGATTCCCACGGTCGATCGCTCCTATCGGAAAAAGCGCGCCAGGGGCTCTCGATGCTGCGCGAGGGTCAGCCCGACGGCATCGAGGGAGGCGCGAAACTCTTCGTAGTTTAGTGTCTCGGCCTCGAGGGTGTCGAGGAGCAACACCTCTTGGTCTCTCAATGCGTAGGCCCCGTGAACCGTATCGGCGTTCAGACGGAGCAGCTCTTCGAAGAGCTCCGCTCGGTTATCCACTGGGACGGTCCCGATGCGGGTCTGGATGCTTACCAGGGATTCTTCGAGAAACACCAGGACGCCCGGAAGACCCCGCTCCGGGTCCCGTATGAGCCACGCCGATTCTCCGGCGGGTTCGTACTGAAGGTCGAGGGTCGTGAGGAAGCTCTCAATACGGGAAGGTGTCATCTATCCAAGAAAGACGTGCCCCGAGTTGTCGATGGCGAGGATCGTCTTGCAGTTCGAGCAGCGGAAACGTCCCGGTTTTGTCGCCTTGAGCTTGGTCGAACAGATCGGACACTTGAAAATTTTCGGGAAGACATCGGACTCGACGGTCGTTCCGCCCTTCTTGAAGAAGTCCACCGCCTCGTCGAGGTTGTCTTTGATGTTGAAAAACTGACTGAAACCGAGGAGCTGGAAGACCTCGTACACCTTCGGCTGGATCTCGAGGAGCACCAGATCGCCCCCTCGGGGTTTTACCGTCTTGAGGAAGGCCGTGAACGACCCGATACCGGTGCTCGAGACGTAATTCAAGCCGCCGCAATGAAAAATCAACCGCGTGTACCCCTCTTCCACTACCCGGGAAACGCGTTTCTGGAAGAAGTTGGAATTGTACGTGTCTATGTAGCCCGTCAAATAGAGTATCAGGCACCCTTCGACGCTATCGACCTTCTGAAGACGTACTTTTAGGCTTTCGTCCTTCTCTTCGTCGAAGCCGGGCACAATGTCGTTGTTGTTCATAGCACCTCATCTCTTACCGGCACGTTTAGCTAATGTTCCACATAGTATCCGCACGGTCGTTAATTGTCAAATAGAGGTAAAACATCTCCATTTTTACCTGTCTTATCCTACCCAATCGGGAGAAGAGCGCCGTTCTGGCGGTTGTCCTCCGCGGTAATAAGATAGCACGCGGTTTCCGCGATTTCATCCGGTTTTTTGAGCTCTTGTGATGCATTTCTTCGAAAAAAGCGCTGCCTCTCCTCGGCGCTGAGATACTCGGTATCGACGTACCCGGGGAGAAGGGCGGAAACGGTAATGTTGGTCCCGGAAAGCTCCTTCGCGAGAGACCTTACGAGGACCATCAATCCGGTCTTCGCCGCGGCGTAGGCGCCGATCTCCCGGTATCCTTGGACTCTCTCGCTTCCCATCACCCCGAAGACGAGAATGCGGCCGAAGCCTCGGCGACGCATCCCCGGGAGGAACCGCGCGATAAGCGCCCCGGGGAGGACGAGGTTCATTTCGGTGAGGCAACGCCAATCGTCCGCCGTGGTCTCCCCCAGAGGCTTGTAGACGACCGGACCGAAGGCGCAGACCAGGATATCCGGCTCTAGGCTTTCGGGGATCGCCGAAAGAATCTGCTCCGGCCGGTCGGCCATCACCTGAATACCCTCGATGCGTCCACCTCGGTGGTCGCCGACCAGCGAGTCGAGCTTTTCCCGATGGGCCCCCGTCGCGACGACGTCGACCCCGAGGCCCGCAAGACGGCGGCTTATCGCCCGCCCTATTCCACCGCTTCCGCCGACAACGAGGGCCCGCCGGCCTTGGGCTTCGCTCTTCGGACTCATAGGGTGCTCCCTGTTCTCACGTCCCACTCCGATAGTCTATACTCTTTTTCATGCGGGGCTCAGCCCGAATCGTCTACCTTGTCGCGGCTCTCTCGTTCGCAATTCTGGTTGTCCCGTCGGTTTCGGCGGACCGGGAAGCCTTCGACGGTGCCGTCAATTTCTCCCTCTCGCTTCCCCGCCTCTATTCGGCCATCAACAGGTCTCCGGACCGCGTAATAGGGCAGACGGTCCTCCTCGACGGGGTCGTCGCTTCGATTACCCACTACGGCTCCGACGAGAACGATTTTTTGGTCCTCGTCGAGTTGGTAACCGCCGATTGGCAGGGCTTGGAGGCGATCAACCTCTACCGTGCCTACGTTCTCTTCGGCCCCGACTTTATGGATGAGTTTCCCTTGCGACCCTCCCGGGAGCCGGGACCCCGAGAAGTTCCGGCCAATGCCCGTATTCTGATAGCCGGGGAGGTCACTCAGGCTGCCGGAGAAGAGGACGGCACGGCGATTCCCGTCGTCGAAGCGTTCCGTCTCCGGCGGATTGACTAGGCAGCACGGTAGGTATCCGAGACGCGGTACGTATTCTTTAGTAAAAGACAATATCTTCGGCGTTGATAGTCTGTCCCTCGGCGAGGAGCATTCCGCGATCGACACAGTTTCTTAGCTCCCGGACGTTTCCCGGCCAGGAGTGCGCCTCCAGACGCTCGAGGGCCCCGGGGGAGAAGCTCTTGGCTCCCTTGGACCGCATTCCGAGAAAGTGCGTTGCCAGAAGAGCGATATCCTCCTCCCGGTCCCGGAGGGCCGGCACTTCGATGATAAGGGTGGCAAGCCGGTAGTAGAGGTCGCTTCGAAAGCTTCCGGAGGCCACGAAAGATCCGGAAGGACGGTTGGTTGCGGACACGATGCGGACGTCTATTCGTCGAGGGCGGTTTCCCCCGACTCTCCGAATCGACTGGTCTTCGACGGCCCGGAGCACCTTGGCCTGGTTCTGGGCGTCCATCTCGCCGACCTCGTCGAGGAAGATAGTGCCGCCGTCGGCGACCTCGAATCGGCCGGGATGGGGCACGGCGTCGGTGTAGGCCCCCCGCTCGGCTCCGAACATCTCCGATTCAAAGATGCTCGGGGGAATAGCGGCGCAGTTGATCGCTACGAAGGGGCCGCCGGACCTCGGAGAAATGGCGTGGATTCCCCGGGCCACCAGATCTTTGCCGGTGCCGCTCTCTCCGAAGATAAGAACCGGAAAGTCCGAAGCGCCGAATCGACGGATTCTCTTTCGAAGATTTCGAACCGCCCGACTGTTTCCCAGGAGGGAAATCTCCCCGAGCTGCTCCTCCTCCAGACGCCGGGGTCGCCGCGCAGCGGTGAGCACCAGGGCGTACCGAATAGCTTGCTCCAGATCGAGCAGGCGAAACGGCTTGACCAGGTAGTCGACCGCCCCGAGGCGCATCGCCCTGACGACGAGGGTAACGTCCCGCATCCCGGAGAGGATCACGACCGGCGGAGCATCCGGGAGGGCAGCGATGCCTTGGAGGACCGTCAGCCCGTCGATGTCCGGCATATCGACGTCTAGGAGAATCAGGTCGGGGTGCACTTCCCGGACACGGTCGACCGCCAGGGACCCGCGGAAGTAGGACAGAACCTCGAACTTGTCCGAAAGGATAACCCGCAGGGTTCTGTGATCCGCCTCGTCGTCGTCGATAAAAAGAATGCGCAGCATCGATTCCCTCCCCAGGTAGAACCGAATCGGTATACTCTGATAGCGGTGATATCAGATCGCAGCATCGTTCGAATCTTCGACTTTGCCTCGCTTACGCGTTTCTTCCTTACCCTGCTGCTTCTGGCACTAATGATGCTCGGTGACGCGTATCTGATCGCCCGGCTCGCCGGAAGATTCGGCGTCTATTTTACCATAGCTATCGCCGGAGCGACGGGATTAGTTGCCATTCCCTTCGTGTTGAGCTCCGCCCGAGGGGGGCTCTTACGTCTGGAGACGCGGCTACGGGAGGGGTCCTATCCCCGGCGGGAGTTCGGGGACCTCTTGTCTATCGTTATTGCCGGGATTCTGATGGTCGTCCCCGGATTCGTAACCGATGTCTTGGGCCTTACCCTCTTCCTCCAGCCGACGCGGCGGCTGGTGGGGTTACTGCTCTCGAGGTCCTTGGACCGGCGGCTCCGGTTCGCCTACGAGTATCTCAAGATGCGACACTTTGACGTTGCGCCGGTTAGCGATGGAGCAGCCGGTGGGCAAGCAGAAGCAGAAAGAACCAGGGGACCAAAAAGAGGCGGAAGATCGTCCAGGGCTTCCCGAGAATAGTCCGGATAATCCTGCCTAAGAGACCCGAAAACCCCTCGGCGGGACGCCGTCGCCGCCCGACAACGATGTCGAGAACGTCCGGTGCCCAGAGCCTCGCTCCCGCCCCGAGGTTCTGCCGGTGCTCGAAGAGCCACCAGTCTCCCGAGGGGACTCCGGATCCTGATAGGAGAACGTCCGGAGCGGCCTTCCGGATGGCCACCTCGATGTCCTTTTCCCGATCCTTTCCGAAATGCCCCGGGTGCCGCCCGACGAGGCGAAGACCGGGATAGGTAAGCCGAAGGTTCGCGTCGGCAACCTGAACGCTCTTTCTGTTGAGACCGAGTATGTAGAGGGAGCCGGAACGTCTCTCGAGGGCTCCGAGGAGTCGAATGACGAATTCGAAAGGCCGGCACGCCGACGGCTCCGGCTTCCGGAGAAAGCGGGCGGCACCTCGGATGGACCGAGAGGTCGGGATGACGAGGGCTGCCTCTCGGATCATCCGGCCGTAGCGCTTGTTCCGCCGGGCCCGCAGAAGATCCCAGAGAGAAATGAACACAACCTGACGCGCCTCATCCCCGGAAAGAAGCGAGGTGAGGACGCTGTCGATGTCCTCGATGGTGAAGACGGATACCGGGACACCGAGAACCGAGACCCGTCTTATGATGTGAGATTCCGTAGTTGCCACGCCTCTTGCTCCAAAACGACGGTCGCCACCGCAGCCATCGCGTAGATGGCCGCCGTTTCCGTTCGAAGTACCTGGGGACCCAAGTAGACGGGATTATAACCGCTTTCCAACAGATGTGACACTTCTCCCGCGGAGAATCCGCCTTCCGGACCGATTACCATTCTGACCTCGTCGACCGGCTCCGCGAGGTAGTGGTGGAGGGTCTTCTCCGAGAGGGGAGCTTGGTGGAAAAAGAGCCCGAGCACACCTCCCTCGGCTCCGTCGGTGAGCCCGGGGGATAAACGGTCGAGGGCGCCGAGCTCCACCGGCTCGGTCAGCTCCGGAACCCTCGGCGAGCCGCTCTGCTGCACCGCGTCCCGAACGATGCGGCGCCACCGCTCGAGCTTGCCGGCGAGGTGTCGGGGATCGCGAAACTTCGGGACACTATAGTCGCTCAACACCGGCGTGATCCGCCGAGCGCCTATTTCGGTAGCCCGCCG
>CAYPUT010000139.1:0-8861 GCA_964413945.1 uncultured Spirochaetaceae bacterium
GCGATACGCGCGTTGGACGTGGACCGGGTGGTCCAACTGATGTATGGCGTGCGGTACCTGACCTTGTTATCCCGGCGTGAAAATTAGGGGTAAGACTATCTTCCGCTAAGTGTTCGGCAGCTCGAGGTCGATGCGAAGCTCCGGGCCGGGATGCACGCGCATTTCGCCTCCGAGGTTCTCGATCATCATCTGGACCAGCTGCATGCCGAAACCGCCCGCGGCGATCTCGGCGGCACCACCGCCCAGCCCCGGCCCGTCGTCCCGATATGTCAGTACTATCCGAGAGCCTCTGCGGACTGACGCCACCGAGATACGCCCATCCCCTTTCCCGGGGAAGGCGTGCTTCACGGAGTTGGTGACGAGCTCGTTCACCGCGATGCCGATTGTGGACAGGGTCCCTGGGTCGAGGGGCACGTCCTCCAGGTCCGTCGACACACCAACCCGGACGAGCGGCGAAAGTATCTCGACGATCTCGTCGATGAGCGGGACGAGAAACTCGCGGATGCTCAGCGGGCCGGTCGGCGTGTTGCGGAAGAGTCTATCGTAGAGTCGCGCCACGGCCTGAATCCGATCCGACGCGGCGGCAAGGGCGTCGCGGACCTGAGGAGAATCGGTAGCCTGCGATTGTAGGGACAACAGGCTCCGAAGCGTGTTCATGTTGTTCCCAACGCGATGATGGGACTCCCGAAGGAGCACCTCCTTCTCCCGAAGTAGTCTCCGGACCTCCTCCTCGGTGCGCTTGCGCTCGGTGATGTCCTCGACCGTCGCGACCATTCCGCGAAAGGTTCTCTCGTCGCCGAGGATCGGGGCCGCGTTTATCGAAAGCTCGATGTGTCTGCCGTCCGGCCAGGTAATGCCGTGGCGGACATCGTAGGCCGGCTTGAGAGTCGCCCTGACGATGGTGAACGGCTGATCTTCGTCCGGGAAGGGGCCACCGTCGGGGGCGGTGTGCTCCCACTCCGGCGCGTCGTAGGTCCGGGAGGTAATCGTGTCGCGGTGCAGCCCCAGGATCCTCTCGGCGGCGACGTTCGCGTAGGTGATCACCCCGTTAGCATCGACGGTCGTGATGCCGATAGGGCTCAGCTCCGTGATCGTCGCGAATCGTTCCCGCTCTTCCCGCAGCTGCCGCTCGGTGCGCTTGCGCTCGGTAACATCGTGGAGCGTCCCGAAGACGGCGTTCTGTTCGGCGTCGTACTGCGCGACGGAGTGGATAACCCGGATCTCACCGTCGTTCGGGCGGCGAATCTCGAACTCGACATCGTAGGGTGTACCGCGCTCGATCAGATCCCGGAGCGCCGCGTCGAGCATTCTGCGGTAGCCGGGGAGCGGATACGACTGGACCTGTTCGATGGTGAACTCTCTCTCGTCCATCCCGTAGACCCGGTAGGCCTGCGGCGATGCGGACACCGTACCGGAGCTGATGTTGAAGCGCCAGGATCCGAGATTGGCCAGCCGTTGAGCGCGCCGCATGTCGTGCTCACGCTCCTGTAGCTGCCGGCGGACGGCGTACTCTTCGGTGACGTCCCGAAAGACGAGCACCACGCCAATGATCCGACCTGTGGAGTCGCGAATAGGCGCCGCCGAGTCTGCTATCTGGTACTCTTCGCCCCCGGCCGAAATAAGGACCGTGTGGTTGGCAAGTCCGACGACTCTGCCCTCTTCGATCACGCGTCCAACGGGATTCTCCATCCGCTGTCTGGTGTAGGCGTGAACGATGTGGAAGATGTCTGCGAGCGGCCGTCCCGCAGCGGCGTCGGCGGCATGGCCGGTTAGCTCCTCTGCCACGGGGTTTAGGAAGGTGACTCGGCCTTCGGCGTCCGTTGCGACGACCGCGTCGCCCACGCTATGAAGCGTCACGCGCAGTCGTTCCTTTTCCCCTGCGAGCGTTTCGAGAGCGCGATTGCGCGAGTCGAAAAGGCGGAACGCCGTTTTCAACGACGCGAGGAGCACCGCATCGCCGGAGCTCTTGACGATGTAGCCGTACGAGACGATCTCCTCGGTTTTCTCCACGACCTTCGGATCGGTGTAGGACAAGAGAAAGACGACCGGAAGCTCCTTGGTCTTGAGGATTTGCTGCGCGGCGTCGGTGCCATCCATGCCGGGTCCTAGGTTGATATCCATCAGAACCAGGTCGATCTCCGGCCGCTCCGCGGCAATCTCGACGGCTCTCTCCCCGGTGGATGCCCAGACAACACGGTAACCGTACCTTTGCAGCGTTTCTTGCTGGGCCATCGCGACCAACGGCTCGTCTTCAACCAGCAGGATGACCCGGTCCCTCGAGTATTTCATACGTCTCCGGAATGCCTGCGCCGAGGGTGCGTGACCGAAAACGGAGTCTCCCCGACCAAAGCAGTTTGTGTATGGCTTATAATATAGATTATTGAGTTATTTTTGTCAATACGAGGCTTGCAGACACTTTAGAAGCCGTCGCTTCCCGTAATAGACTAAGCCGCCATCATGCTTGCCTTCGATGTCCCGGGAGACCGGACGTACCAAATCCGGCACCTTGGCCGTGGACGGCGTGCTCCTGCCGGGCGCGTGGTAACGGCCGAGGCTCTTAAGGGGCTACCCTGCGACCTCGACATCTTGCCAAGGGATGCCCAGGACAGAGCCAAGCTCGAGGTGGTCCGAAGCCTGGGGCCCGAAGGCGCCTACGGCCCGACGCTCCAGGGTGCCCGCGTCGTATGTGCCTCCCCCGTCGACGCACTAAAGCTCCTGACGACGCCCCGGCGTCTTATGGCAACCTTGCGTTGTTAACCGCCCGCCGCTATTCCAGGTCCCTCAGGTCCGCGGTGGGAATCGCGTAGATGTCGATGTACATGTTGTCGTCGTCACCCTCCACGCGGTCGAAGTAGACCAGCGTGTAGAACATTACCGGTTCGCTGCCGTCCGTGTTTTCGTAGGCAAAGTGTAGCTTGCCGGTGGGTATCGAGTACTTCTTCTTGCCGCTCGAGTCGTAGACCTCGTCACTACCCGCCCCGCGGTGGTAGAGCTCGCCGGTTGAGAGAATCTCGTCTATGGACTGGCGGACCGGTAGTCTCTCTGCGGTCGTTGGGGCGAGGGTGTCAATCTTGTAGACATCGTAGAAGCCGCCCCCGGCGTGTGCCGAGAAGATCGCCGTGTGGTTCGGCGAGTCGAATGCGGCGACCCCACCGTTGAGGACCCGTCCATCGGGGGTTGGGGACGGGGTCCCTGGGGAGGCCATGGGCGGCCCCGGGAAAAGCGAGTCGTTATGAGAATCCGCGTAGATGTCGAACTCGTCTGCGGGGCCGTCCCTGACAAGGATGAGCGCGTCCCAGAAGCCGGTAAATCCGTTCACGTCGAATGCAATCCCAAGATTGATTGCCGGAGGGATACCCACGCCCGTCCAATTGCTGACGGTTTCGGTATCTACCTGTGAAAAGTCGGGGCCACCCGAGAAGTAGCCCCACGTTTCCAAGTTTGCGTTGTCACCGACGTTGTAGGCCACTATATACGAATCGTCGGGAGCCGGCGTCGGATCCCTGAACGGCACGACAACAAAGCGAAAGCTGTCAGCGCTTGAATTGTTAAAGAAAAAAGATGCGGTGCTGTCAACTTGCTGGACCGGGTTTCCCGGCTCGGTCGTGTCTTCGGCGAAGTAGGAGATGCTCGCGCCGGAGGAATCCTCCACAACCAGAAGCCCATGGTTGGAGGCAAGTGTTCTGCTCGGCACGTAGTAGTACTCCGAGGCTCCGGCGATCCGCTCCTCGCTGATCTCCAGCGGCCCAATCGTTCCTACCTTATCCATCTTCGAGGCGGTCTGGTAGGCCAGGCTGGTTTCCAGGTCGAAGACCGGGAGAAAGCAGCCGCCGAGGGCTGCGGCAAGGAGGGCGATCAGCACCGCGAGGGCACCTGCGCGTTGTCTTACTACCATTGGAACCGTACCCCCACTCGGTATCGCAGGAAGTCTACAAGTCCGATGCCGAAGTTGGTCACCGCCATCGGCTCGTAGCCTGCGGGAAACGCGGATGACAACAGCCGCGTCTCGTCGGACAAGAGCATCACCGGAGACCACTCGAGAAAGCCCAGAATCGAGGCAAACGGCTCGAACTCTACGCCCAGGAGAGGACCGAGAAAGAACGGCGCGAGGGGCTCGAGGCCGAACAGAAAGGTCGAATGCATCAACCGCAGACCCCCAACGGCGCCGGCGTAGCCGCGGATCTCAACATCCGCAGGGCTAAAGAAGCTCGCAAGCTGGAGGTGAAACTCCGTAAGCGGCTCGCTGACCCAGAGCGAGGGCTCCTGGGTTTCGCCCAAGAGATAGAAGCCGGCGACGTAGCTGGTAAACCCGATTTTCGCGAAAATGTAGTTGGGCAGCAGGTAGTAGCCGTAGGAAGCCGTGGGATAGCTCAAGGTGCTCAAGCCTGCGTCCACGATATGCCGGGGTGCCCGCGCCTGTTCCAATACCACCGTCTTGGGAGCATCCCCGACAACCAGAGTATCCGTCAGAGGATTGTAGCCCAACCGTGTAGCCCGAAACCGGTAGACATTTGGATTAGCCAGCTCTACGGTAGTCCGCCCCTCCTCGTCCAGCGTTAACGCCGCGCTTCCGGCTCCCCGAATGACGGTGCCCGGCCGGCCGACGAAGGTGATTCTGGTGCCCGACTCCGGAACGGACAAGGTATCGGCGAGCTCGGTCAACATCTCGTCCCAGAATCGTCGCTGTAGGTCCCGGCTTCGTAGCGGCTGCTCCAGTTGAAGCTCGTAATCGACCGGATACTTCCGGGTGACAAGGTCAAAAGCCCGGGCCGTGTAGCCGGCACCGTCGGAGGAGCCGGTAATCTCAACCGAGAGCCAGCTATCGCATCCGTAATCGAACGCTTCGAGGGTACGCACCCGGTCGTCCGGCGCGCCCTCTCCGGGCCATTCGACGGCGGTAACGCTATCCCGATAGGAGGCGAATGCCGCATACAGCGATTCGCGTATCTGGACGGTCCGTGTTGCGCTGTAGGAGCTGTCGGGGGCAAAGGAGAGAAACACCAATACCCGGCGCGCCGCCCGCCCGCCGGCCTCGGAACCGGCGTCCGGTGCGGCATCCTGCGCAGTCGCAAGGAGGGCGCTTCCCAAAAAGAGCAGGACAACAAGTGCGGCCCGACGCATCGCTACCACCACGTATCCGCCTTTACGAGCTTCTCTTCCTCCGACCGGAGGAGGTAGAAGTGCGTCCCTGCGGCACTAAAGGCGTACCGCGCATCGCCGTGGCTCAGACTCAAGGAATCGCCCTCGTTTCCGAACAGGTCGTAGAAGCGAAGGATCAGGCCGTCTTCTTCCTGCTCGATTACAACCCCTTGAGCCATAACTTTCATCCGCTGTACGTCGCTTACTGATGTCGGGAATACTCCTGCCTGTGGCTCCGACGCGATATCAACAGCCGGGAAAGCCCAACCGGTAAGCGGTCTTACCCACACGACTATCTGCCGGCTATTACGGTCGAATGCCGCAAACCCGAAGTAGTCAATAGCCGGCGAGTAACTCGCCGTCACGGCTTGAAGATCGCCTAGCAGCCCGACGTCGACGAGGTTGTCAGCCGGAGCGGTGTCTATGGTCGGCGTCGCCGTCTTGAAGTTGACTTCATCCAGATCGGACCTTGAGACGGATATGTAGTCCGTCGGGGCTATGAATACGTTGTTCTCTCCCGATAACGTTACTGTACCTGGAATAATCGACGGCGCCGATAAGCCAGGGCCAAACTGAAGTCGACCCACGAAGAGGTCTCCCAATGCGTTGATTATCACCGGACTATCCCGGCCAAATTCATCGGCGCTTACCGTGTCCTTCCGGTAGAACTGCTCCTTCAGGTCGGCGTCGTAGATGGCCAGGCGCTCGCCGAGGGCCGGGCCTGCGGCGAGGATAATCACGTAGTCACCCGCGCCGCCGTTGACAACCTCCACCCGGTACTCCGCCGCGGGATCGTAGGGAAAACGGTTCGAGATGTCTACCTGGTTCTGGATAAGGGGCACGTAGCCCGGGAAGGCACTGTGGTAGAAGAAGTTGCAGCCGGACAGGCCGACGAAGAATATCAGGACGATCGCGCCGAAGATTAGCGAAAGCCGGGGTCCGGGCGGAACGCATCTCATCAGAACTTCCTCCCAACGCCTATGCTAATCGGCGGCATCTCCGGACCGTTCTCCCGGTCCGGGGCGGTAACCGACACGTAGCCCGTATCCAGCAGATTGTTGCCGATGCCCGTGCTGATCTTTGTTGCGACCCGGACGAAGTAAGTCCACTTCGGGGTGTTGTATTCCATCCAGAAGTTGGCCAGATTCAGGTAGAAGTCGGTAAAGAGGGTTCGGTCGGAATCCGCCACGCGAGTCAGAATCATTCCGAGACCGATTCCCATCCCCATGCGGAAGGGAGAATCGAAGTCAAAGAACAGATAGCGGCCCGTCCAGAACGAAAGATCGTTGTGGTACGTCGTATTGGCGTTGTCGTAGGGAGAGGGCTGAACGTAGAAGTAGTTCTCGCCGGCGACGAACCAGTAGTCCGGGTCGAAGAAGTAGCGTGCGCCGAGACCCAGGCCCGCAAGCTGGCCGTAGGTCCACACGACATCTCCCGACCAACGCGTCTTCTTCCACAGGGGGTCCAACTCGATGTTGTTCCGCGGTGCCGTCAAGTGGATAACCGCCTCATCGGAATGATAGTCCGGATGCGTCTTTTCGAGGAGGAGTCGCGAGCCGACTGGGAAGGGCTCAAAGGGGAGCGTCAGCTCCCCATTCTGAATGATCCCGAGGGGCTCCTCGCCGGGGTAGGAGATCTCCATGCCCTCAGGGCTGCCTAAAAGCGTTACCGAAAGGGCAAACGGCGCGATTGCCGGGCGCTCCTCCGGCGTCGCAAGAAACTCCTCCAGCCGGGCCGCCAGGTCCGCCACCGCCTCGTCGATGCGGTTGTGGACCGTTACGCCTACCAGCGTCGGCGAGAATGAGGCCTCGATCAGCCGCTCGGTGGCGACGTCGATGACCCGGAAGGTCATCACCAGCTCCCGGCGCTCAACGGCGGCGGTGCTTCCGATGACGATGGTTGCGTCGGCCTCCCGGGCCGGCACCACCGCCGCCCCAAGCGATCCGGTGACCGTCTCGGCAACCACCAGCTCCAACGCCAACAGGTCCAGCTCCCGTCTCAGAGCCTCGTCGATGATGCCGGCAAAGCGGAGGCTCTCTTCATCATCGTCTAAGGGAGTCGTCGGGACGTAGAAGGCTCTGACGGAAGCGTCGGTACCCTCCGCATCGGTGGTTTGGGCCCCGGTGGCGATCGGAGCTAGAGAGGTTACGGCAAGAAGGAGAATCGCAAGGGCCCAGGGGCTTACTCGGTGGTGCGCCCTGACGCCGATCATTTTGTCTTCATAACCTCGACGCCGTCCCACTCCGCCGGGGGAGGTGTCGTTTGGTACGTGGTGGCCCGCTCGAGAAAGACCTCGGCGAGGTAGTCGCCGGGCAGGTGCTGCAGCACTTCCCGAAAGCCCCCGGCGGCCTTTTTGAAGTCGCGATTGTAGTAGGCCTTCATCGACGCGGTGTGAAGCTTCCATGCCTCTTCGGCGGCCGGCTCGAGGGTGTCCACCGCAGTGTAGATTGGCACTCCTTGAGACTTTCCCTTTACGGCTACCCGGTCCACCGGTCGCGTGAGTATCCGATCTTTCACCGCCTCGTAGAGCCGGTCGGATATCAAGAGCTGCTGGTGGTAGACCTTGGTGAGTCCCTCCATCCGGGAGGCGAGGTTTACGATATCTCCGATGACGGTGTAGTCCATCTTCTTGTCGGTGCCGATGTTGCCGACAGTAACTTCGCCGTAGGCCAGGCCTACGCCGATCCGGAACTCCGGCTTCCCGAGCTTCTGCTGCTCGACGTTGAAGCGCTCGACGGCCTTGGCCATCTCGATTCCCGCCGTTACGGCCTGGTAGGCGTCGTCTTCGCGGGAGACCGGGGCGCCGAAGAAGGCCATGATCGCGTCTCCGATGTACTTATCGATAATGCCGTTCCGCCCCATGATAATGTCGACCTGGGTCGAGAAGTAGCGGTTCAGGCTGTTCACCAGGTCGTCGGGGCGCATCCCTTCGGATATCGTCGTAAAGCCGCGAATGTCCGAGAAGAGGACCACCAGCTCCCGGTTGTCGCCGACGAGCATCTCCTCGGGATTCTGGAAGAACTTGTCGATCAGGTCCTGGGGAACGTATTTCTGGAAGATGTTGCGGATCTTGTGCTCTCGCTTTTGAGCGAGAACCGCGTCGTAGGCGTAACGCTTAATCTGGCTGTAGGCCCGGTCGAGCTCCTCGACCATGATGTTGAAGGTGTGGGCGAGGCGCCCCGTTTCGTCGGAGTACTCGACTTCCACCCGGCTCGAGAGATCGTTCTCGGCGATGATGCGCTCCATGCCGTCGGCCACACGCCCGAGGGGCCGGGTAAGACGGTCGGAGAAGAGCCACAGCAAAACGACTGCGACGGCAGCCGACGCAACCAGGATGATAGCCGAATAGTAGGTAATGTCCCGAACCGCGGCGTAGAAGACGTCACGCCGCTCGGTGACCAGGACGTACCAGTCGAAGGCCGGAAAGGAAAAGCCCCGGGCGACCCGGGGAATCCCCCCGAGAGAGACGGTGACCAGGCTCCGCTGCCCCTCTTCCGCGAGCTCGAGCAGGCGCTCCCGCTCCTCTTCGGTTACCGTGAAGGGGGCGGTGGTCATCTCGACCTCGCCGTCGCCGTTCAGGGCGAAGATAACCTCGGTGTCGGTCCGGACGACCGACCGGGCGAAGGTTTCGACCCCGCTCTGCGCCGCATCGACCATCTCCGGGCGACCGGCAAAGCCGTTATCGACCAACAGCTGCCACTGGCTCTGGGCGTAGCGCTCGA
>CAYPUT010000140.1:0-8773 GCA_964413945.1 uncultured Spirochaetaceae bacterium
GCTCTTATTCACGCGCCAGCATCGCTGGTCGCGTGCAATTGATTGTTAGAAGGCGGTTGACGAGGAGTTTGCACAGTGATCTGCAAGCCG
This sequence comes from uncultured Spirochaetaceae bacterium, assembly GCA_964413945.1. Lineage (GTDB taxonomy): Bacteria > Spirochaetota > Spirochaetia > DSM-27196 > PWMO01 > CAYPUT01. The sequence goes on from CAYPUT010000140.1 coordinate 91, forward strand.
AGCGCCTTTGCGACTTTTGCGACTGTACTGAACGTTGGGTTACCTTCCGGTGATAAGGCTTTGTACAAGCCTTCTCGGGTAAGTCCTGTATCTCGTGAAAGTTGGCTCATGTTCCTGGCGCGCGCGATAACACTCAACGCATGCACAATGAATGCAGGATCCTCACCGGCTTCCTCGATGCAGGCTTCAAGATACAGTTGAATATCTTCTTCTGTTTCAAGATGTTCTGCTGAATCCCAGCGCGTAGTTTTGATACCCATAGACTTATACCTCCAACTGCTTGGCAATTTCTTTGGCTTTGGCGATATCAGCTTTTTGAGAACTTTTGTCGCCACCGGATAGAAGTATCACGACAACAGCGTCTTTCTGAACAAAATAGACTCTGTAGCCGGCGCCGTAGAAGATTCGCAACTCACTCACGCCTTCTCCGACGGGTGCCACATCCCCAAAATGACCCATTTCGACTCGATCAATCCTAGCCTGAATTCGAGCCTTTGCCCGTCGGTCCTTGAGGGATTTGAACCACTTCGTGAACTTAGCTGTCGTCCTGACTTCTATCATATGCTAACTGTAGTTCACATGCAGGCGTCTGTCAACTGTGGTTCACATAGCCTTCTAACGTTGCTTTTCAGCGGGCGCGGGCTTTTTGCGCTCCGCTGCAAAAGCTTTGTTATGCCTTTATAATATTCCTTTCTTGAAAGACTTCTTTTGCAACGAACATTGCGTTTAATGCAGCCGGAAAACCTGCGTAAACTGCCATTTGTATAATCACTTCGACTATTTCCTCTGGCTTACAACCCACATTTAGAGCCCCGTTAATATGAACACTTAACTGTGGAAGGCAATGACCTAAGGCAGTTAATGCCGCAACAGTTGCAATTTCCCGACTTTCTAAATCCAAGCCTGGGCGTTGATAAACATCACCAAAAGGAAATTCGATTGTGTATTTGGCCAAATCCGGTGCAATGGATGCTAAACTTTCTATAACCTTTTCTCCTGCATCTCCGTCAATTTCATGTAGTTTCTTTAAGCCAGCTTCAAACCTTTCATTTTTCATGTTGTTTCTCCTGTGAGCTATTTGGGAAAACTTGTGGAAATAGCTTACAAGTTAGAGTTGACTCTAAGTCAAGATTTTTTTCGCCTAAAATAACTTTCTCATAATATTCAATTTTCTCTTTAATTTTGCTCAGATGCTGCTTTTCTTCTGAAATTTTGTTTTTCAGAACGGATGCGTGATCTTCTAACAAATTCTTTCTTGCGTTCGCAGTGCTTTCTCCTTGTTGCCTCAATAATGCATAATTTTTAATTTGTTCAAGAGGCATCCCCGTTTCCTTCAATCTGTTTATAAATGCTGCCCACAACAAATCCTTTTCTGTGAAATCTCTATAACCACTCGCGTTACGGCTGATTTCTTGGAAAATGCCGATTTTTTCATAATACCTCAGAGTGTATGAGGAGATTCCTGAAATTTTTGAAAACTCTTTAATGTTCATCAGCTTCTTTCAAGGGCATAACGTTTCGGCGATCAGCGGCCGGTCGAAGGCCGGTCCGCTGCATCGGCTTGTTGGGCAGCTCGATCCCGCAGACGTTTCAAGACCGGGTCAGCGATTTTCTGTGAGGCAAGCCATTCCAACTCCTCCTCCATGCTCATGCCTTCTATCTCAGCAGACATCCTATCTCAAGCCGATCGCATCATTTCGACCGCGTCGAACTTCTTCTTCGTCTTATTCATCTGACAGAACCTCCCGGGGCGTCCGGATCTCGATCATTGGATAACCCTTCCGCAGGTTCACAGAATGGTAACCACGGATCCGTTCTAAGTTGACGATCTGTTGGAATTTCCAGCTCACGAGCACGTCAACCCGGCCTACGGTCGCGATGGCGATGTGCTGTGCATCGAACTGCATTACCGGTGATGGAGGAGACGTCTGCGGATGGGGGGGCAGTAAATCGCCGGTAAGAATCCGGATTCCGCTGCAGCGACACAAAATCGGGAGTCTAAGGCTTATCGAGATTCTCTCAAGGAAGCGTAACCAAGACGTCTCCATCCGCAACCCAGTCCGCCGCAGAATCGATCACGATAGTGTAATCGATAAAGCCTCTCATATCTATGATACTCGAGGTGACACCGTTCTCCGGAGTTCCGGGGACGCCCTTGAAATGCGGCGAGTTGTCGGCGGGCGGACTCTTGTCGATCCAAACCGAAACCTTGTACTCTGCCGAGGGCACGCCTAGGAAGGCGCCGTTCAACCTGACCGCCCCGTCGATGGCCGAAATCTTTCCCACAGGGGTAAAACTGCTACCGTCTTTCCGGTAGAGTGCCGCCATAACCGCGTCGGAACCCCCAACAACTCCAGCGGTCGAAGCATCGGCCCGAACGTAGATATTCCGATCCCCATCCGCATCACCCCAAAAAGAAATCCAGACTTCGCAGCCGGCGAAGAGCGTTATTGCGAGAAAAACTATGAGAACGCGCAGTAGCTTCATGGCGGTTCCTCCGGGTCTCATACTACCACACCGGGAATTAAATTCCAGGTTTGCCGCCGGGCCGGGGCGGTGGCTTGGATTGGATAACGAATCCGCATGTGCTACCATGCGGCTCGGTACGTGCATCACCCTGGTGGGCTGTTGTGGTGGGGGACCATTGACTTGGCGACCGAAGCGCCGTTTGTTGAGCATCTCAAAGAACTCAGAAGAAGGATTATCGTCTCCGCCGCAGCAGTGCTGCTAGGGGCCGTCGCCGGCTTTCTCCTCTTCGACTGGATATTCGCGTTCTTTGCCGAGCCCTTCGAGAATTTGAATCAGACCCTCGACAGCACCATGTTCGTCAACACCATCTTCGAGGGTTTCGCCGTCAAGATGAAGCTCTCCGTAATCTCCGGAACGGTCCTGTCGATCCCAATCCACCTGTTCAATGTCGTGGCCTTCGTATTTCCCGGGCTCCTGCCCAAGGAAAAACGCATCGTCGGATCTACCCTGGCGGTAAGCTTTATCCTGGCGATACTGGCCTTCTATTACGGCTATTTCCATATGATCCCCATTTCGATCCGCTTCTTGACGGGGATGGGCTTTATTCCCGATCAGGTCGGGATTCTGTTAGGGTACGGCAAGAACATTTTCTACGTGCTGCAGCTCCTCTTCCTCTTGATACTCCTGGTGCAGGTGCCGGTGGTCCTCGAGATTCTGATGGTTCTGAACGTTCTCAAGCGGAAAGCACTCCTTAGGGCGTGGCGCTACGTGGTTATGGCCGTCTTTCCGCTTTCGGCCCTCTTTACCCCCCCGGATTTTGTCTCGCAGTTGATCGTGGCGGTTCCGCTTATCATACTTTTCTTCGGGACCATCCTTGTCGCGCGTATATTCCACTTCGGAGAGGCATAGGGTGTTCGGAGTCGGTTGGGTCGAAATCGCCATAGTCGCCGTTGTCGTTTTTCTCTTTATGAAGCCCGAGGATCTGCCTAAGGTGATGAGGAAGTTCGGCAATGTTGTGCGTGATATAAGGAAGTTCTCGAGGGCCGTCAACTCGGATTTACAGTCGATCGCCCGGGACATCGAGCGGATGGACAGCGACGGCGGGCCGTCCCAGCCCCAGGCTCCAAAGAACAACCCGGAAACGGAAGAGAAGCATACGGAGGAGACATAGATGATCGGAACAACGGAAATAGTCGTAATTGTAGCGGCCGGACTGGTGCTATTCGGCGCTTCGGCGGTGCCGAAGTTCGCACGGTCCTTGGGACAGGCGAAAAAAGAGTTCCAGAGCGGCCTGAAGGAAGAGCAGAAAGAGGAAGAGGAGGAGAAGCCGAAGATCGAGAAGGACGACGACAAGAAGTAGCGGCTCCCGAGGCCCGGCTACTTCGTCGCGGTGATCGAGAAGTTGTACTTGTCCCCCCGGTAGACGCTGTGTTCCATCTCGAGGGGGATCCCCTTCCCGCAGAAGGTCGCCCCTTCGATTAGGAAAGCCCGGACGCTTCCTTCTAGGTTGAAGAGCTCCCTGTCTTCCGGGGAGGAGATGTCCGAGCAACTCATCTGTATTACTTCTTCCGTCAACTCGACCCGGTAGACGTTCTCGTAGATCGCGTAGAGCGATTGTGTCAGGTCTTGGTCGAAGATTTCGGGGCAGAACTGTCCGGAAATGTAGCGCGTCTCGAAGAGCATCGGAATGTCGTCGGCGAACCGGAGCCGCTGAAGGCGGTAGACCGGCCCGCTTACGGAGTAGCTCCGGCCGTTGATCGTGGCGGTGTACCCGTCTACGATCCGGGTGTCGATAACCCGGGAGGAGGGGGTGTACCCGGCGTCGAGCATGTTCCGGGTAAAGCTGACGATACGGTCCGCCGACCGGATAACGTCTTTTCGTAGGACGAAGGTCCCCTTCCCTTTGACTCTTCTCGCCCACCCCGCAAGCTCGATCTCCTGGAGCGCCTTCCGGGCGGTCGTATTGCTAACCCCGTAGTCCCGGATAATCTCGTTCTCGCTTGGGACTTTCATCCCCGGCCCGAGCTCCCCCGATTTGATCCGCTCGACGACCGCGTTCGCGATAAGATAGTACTTCGGTAGGGTGTCCTCGTCGTTGGACTTCATTCCTTTTCAACATCATCCTAACGTACTAAGGCGAAATCTGTCCAACACGAGGTCCGGGCCCTGGCGCAATCGGCGGATGTGGATACAATCGGTTTTCATGGACCCGGATCTGCTTGCCTACCTCTCGGATTTTGTTACCGAACGGCGCCGGCGGCGAATGCAGGAGGTACTCTCCAGCCGCACCCGGTACCTTACGGTGGTCCTCGAGGATCTCTACCAGCCCCACAACGGGAGCGCGGTCCTGCGGAGCTGCGACGCCTTCGGAATCCAGGACGTCCATATCGTGGAGCGGAAGAACCGCTACCGGACCAACCCGGACATCGAGCTCGGAACCTCCCAGTGGCTAACCCTCCACCGGCACCGGGGTCCCGAATCGGAGCCGGAAGCGGTTCTTAAGGCCCTCCGGAAGGCCGGCTACCGCACCGTCGCAACCGCCCGGCGGGAGGACTCCGTGCCCCTCGGGGAGCTGGATCTCCAGGCCGGCCCCATCGCCCTGCTCTTCGGTACCGAGATCTCCGGGTTGACGCCGGAGACAATCGCCGGGGCCGACGAGGCGCTCTGGATACCGATGCACGGCTTTGTCGAGAGCTTCAACATCTCGGTTTCCGTGGCCCTCTGCCTGCAGGAGCTCTCCCGGCGGCTACGCGCCTCGGATATCGAATGGACCCTTTCGGAGGAAGCAGGCCGCGAGATCTACCTCGATTGGATCCGGAAGAGCATAAAGAATGTGGAGGCCCTCGAGGCGCGTTACACATCCGACCGGGAACGATAGAATACGCTATGGCTTCCGATCGCTACGTCGCGGTAATCGGCGGGATAAGCGTGGATCTCCACGCAACGCCGGTCGCCGAAGGTTTTGACTCCCGGACCTCGACTCCGAGCCGCGTGGAGCTTACCGCCGGTGGTGTCGGCCGCAACATCGCCGCGGACTTGGGGGTCCTCGGGGTTCCGGTTTGCCTCTTCGGCGCTACCGGAGACGACCCCCTTTCGGATTACGCCCTCCGGCAGGCCACCGACGCCGGGGTCGACGTCCGGGGGGTCCGCCGGCTGGAGAAGACCCAGGGCGGTATCTACATTGCCCTCCTCGACCGGCGGGGAGAGCTGGAAGTGGCCGCCGCGGACCTCTCCGCGATCGAGTCCCTCGGAGGCGACTACCTCGAGGAGCACCGGGAAGCGATAGCCGGGGCCGCCCTGGCCATAACCGAAACAAACCTCTCGGCGACGGCCCTCCAATGGATCGTCACCGTTACCGAAGCGGCCGGGGTGCCCTTGATCATAGACCCGGTGAGCAGCCGGAAAGCCGAGCGGCTCCAGGGGCTCTCGGGGAAGCTCTTCGCCGTCACCCCCAACGAGGAAGAGCTACCCCACTGCGGCATCGCGGTCCCTCACACTCCGGGCTCCCCGGGGCTCCAACCACGGCATACCATCCTGACGCTGGGGAGCCGGGGGCTGCTATGGACCGACCACGAGACGGGAAGCCTCCGGGAGATACCCGCGGTCGAGACCAAGCAGGTGGACGCAACCGGCGCCGGGGATGCCTTTATCGCCGGATTCGCTGGGGCCCTTTTCCGTCGCGAGAGCATGCAGACCGCCCTCGAAGAAGGGACGAGAACCGCAGCCCGGGTGGTGGCCGGCAGGGCCTCGACCCTCGAGCCCCAGTAGGAGCCAATGATGAGTGAGACCGAGAACCGCGGAACCGATTATCTCGTGGTCGCCGACGAAGTAGACCGGGCCTTGAAGGCACGCAAACCCGTAGTAGCCTTGGAGTCGACGATCATTTCCCACGGCATGCCCTATCCGCGAAACCTGGAAACGGCCCGGCAGGTGGAAGAAGAGGTCAGAAGCGCCGGGGCCGTTCCTGCGACCGTGGCGATTATCGACGGGCGTTTTCGCATCGGGCTCGCCGACGAAGAGCTCGAGCACCTGGCCCGGGCGGAAGGGGTCCGGAAGGCGAGTCGCCGGGACCTGGCATCGGTCTTTGCCCGGCGGCAGACCGCCGCGACCACCGTCGCGACAACCATGATCGGCGCCGACTGGGCGGGAATCCGGGTCTTCGCCACCGGGGGAACCGGCGGGGTGCACCGGGGAGCCTCCCGAACCATGGATATCTCGGCGGATCTCTACGAGCTCGCCCGGACGCCCGTCGCGGTGGTAAGCGCCGGGGTTAAATCGATTCTCGATATCGGAAAAACGCTGGAATACCTCGAAACCCTCGGCGTCCCGGTCCTCGGCTACGGCACCGACGCCTTCCCCGCCTTCTACACCTCCGACAGCGGCTTCCCGGTCACAGACCGGGTCGACGGGCCGGAGGAGGTCGCGGCGATTCTTAGAGGGCGGTGGGACTCGGGCCTCGGCGGCGGGGTTCTGGTAGCAAACCCCGTTCCGGAGTCGGCCGCTCTGGCGCCGGAGTTTATCAACAAGGTAATAGATACCGCAGTCGCGGAGGCGGACCAACAGGGGATTACCGGAAAGGACGTAACCCCCTTCCTCCTCGGGCGCATCGTCGAGCTGACCGACGGCAGAAGCCTCGAGACCAACATTGCCCTGGTCCGGAGCAACGCCCGGGTGGCCGGCGAGATCGCGGCAGCTTTGGTGGGGTAGCCGAGCCGCGGGCCCGTTTTCGATCGCGGGCCCGTTCAGCCTCCGCCGGCGGGCCGGAGGTAGAAGCGTTGCCCCTGGAAATCGGCCGAAACGAGTTGGCCGTTGTCCATCAAGCTCTGAACGGAATCCCACTCGGCGCCGTTTCGCCTTAACAGATCGTCCACCGCCTCCCGGCGCATCGGATGGACGGCGGTAATACTCAAGAGGTCCCGTTCGACGTCTCCGGTGGAGGAGAAGGCGTTTCCCTCGTACCCGATCAGGTATTCCACCTGCGGTAGCTCCCGGGCGAAGACCCGGAACGCCCGGGCGAGCGTTTCGGACTCCGGGGCATTGACCCAGGGCCGGGCGGGGGGCCGGGTGGGAACCGACAGGTAGGCTACCGTCGGAGAGAGGGAGGCGAGAAACGCCGAGAGGGGCTCGAGGTTCTCTTCGGTATCATTCAGCCCCCGGACCAGCATCGTCTCGGTCGTAAGGGTTCCGGTGAACTCACCAGCAAAACGGCGGGCGCCCTCCATCATCCTGCCGATGTCCAGGGACCGGTGGGGTGCGTTTACCCGGCGCCAAAGCTTCGGCTCGAGGGCGTCGAATTTCAAAGAAACCCAATCGGCAAGGGCGAGCTCCCTGCGGACGTCCGCTCTGCGAACAAGCGAGGCGTTGGTAATGACCGCGATGGGCACGCCGAGGGCTTTAAGACTCTCAATGGCTCGGCCCAGGTTGACGTCGAGGGTAGGCTCGCCGTCGGGAACGAAGGTGAGGTAGTCTAAACGCTCCCCTCGGCGAAGTATCTCCCGGACGCGGCGGCTTACGTCCCCGACGAGCTCTTGCAGCGGAAGGAACTCCCGACGGTGGTTTTCGAGGGTAAGCGTGTTTCCCACCTGGCAGTAGACGCAGGAGTAGTTGCAGACCTTCGGAAAAATGTTGTTTATCCCCAGGCTTCGCCCCAGGCGCCTCGAGGGAATCGGTCCGAAGGTGTCCGCTTTCGGGTTCATTGCCCGTCCATTATACACCCTATTACCGACGGACGCGTTCACCAGAAGCCCTAGAGAGTCGTCACCCGCTGCCCGGCGTGAAAGACCGAGACGGTCCGGGTCGATTCCGAGAGGACCAAGGCCACCGCGTTGGTAAGCGCGGTGATGCCGAGGGCCGCGGCGTGCCGGGCACCGAGCCCCGGATGGAGCGCCTGCTTCGGCGGCCTCCCGACGAGGTAGGCCCCGGCGGCGACGATAACCCCGTCTCCTCGAACGATAAACGCACCGTCGATTTTCGCGTATTCCTTAATCGATTCCTCGAGGCTCGGGTCGAGGATGTTTCGCTCCCGTTCCTCGATGCCTCGAAAGGGATTTGCTATCAACTGCTCGATGTGGGAGGTGACGGCTTCGGTATCCCCGACGACGAAGAGCGTCCCCACCGCCTTTCCTTCGCGCCCCTCGGCGGCCAATTCGGAGATAAGCTGCACCGTCCTGGTTAAGACGTGCTCGTCGAGATCCTCCGGGAGCGCCGCCCGGCT
>CAYPUT010000141.1:0-8698 GCA_964413945.1 uncultured Spirochaetaceae bacterium
GGGAGTCCGGGGAGCGTGACAGGGCCCGCGCGATGCTCAATTCGGCCCTTAGAATCAATCTCTTTCTGCTTTTTACCGCTGCGGCAGCCCTCTACCTACTCCGGGGACCCCTTGTAATGCTCCTCTACGGCAGAGACTACGCGACCTCGTCGACTGTCCTCGGGCTGCTTCTCTGTTTCAAGCTCTTTACGAGCCTGGTCTGGACCGGTGGCGCCTACGCGCAGCTGGTGGAAAAGACCTTTATTCCTTTGGTAACCAATTGCATTGCGCTCGTTGCTAACGTAAGCTTGAATTCGTGGCTCATTCCGCGTTACGGGATCCTTGGGGCGGGCATCGCAACCATGGGGGCCTATAGCTTGGTTCTCTCGCTCTCCTTTGCTTGGTTCCGTCGGCTCGGGCTTCGCTACGATCGTGCGACCTTGGTTGCGTTCGCCCTGCCGCTGACCCTTCTACTCCCTACGGGAGGTGTCGCAGTCATCCTCATTCTGTTCTTGACTGTGACGTGGGCGACGAATTTGTTTCTTTCTCGGGAGGAAAAGAATCAGTTGCTGCGTACCCTACGAGGATACCTCCGGGGGCCACGCCAATGAGGGCTCGCCCGGCGGTTTCCGTTGTTATGGCGGCGAGAAACGCCGAGTCGTACATAGCAGACGCCATCGACAGCATTCTTAATCAAACAATCGACGACTTCGAGTTGTTGGTCGTAGACGACAAATCGACCGATTCTACGGCAGCGATTGTTCGATCCTACAAGGACCGGCGGGTCGCGCTCATCGGGGGAGCCGGGCGCGGCCAGGGTGCGGCACTCAATCTTGCGATCCGCTCTTCATCGGGGCCCTACGTGGCGAACCTGGATTCCGACGATCTGGCAGCGCCCGAGCGACTTGAAAAGCAGGTCAAATTCCTAAAGGCGAAACCCGAATTCGGCTTGGTCGGAAGCGCCGCAACGGTTATCGACGACACGGGGGAGGTTCTGTTTGTTCGCGATGCAGTCCTCGAAAACGATACCATTCAGCAGCTTCTCCGTAAGAAGAACTGCTTTGTCCACAGCTCGATAATGGTTCGACGAAGCGTTATCGATTCCGTCGGGGGCTACAGACAGTTCTTTGGGCCGTCACTTGACTACGACCTTGTGCTCAGAATCGCAGAAGTTGCGAAGGTAGCCAATCTTTCGGATCGACTATGCGTCTATCGCGAGAATCCTACCGGCTTGTCCTATTCGCAAGCCGGCACTACCGAGCAATCTGCTACCGCGGCGCGGATCCTTGCCGACCATCGTCGCCGTTTGGGGCATGAAGATCTCTCCGTCCTCCATCCGGACTTTACCCGGGCCCGGAACGAGGGGCGCTCCGTCAACGTAGGCTGGAAACCGAGTACGGCATCCCGGATATCTCTATCGCGACGTTATTTCGCCGCGGGGGCAGCGTACATCCATATGCGACGCCGCAGCGAAGCGCGGCGCGCCTTTGCCGCAGCCCTCTCAGCCTGGCCGGCAAACGGAAAAGCGGTCGTTGCGCTGGCGGTTACGTGCCTTCCGCTGGGCGCATCGCGAATAGCAGGACGGCTCTTTCGTCGAACCGCCACTTTGCGCCAGGAGGTGCCATGAAGCGGGCAACCATTCTTCTTTCTCTCGTTTTGTCTCTCGCGACCGGGCCCGAAAGCGGTTTCGCTCTTCCCGTGTTTCCGGGAGCCTGCGGCTGTGGAAGTGATACCGCAGCCGGACGCGGCGGAACGATCATCCGGGTAACCACACTAAGCGACAGTGGGCCGGGCAGCCTCCGGGCGGCGCTCGAGGTTTCGGGACCGCGCATAGTCATTTTTGAGATCTCCGGCACCATCGTGCTGGCCGAAGACATCGACATGCGGCATCCATACGTAACTGTCGCCGGGCAGACGGCCCCGGCGCCCGGCATTACGATCCGCGGGGCGGCAATACGAATTGTCACCCACGACGTGCTCATTCAACACCTGCGTTTCCGAACCGGCGATCGATCCGGAGGGCCCCCGTACGACAACCGAGATGCGCTGGGCGTCGAAAGCCAAGCTGCCAGTGGCGATGAGGAGGCGTTCAACGTCGTTATCGATCATTGCTCGTTCTCCTGGGGGGTCGACGAGAACGTCGCGTTCTTCTGGCCTGAAGTGCACGATATAACGATTTCCAACTCCATCATGTCTGAGGCGCTCAACAGCCCGCTGCATCCTAAGGGGCCCTACCACTCCATGGGGCTCCTCGTCGGCGATGGTATCAACGACGTTACGATTGCGTACAATCTGTTCGCGAGTAATCGAAACCGGAATCCTCGCCTGAAGGGCGGAACAACCTCAGCGGTGATCAACAACCTGATGTACAATAGCGGGGGGCCGAACGTTCATATCGGCGACTACGAGGGCACAGGAGGCGCGATATTCGCCTCGGTTGTCGGGAATCTGGCGATACCGGGGCCCGACTCGCCCAACACCGCGGACTACACCGTACTCCTCGACGACGAGAATATTGCGGGAACCAAGACCATGCTGAACAGCAGGGTCTATGTGAGTGACAACGCATGCGAGGCCGGTGGTAACTGCGTGGAAAACCGGGTGGGTTCCGGCGCCATTCTTGTCGGATCGCCCCCCTCGCAGGCTCCCTTGCCGGTCGGGTGCGAAATATATCCCTCGGGCCAGGTGATGAATCGCGTGCTATCGCAAGCGGGAGCGCGGCCCGGGGATTGGGATCCGGTGGATCTGCGGGTTCTCAGCGATGTATCCACCCGAGGCGGGCGCCTGATCTCGAGCCAAGACGACGTCGGGGGATGGCCGAACTTGCCCGTGGTGCGTCGCGAGCTTACACTACCGAGTGATCCTCACGGCGATTCCGACGGGGACGGCTACACGAACGTCGAAGAGTGGATCCATTCCTTTTCCGATTTCTCGTCCGACCCGGCAGCCCTTCCACCGGGGCGGCTACGGATTCGTTAGGATCAAGGCATGACGGAAGAACAACAGAATCGGGCCGAAGAACCGCTGAACGTCGCTAATGGGATAATCAGGTACGTTGCGCTCCTGTGGCAATTCAGATGGTTCGTCATAATACCCACTGCCGTCGCGGGACTTGCGACTGTGGCGTTTGCCGTCATAAGCATTGTCTTGCCGCCGGACGTAAGCCCGCTTCCCAACCGCTATCGCTCCGAGGCGACGATCCTGATGAATACGCCCGAAGTAACCGGCTCTGCGGTTCTGTCTTCAGTTTTTAGCGCCTTCAATCTATCCGACAATCTCGGTATCGGCGGAAGCACCGGCATCGATTACGGAGTGCTTGCACTAGAGGTGCTGCGCAGCCCGGTGATCCTCGATCAGCTTGCCGCCGAGTTCGACGTTGCGGAACGCTTCGAGATCGAAGAGGTCGTAGTGTCTCGCTCCCGGGAGGTTCTCCTCGAGATGGCCCGGGTCTCCTTGAATCGGGAAACGGGTATCTTGCGAGTCTCCTACGAAAGCATCGATCCGGTTTTCGCGCAGGCACTTACCACACGAACCGTCGAGTTGCTCAATGAGTGGTTCCGGAGTACCGGCAGCGCGGCCCAGTCCCGCCAATTGAGCTTTCTAGAAGCCAAGGTTGCCGAGGTATCGGAGACAATCGGTCGCTTGGAGGCCGAAGTTCAGAGTTTTCAAAGCGAGCATGGCATAGTCTCCGTTCAAGGCGTCGCCGAAACGCAGGAACGAATGCTCGCCGATCTCCGTACCCGCCTGGTTCTCAAAGAGATGGAGATAAAGAACTATCAGCAGTTCTCGACCATTGAAGACCCGACCTTGGCTCGCCTCCGCTCGGAGCGGAACAACTTGCGCTCGGTCATCGAAGAGATCGAGCGCGGGGAAACAAGTCTCTACGGCGAGGCAGCCCCGGACGGGAAGTCTCTGGCCCAGCTTTCGCAGGAATTTGCCGAGATATCGACGCAGCTGCGCATCCAGCGTTCCCTCTACGAGAGCTTGCTCGAGCGCTACGAGCTCGCCAGGGTTGCCCAGGAACAGGCGGCACTGTTCCAGGTTATTCAGGCGGCGGAAATCCCGGACCAAAAGTCGGGTCCCCGACGGAGTCGGCTGGTAATCCAGAACACCCTGGTCGTCTTCCTTCTCTCCGTGGTCGGTGTAGCTCTGTATGACGCCATCCGGCGTGTTATCGGCGATAGGGAGCGGATCCGCAAGATCGTCGCCGGGGAGCTCGAGCCCGGAGGCGAAGGATGAAAAGGGCGACACTCATCTTAGCGCCTATTCTCCTCATTCTGGTACTTTCGGTGATCGTTGCCTGCCGAGGACCACTATGGGACGACGGATCTACCGGATCTTCTCATCTGATCGTCCGGGCATCCAAGTTTACACTTACGTGGGACTGCACGGCTTACGGTGCAGAGACCTGTCCCCGACCGGTCGAGCGTTTCCAGATCTACTATCGTCGATACGGCAGCGCATTCTGGATCCTTCTGGCCGAGGTTTCCGGCGAGGGCAATCGTACCTATACCGTTGATGACGACGTTCTCCCTGCCGGCCGCTACGAGTTTGCCGTCCGAAACGTGTACGAAGACGGCCGAATCTCGCCGTTTCACAGCTCCGGCGACTTCAACAGCGATCCTCCGGGCGGTTGGTTTGTAGACTGGATACCTACTCTTTGATCTCAGGCGCCGCGATTCAATCAAAAGGAGGCCCCATGAACCGCACGCTCCGGTTTTGTTGGCTACTTGGAATCATCCTCACTCTCTCTTCTGCTTTCCTGACGGCTCAGGAACAGGAGGCTGAGAAGCCCGTCGGTCTCTACGACGACAACCGATGGGGTGTCGTGTTTAACACGGACGATATCACCCTCGATCTGGAGAGCTACCAGGGCGGCGTCGGAATCAAGTGGCTTCGCCGCACATGGGGTATCCGTAGTGTGGTGGACCTCTTCTATTCCAGCGAGAGCAAGACTTTTTCCTCTATTCTGGGCGGTACCCTTGAGTATCATCTGGCGACCGGCCGCGTTTCTCCCTATCTCGGTGCCTACCTCTCCTCCGGCGTTACCACGCAACGCACGGAGATCGACGATGAGAACTGGACCGAGTTTCTAACGATCCCCACGTCGGCGGGGGCGCTTTTCGGAGCCGAAGTATGGGTCTTCGATTTCCTGTCGGCGTTTGTAGAATATTCCTTGGGGTTGGAGCTGGTCTTCGACAAAACCACGGAAAGTGTCGGCGGCGACCGGTCCAGCGAGTCCGAATGGGACTACCTTATCGGCACGGGGCTCGGGAATGAGGGGCGTATCGGCTTGGTTGTCTACTTTCCTCCGAAACCGCCCGAGGGGTATTTCGGTCGTCGGTGAACTCCTGGGGCGGGAGATCGGGCTCCGTCTGTATCTAAAAATACACACCGGGCGCGACGAAGGACGGATCATCATTTGGACCCGGAACCATAAACCGTTCTACTTAAAGACATAAGGACGCGTCGAAGAATACCAGAGTCTCTTGGTACGTTTTTTGCAACTTTGGAGGTAATTCCAAAAAAGTCAAAAACAAGTCCAAGGAGTCTCTATGCGCGGTCACCGACCAGTCGTACTATTACAGCTATCTACTCTGCTTGTTCTTGCCTTTCTGCTGCTTCCCTCATGCCTTCTGCCCCTGGCTGCCTATATGGAATCCCAATCAGAGGAGCCCACACCGGATGATTCGGCTTCCGACCCCGGAGGCATCGTCGTGGAGTCCGACAGTTTTACGCTGGGATGGGACGGCGTTGGTGAAGCTGAGGAGTACCAAGTATTCTATCGTGAGCATGGTGGTGCCGATTGGCAACCGCTGGCCATTGTTGCGGCAGCATCCGACCCCACGCTTACCGTGTCCTCCGCGATGCTTTCCCATGGCGTGTACGAGTTCGCGGTTCAGACGGTCACCGACGCGGGGCATACCTCCGGTCTCCACACGTCGCTCGATCCGGATGCAGGACCCGACGGAGCCTGGTACATCGATTGGAGAGCTTAGTTTTCTTCAAGGTGAGACTTAATCGCCTGAACAACCCGATCCGATACTTCGACATCAAAGTCGATCGGAATTGTGCGGCGGCGTTCCTGTTCCGCCCTGTCCAGGAGCGATTTTGACGCTCGCAAGATCCGGGAAGCGTCGGTCCCGGCGAGGACATGAATGCCGGCTTCGACGTAGCGCCGATGCTCCGTCTCGTCCCGGAGTATAACGCAGGGCGTCCGGAGAAACGCAGCTTCCTCTTGGAGTCCGCCGGAGTCGGTAAGACAGAACGCCGCTCCCTGCAGCAAGGTGACTAGATCCCGGTAGCCGACTGCCGGTGCTACCCGAACGTTGGAAGAGTTTAGCGCGATCCCGAATCGGGCCATTCGCTCGGCGGTGCGCGGGTGTCTCAAGAATACGACCGGGAGGTCTTCGGTCAGACGGTCGACAGCGCGGCAGATACTCCGAAGGGTGGCTGGGTCGTCAACGCTCTCCTGCCGGTGGAAGGTTGCAACCGCATACTCCTTGTTGCCGAGACCCGCGGCAACCGAAGGCATTGTCCCGTCGGTACTCTCCGAGAGTCGCCGGCAGCTTTCGAACACTGTGCTACCTACCACGTGGATATCCGCAGATCCAAGGCACTCGGCCTCCAGATTTCCGCGATCCGTCTCGTTGGAGAGCAGCAGGAGGTCGGACACCCGATCTACAATGATTCTGTTGGTCTCCTCTATTTGTCCGTACCGACCGGACCTCATACCTGCTTCCACGTGACAAAGCCTTACACCCTTCGAACGATGTTGCGCGGCAACCAGGGCCCCCGCGAGCGTGGTGTTCGTGTCGCCTTGAACCACTACCATGTCCGGTTCGAAGTCGCGGACGATCTCTTCGAAACCGGCCATAATACTTCCGACTTGGGCGGCACTGGGGAGGGATCCAACCTCGAGGCGATGGTCCGGGGGCCGAAGCTCAAGCTCCGAGAAGAAAACGGTATCTAGTTCGTACGAGTAGTGCTGGCCGGAGTGAACGAAGCTATGCGTAAAGCTTCGGTCGAGTGCGGGAAGGATCGCCGACATCTTTATGAGCTCCGGTCGGGTTCCTACAATAGTGATGAGCCGATGATTCATACGGGGTTGAGTCTGCGGCGCTCGATGAGCTCGAGTGTGCGTATACCGTCTTCCAGGGAGGCTAGGCCGCGGTTGAATCCTGTCGTTACGTATTCGGCAAAGGCGCCAAGCTCGCTTTTGAGCGGTTCCGCCTTTTTGACTCCGCAACGCCGTACGACAAACGAGCCGTCCCTCTCGTACGAGGAGTAGGCGGTAAGATCCTGACTGACCAGATCGGCCTCGTAGAAGGCCAAATCCGTGGCCACTTCAATCCGGCGGCGTTTGAATGGAGTAAACCAGTTCGTGACCACGCTCGCGACAATTTCGTTTTCCAGAAGGAACGCAATTACCGCGTTGTCCTCGTAGGAGGAACGATGCTGATAGGACTTGAATATCCGGCTTTCGAGTATCTCGATGCCACCGGTTAGGTGATGGATCAGGTCGATGTCATGCACCGACAAGTCCACCAGTATGCCGACGTCACGTATTCGAGGGGGAAACGGGCCGACTCGGGTTATCGCAATACTGAAAATATGGCGTCCTTCCAGCTCCTTCACGAGCGCTTCGACTACCGGATTGAATCGTTCGATGTGGCCTACTGCGGCCAGAATGCCCGCTGCCTCCGCGGCCTTTAGTATTTGGCGCCCTTCTTCCGCGGATGCCGCGATGGGCTTTTCAATCAGAATGTGTAGGCCTGCGTCGATACATGATAGAGCGGCTTCGCGATGCTCACTGGTTGGCAGCGCAATTACCGCGGCGTCCAATGAGGTCTCGGCCAGCATGGCTTCCACCGACCTATAGTGGGGGACCTCGTCGTGGGGAGGCACGATTGCCTGGTCGCAAACCGCCGCCAGTTCCACCGTCGGAAGCTCCCGAAGAATTCGATAGTGATTCATCCCCATAGCGCCGAGGCCAACGAGACCCATTTGTAGCATCGTACTACCCTCCGAGTGCCGCTCTGAGCGTTCCAACCACGTGGTCCTGGTGCTCCGGATTCAAATACGCACAGAAAGGCAGACTAAACACCTCTTGGGATGCCTTCTCGGCGTTCGGATAATCGTCGGGATCCACGTGCAGCTCCTGGTGGGCGACCTGCCTGTATAGCGGAGAAGGGTAGTGTACGGCGGTGGGCACACCACGCTAATCGAGATACCGACGTGTCTCCGCCCTGTTCCGGACCCTAACGGTAAATTGCGCCCAATTGCTCCCGCGGTCCTGCCGTAATGCCGGAATTTGGAGCGACGGGATGCCTTGCAAGGCTTCGAGATAGCGCGAAGCGATCCGTGACCGTGAGGCCAACTCCTGTGGAAAATCCTCCAGCTTAACCCGCAGAATAGCCGCCTGAAGCGCGTCCAGGCGTCCGTTTATCCCGATCCGGTGATGGTCGTACCTGCTACGCTGCCCATGGTTCATCAGCATCCGGACCTCTTCGGCGAGTTCCTCGTTGTCAGTAAAGACGGCGCCGCCGTCGCCGTAGCAGCCGAGGGGCTTGGCCGGGAAAAAGCTCGCGCAGCTGACGCTCCCAAGAGCGCCACTCCGTCGGTTCCCGTATGGGGCGCCGAAGCTCTGCGCAGCATCCTCCACGACGGGGACGCCGTGGCGCCGGGCCACCGCTTCGATCTCATCTATATCGGCGGC
>CAYPUT010000142.1:0-8659 GCA_964413945.1 uncultured Spirochaetaceae bacterium
ACGGCCCGCTGGATTTGGGAAGGAGCCTTGACCCCCGTCGTAAACTAAGCAGTAGCGTACTTCCTCAGACGGTTAAGCCCTGCGCCGACACATGGCGGCGCAGGGCCTCGATTGTTCGTCCTCCCTTGGCGTTGTTGCACACCGTTCGCGGCCGCGGTATTCTGGCGCCACCATGAGTTCCATCAAGCTAGGTTTTGGTTTCTATCAACACATGTTGAACACGGAAGGCTACCGCTTCGCCCGGCAATGCGGGGCGACCCACGCGGTGGTGCACCTCGTCGATTACCTCTACAAGGCCGACGAAATGCGGGCCGAGCGGCAGAAGGATGTCGTCGACAACCAGCCCGTCGGCGGCGACGAGGGGTGGGGCATAGCCGGGGCGACGGTACACCTCTGGGAGGTGGAGTCGCTGCGCCGGATCAAGGGCGAGATGGAGGAGCATGGGCTTACCTTCCACGCCGTGGAGAATCTCGACCCTGTCTTCTGGTACGACGTGCTCCTTGCCGGGCCCAAGCGAGACGAGCATATCGAAAACGTAAAGCGCATTATTCGCAACCTCGGAGAGGTAGGCATTCCCATTCTCGGCTACAATTTTTCGCTCGCCGGTGTCGCCGGGCGCATCGCCGGGCGTTTCGCCCGGGGAGAGGCCGAGTCGGTCGGCGTCGACGGTGGGACCGACGCGCCGATCCCGAAGGGTATGATCTGGAACATGGTCTACGACCGGAACGCCGAGGCCGGCACAATGGAACCGATTAGCGAGGAGGAGCTCTGGAACCGGCTCCGCTATTTCCTGGACGCGGTGCTCCCGGTGGCCGAAGAAGCCGGGGTAATCCTGGCGGCGCATCCCGACGACCCGCCTTTCGAGCGGGTACGGCAGCAGCCCCGGCTGGTCTACACCCACGACCGCTACCAGAAACTCTTAGACCTCGCGCCGTCACCCAACAGCAAGCTGGAGTTCTGCCTGGGCAGCCTGATGGAGATGCCAGGGGGCGACATCTACGAGACGACCCGCCGACATGTCGCCGCCGGGGATATCGCCTATATCCACTTCCGCAACATCGTCGGAACGGTCCCGAAGTATCACGAGGTCTTCCTCGACGAGGGGGATATGGACATGGTGCGGATCGCGAAGATCCTCCACGAGAAGGGTTACGACGGGGTCGTAATCCCGGACCATACGCCGCTTATGGACTGCGACGACAGCTGGCACGCCGGGATGGCCTGGGCGATGGGCTACATGCGGGCCCTGTTACAGGTGCTACAAGGATAGAATGGGCATGAAGATAACCGACGTCGTCCCCTACGTACTTCTGGCACCGAATTACGACATCGGAAAGACCTCGAGTGCCCAGGATAGCTTCGTCCTCGAGATTCGAACCGACGAAGGGCTCGTGGGCATCGGAGAGACCGACGCCAACCCCTGGATTATGAAGGCGTGCATCGAGGCGCCGGGGACCCACACGATGAGCCAGGGTATCAAGCAGCTTGTTGTCGGGGCGAATCCCCTCGAGATTTCCGCTTTGATGAGGCGCCTCTACGTCGGTACCGCTATGGACGGCCGCCGGGGGGCCCTGATCCACGCCCTCGGGGCGGTGGAGATGGCACTCTGGGACCTGAAGGGCAAGGCCCTCGGCCGGCCGGTTTACGAGCTCCTCGCCGAAGAGACCGGGCACCCGCTACGAACCGGCGTAACCCCTTACGCATCCCTCCAGCCGAGCGGGGCCTCCTGGGAGGAGTACCGGGATAGCCTGGTGGCCTGGGCCCTCCGGGCGAAGGAGCTGGGGTTTCGGGCGGTCAAGGCCGAGGTGACCATGAACGGCCCCTACGCCCACAGCGGTCTCTCGGTGCCCTACGACCGGCACACCGACGTTATTGCCGCGGTGCGGAAGGCCCTGGGCCCCGACATCGACCTGATGGTCGACGTGCAGTACATGTTCGACGATTTCGACAGCTGCCTGAACGTCGTCCGGGACTGGACGGAGTTCAACCTCTTCTTTCTCGAGACACCGATCTGGGTGGACAACCTCGAAGACTACGGGAAGCTCCACGACGCCGGGCTGATGCCCATAGCCATGGGGGAGTGGCTTACCACCCGGCACGAGTTTACCGATGCCATGGACCGGGGAAAGCTGGACGTTGTTCAGCCGGACGTCGGCCGGGTAGGGGGGCTCTTGGAAACCCTCGCCGTCGCCGATGCAGCGGCGGATCGGGGACGCCTGGTGGTGCCCCACTGCTGGAAGACCGGAATCTCGATTTCCGCGACGGTCCACATGGCGCTGGTTACGCCCCACTGCCCCTACGTCGAGTACCTTCCGCCTCAGATCTGCGAGGAGGTGTTGCGCAGGGAGCTCGTAACCGAGGACCTTTCTCTTGTCGACGGGAGCGTCCCGGCCCCGACCAAGCCGGGGCTCGGTATCGAGCTAAACCGGGACGCCGTCAAACGCTTCCAGGTAGCCTAACCGCCGTAGAGCAGGTTCGGCAGCGCCGTTACCACCTCCGGAACCAAGACGATAAGCACCAGGACCAGCACCAGGGGTAGCAGGAAGGGCGCCGTCGACTGAACCACCCGGGCAAAGGGGAGCCCAGAAACCTGCGCCATTACAAAGAGTACGATTCCAAAGGGCGGCGTCAGAAGCCCGATCATCAGGTTTAGGACCATCACCACGCCGAAATGGACCGGATCGATGCCCACCTGGGCAATAACCGGCATAAAGATCGGTGTAAGGATCAGGATGGCGACCGTCGGGTCGAGGAAGCAGCCGATGACAAAGAGGAACAGGTTGATCAGGAGGAGAATCATCAACGGGTTTTCGCTTACCCCCATCAACCCGGTTGCTACACGGACCGTCAGCCCGGAGCGCATCAGAATCCACCCGTAGAAGGAAGACGCCGACACGATGATGCCAATTACCGCGGTCTCTCGGGCGGTTTCCATCAAGACGTGGCGAAAATCCCTAAAGCCGAGCTCTTTCAGGGAGAGCTTTCCGATGATGAGGGCGTAGAAGACGGCGACCGCGGCGGCTTCCGTCGGAGTAAAGGCACCGGACCAGATACCCCCGAGGAGGATAACCGGCGTCAGAAGGGGCAGAATCGCGTCGAGGAGACTCTTGAAGAACCCGACGAAGGTCGGGAAGGGGAGCCGGGGATATTTGCGTTTATGGGCGAAGTAGGCGACCATCAGCATCAAAATCGCCGTCATAATCAGCCCCGGGACGACCCCTCCTAAGAAAAGGCGCCCGACCGATACCCCGGACATAAAACCGAAGACGACCATCGGAAGGCTCGGGGGAAAGATCGGCCCGATAGTCGACGAGGCGGCGGTAATCGCGACGCTAAAGCCCTTGTCGTACCCACCTTCCTCCATCGCCTCGAGCTCGATCTGCCCGAGTCCCGCCGCGTCGACAACGGCGGCTCCGGACATTCCCGAAAAGATCAGACTGGCGACCACGTTCGCGTGGCCGAGGCCCCCGGGAAGAAATCCGACCACCGAGTGGGCGAAGCCGAAGATCTTCGCGGTAATTTTCGAGGTGTTCATCAGCTTCGCGGAGAGAATAAAGAGCGGGATCGCCAAAAGCAGGAAGTTGTTCAACCCGAACATCATGTTCCGGGAGATCGACGTCCAGATGATGCTGCCGCCGGTATTGAATATGTACCCGAAGAGGGCCGAGAGCCCGAGGGCAAAGGCTACGGGGACACCGAGGGCCAACAGAAGGACCAGACCTAGGGTGAGAAAATAGATCATGTCACATCCCCTTCAGTTTCGACTTCGTCGGCCAGGGTAACCGGCGTGAACTTCCCCATAATGTCCAGAACAAGGTTTGCCAAGAGGTAGAAGAGCATGATGGCGCCGCCGACAAAGACGACGAGGTAGATAATCCCGATCCGGAACCAGGTGACCGTCGGTAGATAGTTGTTCCAGGTCGCCTGGATATTGGTGATGCTCCCGACTACGAGAATGTAGACGAAGGGAATCATTAAGAGGCGAGCGACGATGCGCAAGATCCGCTGGACGTTGGAGGAGACGATAAGGGTTATGACGTCGATGCCGATGTGGCGTTCTTCCTTCATCGCCGCGGCCGAGCCGATAAAGACCAAGAAGACGAAGATGTACTCCGAAAGCTCCTGGGACCAGGAGGCGGGAAGCTGGAGGATGTTCCGGAAGACGATGGTCACCATCACCAAGAGGAACATCACCAAGAGGACAAAGGCGTTGATGGCTTCGAGTGCTCGCTTTAGTGTTTCCACAGTGGGCTCCCTAAAAAGACGCCGCAGCACGAGGCTGCGGCGTCCAATGGTATCCTAGTCATGCGGCCGGGATCTAGAGATCCTGAAGCTGCTCGTAGAGGCCGGGCTTCCAGTCTTCCCGGGCGAGTCGCTCGAGGACGGGCTGCACCGCTTCTTTAAAGGCTTCCTGGTCTACTTCGATCAGCTCCATGCCGTGGTCTTCGACTAAGAGCTTTACGAATTCCGCATCGCCGTTCTCGGTAAGAGAGTTGGCGAAATCGGTGGCTTCCTGCATCGAAACCGTGATCAACCCCTGGTCCTCGGGGCTCAGGCTATTGAACCAATCCATCGACATCTGGAACCGGGCGGCGGAGTAGATGTGCTCCGTCTTGATCAGGTAGTCCTGCACTTCGTAGAACTTGTAGTTCAGGATGGTCTCCGGGGGATTCTCCTGGGCTTCGACGGTTCCGGTCTGGAGTGCCAGGTAGACCTCGGAGAAGTTGATCGGCTGGGGAAGCGCACCGAGGTGCTCCCAAACGGCGAACCAGGAACCGACCTGGGGAAGCCGCATTCGGAGTCCCTGGACCTCTTCGATGCTGCGGACGGGCCGGTTGGCCGTCAGGTATCGGGCGCCCCGGAGGACTACGCCGAGGGTCCGGACACCCCGCTCTTCTTCGATAAGGTCGTGGATCTCGGCTCCCAGGGGACCGTTCCAGTAGGCCCAGAACTGGTCGACGCTGGAAAAGATGTAGGGGACTTCCGAAACCGCGTACTCCGGGTAGAAGGTCGAAATGTCGTTGGAACCGACCGCGCCAAACTCGACTTCTCCGGCGGAGAGCATTTCGAAGGTTTCCCGCTCGTTACCCATGGCACCGCCGGTGTGGACGATAACCTGGAAGCGACCGTCGCTCCCTTCCTCGACGAGCTCCTTAAAGCGACTCAGACCCTGGTCCTGGGGGGAGCCCCCGGGGAAGGTCGAGGCCACGTTAATGACCTGAGTACCACCACCTTCGGCGCCACCGGCGGCGAAGAGGGAAATCGGCGCGAATAGCAGCACGACGGCCACCAGTGCGAACAAGCGATTTCTCATACGTTTCTCCTTTTTTTTGTTTCGACCCCGGCGCAGAGTCCGCGGGCCGTTTCAATGTACCCTCAATTATCGCGCCGGTAGATTACGGCGTCAACCGGTATCCATCGCGAGGATACCCACCCCTCCCGCGCCGGTCTATGTTAGAACCGTCTTTTCGAGATAGTCTCCGTACTCCGCGAGGGCTTTGAGTATCCTCTTGTCTTCCGCCGGCGTGTCGAGGCGGGAGAGGCGGTTCGCGACGTCCCGTCGAAAAGTATTGAAGTCGATGACACCCTCGGGTTCCGGGGTCAGTATTCTCGCGGCACAGAAACTCTTCCACCGCCGCTCTTCCTCCCCGGTAAGCGATTCGGGAAAGTTGCGGGCGATGTAGCGCCGCAAGAGCTCCGGTCCCCGAGGGTCGTAGAGGGGCGGGGGGTTCGACTTTAGAAGCTCCGGGGGGGCGATCCGGATTGCGGCGAACTCCTCCCGGTCCTCATCCGGGAAAAAGTCTCCGGAGTAGATCTGCAGCTCCGGGTCGCTGTAGTGGCGCCGGGGGGGGCTCTCGTAGACCGCCCGAACCTTCTGCACCAGGTCCGGGCGTCCCCGGAGGGTCTCGGCGTGGGCGAGGCACCGAGGTATGTCGATGTTCAAAGCCCTCGCCCTCTCCTCCGAGAGGGTGTTTCGCGGGGCGACCGCCGGGGAGCGGTTTAGATGGATTCCCTTCAACGGTATCCGCAAACCCTCCTCGAGCTCTTCCTTCTTCGTAAACACCCGCCGGCGAATCTCCTCCACCGAAAGGTCTATCCAGTCCGCCGGGTCCCGCCGGAGGTCGTAGGTTACCACGACGTTTCCCTGGCTCGGGTGGACGCTTAAGGGCAGGACCAGGGCGGTGCATCCGGCGGTGGAGGTAAACATTGCGGATGTGTGGACCACCGGCTCCATCGTTTGGAGGTTTAAGAGCTTCCGGACGGCGTCTTTTTTCCGGAGGCCGAAGTAGTACCCGAAGAGCTTCGGTTGGGCGGTGTAGATACGCTCGGCTAAGGCTATGGTCGCCCGGACGTCCGAGAGGGCGTCGTGAACCTTTCCGTGCTCGAGGCCGTTGGCCCGGGCCAGCCCGTCGAGGGGGAACGACGGCTTGCCGTTCTCGTCGGTAACCCACTCGACCCCTTCCGGCCGGAGGTCCCGGCACATCCGTGCCAGATCGATAATGTCCCACCGGGCGTTCCCCTCCTGGTACTCCCGGCCGTAGGGGTCATAGAAGTTGCGGTAGAACAGGGCCCGGACGAATTCGTCGTCGAAGCGTATGGTATTGAAGCCTGCGGTCGTCGTTCCGGGCCGGCTCATCTCCTCGTGAATAGATGCGGCAAACTCGCGTTCCGGGAGGCCGTCGTCGTTTACCTGTTGCGGGGTAATACCGGTAATAAGGCAGGAATCGGGGTGCGGAAGGTAGTCCGGAGAGAGGCGGCAGTAGAGAACCTCCGGGGCCTCGAGCTCCCGAAAGCTACTGTCGGTTCGAACCGCCGCAAACTGGGCTATCCGGTCCCACTGAGGATGCGTACCGAAGGTCTCGAGGTCGTACCAAAGCAGCGTCGCCGGCATGGGGTTCTAGGTTGTGAGCTGATGCATCGTGGTGGTACCGCCTTCTTCGCCGATTGTAGTGCACTCCTACTTGGTTGGGTAGGGCGTACGCCGCTCACTCTTCGACGATAGTCCGGCGGAGCTCCCGGCGGAACAAGGGGTAGACATTGGCGTAGAGGGAGCTGCGGAAGCTCCCGCCGACGACCCGAAACACCGGCTCGTAGTGGACCTCGTCGGGAAAGGAGCTCTCGACACACTCTTTGAGAATCTTTACCAGCTCCCGGTTCGAGGCGAAGGGGCTCAAGAAGAGAACGTAGTCGGGGCTCAGCATCTTGCAGAGATTGTGAAGCCCGACCTGCACCGCCGACACGGCCTCCCGGAGAAAGGGCTCGTCCCGGAGTATCGCCCGGGATAAGAGCTCGTAGTAGCCGTCGTCCTCCTCCCGGGCCCCGGGCTCCAGGGTGCCGAACTGGGGCAAGATCGACCAGATTGCGGCTTCGGCCTCGAGGCAGCCGAGGGCACCGCACTGGCAGCGTTTCCGGGAAGCGGGATCTATTACCAGGTGCCCTACGCCGCTGTAGTTGCCCCGCTCGGTCTCTAACACAACGCCGTCGTGGGAGTAGGAGGAGCCGATGCCGTAGCCCCAGTGAAAGAGCGCGACACCGGCTTCCTGATACTCCTTGGCGGTTTGTATCTCGTAGTCGAGGATGGTCTCGAGGTTGCGCCGAAGGAGAACCGGCAGCCCGAGCTTCTCCTCCAGGGGTGCGAAATCGACGTCGTGAACCGCAGGCCACCGGTTGCAGTTGTTCCACCGTTTAGCCTCCCGGTCGACGGCGCCGACGGGAGAAAAGGCCACGCCGAGCACTTCCGCCCCCTCGGGGACGAAGGTCAAGAGCAGCCGGACAAGCTCCTCGAAAAGCGTGAGAAACTCCGGTACCCCGGCGTTCTTCGGAACGTCGATTTCCCGCTCGACGAGGATCTGCTCTTCGAGATTGACCACCCCGCCGCAGAGACGTAAGTGCTCGACGTAGAGAGAGATGGCTACCCGGCTGTTCATGTTCGGGGCCAGAAGAACCCGGGGACGCCCCCGGTCCGTCTTGCTCTCCGGCCCAAGCTCTTTTATGAGGCCCGCCGAGAGGAGGTCTTCGAGTCCCCCGGAGACCGAGCTGCTTCTGAGTCCCAGGCGGTGGACCAGCGCCCGGTGAGATGGCTCGGTCATCAGGCAGATCTCCCGGAACAGGAGTGCCCGGTGGCGGCTCCGGACCCGGCCGGAGTCCTCCTCTCCGATACGCTCCAACTCCGCCAAGACGAAGGGCAGGTGCATGATACGGTCGTATCCCATACCGGGGGGCTGGTCAAGCCGTGCGGCCGGCGTGCAACCGGCGTGCAACCGGCGTGCAACAATATTCACCTAAAGCGCAACTTTTCCTTGACAGGTCGGAAATTCACCCCTTAAGATTTTAGACCATCAGTAGTTCTAAAAATACTGCGCAAGACCAAGGCAACGGAGGGAGTGCTATGGCCCGGACCGGACGACCGAATATTCTCTGGTACTGCACCGACCAACAGCGCTTCGACACCATCCGGTCCCTCGGAAACAGCCACATAAACACGCCGAACATCGACCGCCTGGTCTCAGAAGGGGTTGCCTTTACCCGGACCTACTGCCAGAGCCCGATTTGCACCCCGAGCAGGGGCTCCTTTATGACCGGCCGCTACTGCGCCACGACCCGGGTGCACCGTAACGGCGCGGAGATGTTTCCCGACGAGGAAGTTCTGGTGTCGAAG
>CAYPUT010000143.1:0-8656 GCA_964413945.1 uncultured Spirochaetaceae bacterium
ACCTGGTGCAGATCGACTGGTCCGGCATGGGGCTAGCCAAGACAAAGCGCATGGAGGATGTCCTGGTGGAGCTTCTCGGGGACATCGACTTCGAAGATCTCCGAATTCCGCTGCGCGCCGTCGCGGTAGACATTACCAGCGCCGAAGAGGTCGTTATCGAGTCGGGCTCGGTCGCCCAGGCCGTCCGGGCGAGCGCTTCGATCCCGGCCATCTTCGCCCCTGTGGAGAGCGAAGGCCGACTCCTCGTGGACGGCGGGGTGGCGAACAACCTCCCCGTCGACGTCGTCCGGGACATGGGCGCTAAGACGGTTATCGCCGTGGACCTAAACCCCGAGGCGACGGAGCCCCACCGCCCGGAAAACCTTCTCGACATCATGTACCGGACCTTCGCGATCCTTATGTGGAACACGAGCAGCCTCGGGCGGGAAGAAGCGGATATCCTCATCCAACCGGAAATAGGCGAGTTTAGCTTTCACGACTTCTCCCAGGCCGAGCGACTCTTCGAGCTCGGCGAAGAAGCGGCAAACCGGGCCCTGGGGTAAGTCGAGCCGGTTGCTCTGCATTCCTGACTGCGATACTTTTAAACGGTGGCAGAGAAGAGAGAGTTACCTAAGCAGAACGCGGGACGAGGGGCCGGAACCGGGAGCTGCGTGTTTGTCCCGTTTCCGGTTCCGAGGGGGGAGGCCATGGTCATCACGGTCCCGCTTCCTCCCGGGGAGCCTTTAGTGCTGACCGGTGCGGAGTCGGAGGTCTTCGACCATCTTAGAGAGGGCCTCGGTAATCGAGAAATCGCCGAACGCCGGAGAACCTCCCTTCGAACGGCGGAAAAGCAGGTTCAACAGGTGTTCCGAAAACTCGGCGTCTCCTCTAGAACCGAGCTACTCCGGAAGCACGGGTGAAAAATCCCGGCGCCGCCCTCCCCGGCATACTCGACACGGCGTATAGGCTGGATCTCCCCGAGCGGCAATGGCAGGAAAGCCTCGCCGATTCTATTTGGAATCTGTACGAGGAGCTTCCCGGTATTTGGGTGTACGAGGTCACGTGCTCCGGTAGCCGGGCCGAAGCGCACACTCGGCTCTACCGTGGCGCCATCGATCGGTATGCCGAGGCAACCGAGTCGGTTCATAAGCAGATGGACCCTCGCGAATACCAGGGAATTCTAACGCCGGGCAGCCATTCTTCTACTGTCCGGCGGCGGCTCGAGAGAGAAGGCCTGACCTGGGAAGACATTAGAAGTGTCCCGGATACAGGAAAACGGCTCGGCTATAGGGACCTCTGGGCGGTGTGCAGCGTCGTCTCCGAGGGGAGTCGCATCGCCCGTCACATTGCCGCCGCCTACAGAGCTCGCCTTTCCGTAAGCAATAGCATCGAAGAGAGCAGCGCCATCCTCGCACCCGACGGCCGTTTCTGTTACAGGAAGGAGGGCTCTCTCGAGAGCGGGCTCCAAGACGCCCTGAGCAGAGCGGTGGTGGCCACCTCCAAGGCTCGAGCCGGTCGATCCGCGCGACAAGAGGAAGCGCAAGCGCTCTGGGATCTTCTCCTTTCTCAAGGGTGGTCTCTTCTCCACCATACCGACACCGACGGCAAACGGTTCATACTGGCCGTTCGGGACACTGGACGGCGCTTCGCCCTCTCTCCTCGGGAGCGGGCGGTAATCGATATGGCCTCCGAGGGCGTCTCCAACAAGGTTATCGCCTTCGACCTCGGCATCGCTCTATCGACCGTGGCCACGCACCTTGCCAACGGTTTGGCCAAGCTCCGTCTTACCTCCCGGAGAGAGCTCATAGCGTTGCGCCGCTCTACCGCCGGTCTCCCGAATCCCTGAACCCGTACTGCCCCCCCCGACTATCTCGACAAACTACGTACACACTCGCCGCATACACCTGAGTACAATGGTCATGTCTCGGAGGACGATGGGGGAAAATATGACAAGGAACGTGCGACGAACTTCCGCGGTCTTTGCGGTGCTGGCCGTAATAACGGTGCTCGCGACGGTGAGCGGGTGCTCTTCTAACGGAGCCGGTGGAGGAACCGGCGGCAGCAGCGCCCCGGAAACCTACAACCTCGGCGACACCGGCCCGGCAGGAGGGATCGTGTTCTACGACAAGGGAGAGTTCACCGACGGGTGGCGCTACCTCGAGGCGTGGACAGCTGACGAGGACGAGCCGTATCAGTGGAAGACGGACCAAACCTGGACAACCGGGACGTCGGAAGGAATCGGAACCGGATATGTGAACACGTATAGCGCGATGACCGGCACGGAGCATCCTGCCGCGGAGGTCGTGCGGGATGCCACGCATGGTGGATACACCGACTGGTTTCTGCCGTCGAAGGACGAGCTCGATCTGATGTATGACAACCTGAAAGCAGAGGACATGGGCGACTTTGAAACCGTCTGGTATTGGAGTTCTTCCGAGGTCTCTGCAAACATCTCGGCCTATCAGTCCTTCGGCAATGGCAATCAGCGCAACAT
The DNA here is from genome assembly GCA_964413945.1 of uncultured Spirochaetaceae bacterium. Classification (GTDB taxonomy): domain Bacteria; phylum Spirochaetota; class Spirochaetia; order DSM-27196; family PWMO01; genus CAYPUT01. The sequence goes on from CAYPUT010000143.1 coordinate 2,474, forward strand.
CGACAAGACTCGAGTACACAATGTGCGCGCTGTCCGGGCTTTCTAGCCGTTCGGCGATCTGGCCGGACAAACCGATTCGTGGCTCCGGTGCGGCTGCGTGGGAGGTTCTTGGTCCATTCTTTCCAGACTCACAGAACCTCCCCGCGGCCTCGTGCCGGCGTTAGTTGCGATCCTGATACTTTTCTATGTACACCCATGTTTCGCCGGGGTCTTCGAAGATCCGCAGCAGTTCTTCCGGGGTAGCTTCGAATTCTCTCTGCCATTGCCCCGTGTATTCCTGGAAGAAATCCATCTCGTACACCGGTTGTATTCCGGTTACGAGGCTAGCCAGGATTCGATTGTCGGGCTCGTCGGCGTCGAACTCCTTCCGGAGTATCCGGTAGCTCGAATCCAGCGTGTCTCCGTAGAAGCTGTTCATACTGGTGTCGAATGCCTCGACGAAGCCTTCCGGAGTTCTGCCGAAGTATCCTTCGAATGACGCCGAATCGTCGGAGTAGGAGAGGATTTTCTCCGCCACCGCATCCCTCGTCACCATAAACTCGAGGGCCAAAGTCTCGTACCCCCGGCACATCGCCAAGCGCTCGTCGGCAGTGGCCGTCCCATCCGGATCGTAATCCCGGGCGTAGTCTTCGTATTGGAGAAGAAGCTTGCCGTATACTTCGTCGCCCAGCTCGTAAACGGTCTCTTCGAGCATTTCGAAATCGTCGATGTGGGGTAGACGGGACACGACAGACGCCAATTCCGGTCTTAGTTCGATATCTTCGCGCTCTTCGGAGTCTGTAGCCACACTCCCTTCCGCCTCATCGGAGCCACAGCTCAGCGCAACGAGGGGCAAGAGGGCCACAATTGCACACATCAAGAAAAGACGATCCCCTACACGCTTCACGGCGTTCTCCTTATGAGTTCGGTTTCTTGAAGTGTAGGTAAGCTTATCTCCGGGCGCAAGTGCAGATGGGGCAGAATCGCGGCGCAGTGGTAGCCAAGGGTGTCGGCGGGGATGGATTGAGACTGGCAGTAGATGTCGCTACCCTATTGGTTCGAAGAACATGTCCCGCGAAGAGAAGCTGTGAGCCATGGAAGCGTTCTCCAACATCGACTCCTTGTTGCTCTTCGCTGGGATACACCCGAAATCATTCGGATAGCATCGTCTCCTATCTCATCGAGGAAAACGTGGGGAACGCCGGTTTTGTGGACACCTCAACGCGCCCCTCGTCCGTCGAGCAGACGTAACGTCCGGGTCAGTCTCCGTACACGTCTTTCCCGTGCCGGATAGTCACCGATAGGATCACCAATTCGGCGTCTAGAATCCGGCAGAGTATCCGGTAATCGCCCACAAGCCCTTTCCCACGACTCCTTGGATCAAGCTTTTTCGGCTGCTTCTCGGCCGTCGAGGTAAGCTCAACGTTCCAGGCCAAGATCTCTTCTCACTTCGGCGATGGGCTTTCGGGGCTCATCGCGCTCGAGCACCGCCAAAGCGAGGAGATAGTCCTCACGTTCTTCCGGGTAGTTTTCGATGGCCTGTTTGACATAATAGCTCTTGGTCCGCCCGGTCTCTTGTGCAAGACGGTTCAGCCTATCCTCGGTATCGCGATTTAATCGAACGGCCGGCATAGTCCACCTCGTGAACGTCGTTCTGGCCCCATCTGATCTGTATACTCTCATCATATACATTGAACGCAGATGGAATCTGTGTCGCTACCCGAGTTCAAAGGCTTCGATTGGGACGAAGGCAACCCTGATAAGAACCGGGAGTCGCACAAAATGAGCCCGCATGAGGCCGAGCAGCTGTTCTTCAATCACCCGCTCATCGTGGCCGACGACGTGAAGCACTCAGGAACGAAACGGCGCTACTTCGTCTTGGGCCAGACCCAGGGCCACGATCACGGTCTGACTGTGGCCTACAGGGCGCGTCCACTGGAGGAAGCTCTTGATTGTTTTGATAGTATGATATACGTTACCAACACATTCCGCAGTTCAGCCTGGTTGAGTACGTAGAAGACGAGAAGTCTTACTGCTCGGCGGCGGAACGAAGCGTGGCCAATCTCGGGATATCAGGAACGCCGTCGACAGGTGGACAATAAACGTGGCATTGACCAGAGAGTATCGAGAGACCGTAGTGGAACGCCTGCGAACCGACCGTGAGTTCACTGCCGCCTTGTTCTCGGAGGCGATTGCCGCATTTGTCGAAGGCGACAAGCAAACTGCCCTGTCCATACTGCGTGATCTGGTTCATGCTCATATCTCGTTCAAGACGTTGTCCGAGCAGACCGGCTTCGACGAGAAGGGCCTTCATCGGATGCTCAGCAGTCGAGGTAATCCAACGACGCAGAACCTCTCTACGCTCTTGCACACCATCGAGAAGGATCTCGACCTACGGGTTGAGGTGAAGGCTGTATAGACGACCGCTATCATCGCTGACGCACCGGTGTTCTCCACGTGGTCCGTCGAGCAGATGTAGTGTGCCTGCTATTCCTTCTCGGTCTGGTCGCCGGGCTTCAGGTAGTCGCGAATGGACTTAAGGGTTCTGTCGTAAGTCGAGGACCCGGTAGTCGATATCCGAGAAGAGCGAGTCCAGGAACTAAGCGCCGACTCCCTGCCCGTGACGCGAGTAGAAATCTCTGCCACGCTCGAGATCCTCGACGGCGGACTCAAGAGCCTTTATGGTCATCAGCCCGGACTTCGCAGCCGACGCTTCGCCTCTTGCCAGTCTACGACCGGCTCAGTACCGGCCGCCACTCGCGATCGAGTCGGCTCAAGAACCTCTGCGTGCCACGCAGCTGATTCGGGGGCGGGATCCTCTTTCGAGATCTCTTGCCAGAGCGCTTCCATGGCGCGGAGCTTTTCTTCACGGGACATGTTCTCGATGTCAGCGTGCGTAATCATTCGAGTAGTAGTATAGCGACATTAACGGTCGGTCTCAATCTGCGGGTGTTGGCGCGCCGTTTTTCGGTCGCTAACGAGTCCATCCTTCACGAGTGTGACCCATATGGCGCGTCCAATTGAAGACGTGGCGCAGAAGTCGGTCAGACTCGAACCCGGTCACAGTGGCGAAAATCGGACGAGGTATGGGTTGAACCGAGACCAAAGCTACGATTCCGTTGACATTTCGCTCCGGACGCGACACCCTGAGTTCGTGCGGTTGCCGAACGCGGCGGATGCGGTTATCAGCTCTGCCAAGACCCGGGACTACCTGTTGTCACGGAAGCACCCGATTGGAATGCACAAGGCGTCCTTCTTCGAAGCGTTAGGCTACTCCGAGGCAGACTGGCGTCGCCTCGGCGAGGATTTGCGGCGTATCGTCACCATTGGCGATGCTGAGCGAAGTAGGCACAACGGATATGGTCAACTGTTTGTGGTCGATGGTAAGCTTGACGGACCGTCGGGTAAGGCGGCATGGGTGAGGACGATATGGATTATTCTGGACGGCGATCGGACGCCGCGACTTGTGACGGTGTATCCAGGAGACAGAGATGAAGTTTAGGCCACTGGACAGTGTTGTTCTCAAACACGACCACGACGAATACGGACTACGGACTGGCGATCTCGGAGCAGTCGTTGAGGTCTATGAACCAAACGGGCTTGAAGTCGAATTTGTGTCAGCATCCGGACGCACTGAAGCTCTGGTGACGTTGTCCCAAGACGATGTGCGATCCGTTGGCGATCACGACCTTATCTCGGTGAGACCTTTCAGTAAGCAAACTGCTTAGCTATAGCCTGGACCCTGCCCAATCCGCCTATGCCGCGGCATCGACGCGCGCGATGGCCCTCTCTTCCGTTGCTCATCAGCGTGAGTGTTCCCCACGTGGTCCGTCGAGCAGATGTAGTGTGCCTGCTATTCCTTCTCGGTCTGGCCGCCGGGCTTCAGGTAGTCGCGAATGGACTTAAGGGTTCTGTCGTAAGTCGAGGACCCGGTAGTCGATATCCGAGAAGAGCGACTCCAGGAAGTACACGCCGACTCCCTGCCCGTGACGTGAGTAGAAATCTCTGCCACGCTCGAGATCCTCGACGGCGGACTCAAGAATCTTCAGGGTCATCAGTCCGGGCTTCGCAGCCGACGCTTCGCCTCTTCCCAGTCCATGACGGACTCAGTACCGGCAGTGACTCGCGATCGAGTCTGCTCCAGAACCTCTCCATGCCATGCAGGTGATTCGAGGGCGGGATCCTCTTTCGAGATCTCTTGCCAGAGCGCCTCCATGGTGCGGAGCTTTTCTTCACGGGACATGTTCTCGATGTCAGCGTGCGTAATCATTCGAGGAGTAGTATAGCGATATCAACGGTCGGTCTCAATCTGCGGGTGTTGGCGCGCCGTTTCTCGGTCGCTAACGAGTCCATCCTTCACGAGTGTGACCCACGTGGCGCGTCCAGTGGGTCACAGTGCAGGAGGAAAGCGAGCGACACGGCCCCGACTACGGCGAATCGCTCAGTTCAGGCCGGTGTCTTTTGCAGTTCCGTCAACGCATCGCTTGTTCTAAGTCGGCAACCAGATCCGCCGCGTCCTCTAGGCCACAGGAGAGCCGGACCATACCATCCGCGATTCCGCGACGGGCGCGTTCGTCGGGCGTCATTCCATGATGCGTCGTAGTGATCGGCTGAGTCACCAAGCTTTCCACGCCGCCAAGGCTGGCGGCAATTGCGAATATCCGCAGGCGGTCAACCATCGCGGCCGTAGTCTCGGCATCGCCGTCGAAAACAAAACTGACCATCCCGCCAAAGCCTTTCATCTGCTTGCGGGCGATGGTGTATCCCGCAATGTCGGGCAATCCCGGATAGTTGACGCGCTTAACCCGTGGATGTTGGTGCAGAAACTCAGCCACCGATTGCGCGGTTCGGTTCTGGACGTCCACGCGGACCGCCAGCGTCCGCAGACTGCGGGCCAGCAAAAATGCCACTTCCGGTGCCATCATCTGCCCGAGATTCTTGCGCCACACCCAGATCGGTTGCACAAGAGCCGCCGGACCGATGACGACCCCGCCGGTTAAGTCGCTGTGCCCGCCCATATATTTGGTGGTGCTGTGAATCACCAGATCCGCCCCGAGTTCCAGCGGGTTCTGGTTCACCGGAGACGCAAATGTGTTGTCCACCACGGTCAGCGCGCCTGCGGCCTTTGCCCGATCGGCAATGGCGTCGATATCGAACACTTCCATGTTCGGATTCGTCGGTGTCTCGAAGAAGACAATGCGCGTCGTATCACGCAGGTGGTCTCCCAGAATGGCGATCTCGCTACCCAACAAAAAGGTCGTCTCGATACCAAGCTTCGGCAGATTCTCACTCATCAACTCGTAGGTGCCGCCATAAACATCGCCAATACAGATCATATGATCACCGGCCCGGCAATGCGTCACAAAGGTGGCCGCCTCGGCCGCCATACCGGAGCTGAAAACAAAGGCCAGTTCGCCGCCCTCGAGATCGGCCAGCTTACGTTCGACCGCCCGAATGGTCGGATTCAAACCGTACCGCGTATAAAGATTGCCCTCCACACGGCCCTCGACCACATCCAGCAACGCTGCCGTACTTTGAAAACCGAACGTAGAATGGTTATACAACGGACTATGAATGCCGCCTTGCGCGTCCAGGTGCTCGCCGGCATGAACACAGCGCGTGGAAAAACCGCTCACAGGCGACATGAAATTGGTTTCAGACATGGTCCGCTCCTTCGTTTCGTTTACTTGATCCCTCACACTGCGGTTGCCGATTTCACTGGATGATCGGATAAAATGATCCAAGGTGTCAAGATAGAGCAAAATCGCCGACCTGGAACGAGCCGGAAAACCCAGTTGCACTCTACAATCCTTAGGCTTCTTCGGCGGTCTGTGGCGGCCGCGCCCTGGGAAATGTTCTACGCACGCCACGGCATTGAAGTCGGCAAGTGCTTCCTGGACTCCCTTCTACTCTACGCGGGAATACACCCGAAGGAACTCAAGTATCACCGGCTCTTGTCCAAGCGGTTTCCTATGCGGTCTGCTAAGATCGCACTCATCTGCTCGATGGACCACGTGGGGAACATTGGGGGACTCTCAGGGCGCTCGGTTGTGTTGCGGATCATCGCCCTGCCCGGGAGTATCAACGACCCCTATGCGGCGGGGACCGTAGGGTCGCGCGCTATCACCCGGCCGACTTCCTCCCGACTTGCCCCGAGCATCAGAAGAGACCGTACGAGAAGCTCCATCGACACGCTGGAATCCG
>CAYPUT010000144.1:0-8649 GCA_964413945.1 uncultured Spirochaetaceae bacterium
GCGTCGGTATCCGTGGTGCCGGCTTCTTCGATGGCAAGTTGCAGCAGCAACGCGCCCTGGCTCGCCGCGGCGGCCTGATAGCTGAGCCCCTCGCCGTACTCCTCATAGTAGAGTTCAGCGTAGTCTTCAGCAGAGCCGAAGAGGGGGCCGGTGTAGTTCATCTCCGGCATCCACCAGGAGACCCCGTAGATTTGGTCCGCGTCTTCCCCGAGGTTCGTCCGGAAGTCGAGAAGCTCCGGTCCCGTGGTAAAGCCGATAGCCATCAGATCGACGTTCTGTTCTTCGAGCTGGCGAACGGTCAGGATGGCCTCTTCGAGATAACCGGACCCCATAAGAACCTGAGCCCCGGAGTTCTTGATCTTCAGGATGGTAGAGGAGAGGTCCCGGACGCCCTTGGTGTACTCTTCGAAGTAGACTACCTCGAAGCCCAAGGTCTCGGCATAGTCCCGGGCACCGGCGGCGACCGAGGCGGGAAAGAGGTCGTTCGGGGTGATGATGGCGACCCGCTCGGGCCGGGGCTCCATGGCGTCCAGCATGTCGATAAAGCTCGCGAAGATCCGGCTTGCAGGAGCGAGGACGCTATAGACATTCTGGAAGCCGCGGGCGTAGATATTACCGGCGTTTGCCAGGGTAGCCATGGTGATGACGTTGTACTTCTCCGCAATCGCCGTGGTCGCAAACGTCGGGCCGCTGCCGAAGGGGCCGAGGAGAAAATCGACATTGTCTTCGGTAATCAGCTTTTCGGTGAGCTGCGCCGAGGTCTGGTTATCCGACTGGTCGTCGTAGTAGATCATTTCGACCGGGAGCCGTCTGTCGCCGACTTGAATGCCCCCTTGAGCGTTTACCTCCTTTGCCCAGAGCTCGTATCCGTTTTGAACCATGTTCCCGAGGCGGGCGAGGTCTCCGGTAAGGGCTACCGAAGCGCCGATTCTGACGGCATCGGCCTCTCCCTCTTCTTCCTGACCTGCCCCGAAGACCGGAACAGTGAGTACCAACGCGAGGATGGCTACTCCCAACAGTAGTGTGTGCTTTTTGCGCATGGCTATGCCTCCTTAAAGCTTAGATGCCTAGATACGCTTTCTGAATCTCCGGATTTGCCAAGAGACTCTGAGAATCGCCGGCAAGCTCGACCCGGCCGTGGACTAACACGTAGCCCCTGCTTGCGATTTCCAGAGACACCTGGACGTCTTGGTCGACCAAGAGGATGGTTATGCCCTTCTCCTGGTGGACCTGAGCGAGAATCTCGGTAAGGCGGTCGACGATGACCGGCGCGAGGCCGAGGGAAAGCTCGTCGAGGAGCAAGAGGCGTGGACCCGCCATCAAGCCCCGGCCGATGGCGCACATCTGCGCCTCGCCGCCGGAGAGGGTGCCGGCAAGCTGCTTGCTCCGGTCCTTGAGGACCGGCAGAACCTCGTAGACGAAGGCAAGGTCCTTTCGGATCGCCTGCCGGTCCCGCCGGGTGTAGGCGCCCATCATCAAATTGTCCTGAACGGAGAGACCCCGGTAGAGCTGCCGCCCCTCGGGAACGAGCATGATGCCCATCTTTGCCCGTTGCCGTTGGGTGGTCCGGGTGATGTCCCTTCCGTCGAACTCGATGGTCCCACTGTAGGGCGTCAGGGCGCCGGAGACAGCCGAGAGAAAGGTCGTCTTTCCGACACCGTTTGCTCCGATCAATGCGGTTATGGTCTGAGACTCTATTTCCATGTCGACGTCCCAGAGAACCTGGACGTCGCCGTAGCCGGCGTTTAAGCTTCTAACTCTCAGCATTGCGCTTTGCGTACCGCTCTCCCAAATAGGCCGAGATTACGTTCTTGTCGTTTCTGATGCCCTCAGGAACTCCCTCGGCAATTTTCTGTCCGTGGTGGAGGACAACGATGCGATGAGAGATGCCCATTATGGCCTTCATTACGTGCTCGATTACCAGGATGGTAACTCCCTGCTTGTTCAGCTCCTGGATCAACTCCATGATCGCCGATATTTCGGCCTGGTTTAGGCCCGCCATCACCTCGTCGAGGAGAAGCAGCTCCGGCTCCATGGCCAGGGCCCGGGCCAGCTCCAACCGTTTCCGCTGGCTGACGTTCAGGCTCTCGACCGGGAGGTCCTCCCGTCCCTCGAGGTTTACCCGTGAGAGAATCTCCCGGGTCTTTTCCCGGGCAATCTTGGCGTCGTGCTCCTTCTCCCGGCCGAAGAGGGCTCCGATCGAGACATTCTCCAAGACGGTCATGCCCGGAAAGGGCTTTACGATCTGGAAGGTCCGGGAGATCCCACGTTCGGCGATCTTGAAGGGTTTGAGGCCGGATATCTCTTCTCCCTTAAAGAAGATCTCTCCCCGGGTGGCTGGAATCGTCCCGCTGATCATCGAGAGGAGCGTCGTCTTACCGGCTCCGTTCGGCCCGATAATACCGAGGATCTCGCCCTTGTTTACGTGAAAGTCCACCTCCCAGACCGCCCGAAGGGCCCCGAAGGTTTTTGTGACGCCGGTGCCGTGGAGTAGGGCTTCGCTCATGCTACCGTCCTCCCTCGGATTTCGGCTTCTTCCCCAGGATACGCCCCAGGTTTACCCGGTGTCCCCGGGGTCCGCCGAAGAGCCGTAGGAAACCCTCGGGCATAAAGAGCACGACCAGAATGATGATGACCCCGAGAATACCGAGATGCAGGTTGATAAAGCGCGACCATACGAGTTCCGAGATCGTCTCCAGGATGACGGCCCCGACAATCGGTCCGAAGACCGTCCCCAGCCCTCCGAAGAGAATGATGACAAACATCTGCACGACCCACATAACGTTGAACACCGTCGGCGGATCGATGTAGCTAAACCAGTACGCGTAGAGGGAGCCGGTGAGCCCGGTAAAGACGGCGCTTATGCTCCAGGCGATTATCTTGTACCGGGTGGTATCGACTCCCATGACGCCCGCTGCTTCTTCGTCCGCCCGGATCGCCTTGAAGGCGTACCCCATTCGGTTCGTCGACAGGCGCCAGACCACGATGGTAATGGCGATGAGGAGCCCGAGCATCCCGTAGTAGAAAATCGAGTTTACCACAGCAGGGCTTCCGCGAAGGAGGGGAACGGTAATACCCTGGCCGCCTCCGGTCAGGCCGGTCATGTTGTCGATGATGTAGCGCATCGACTCCGCGGCACCGATGGTACCGAGGGCGAAGTAGTGCCCCTTTAATCGGAGGAGCAGCATCCCTAAGAGAATCGCCATTATCACCGCGACGGCTCCGGAAGCAGCAAACGCCGCGAGAAAGGGTAGGGCGACCCGGTTCATCAGGACGGCGGTGGTGTAGGCGCCGAGGCCGAAGAAGACCATGTTTCCGAAGGCGGCGTAGCCGGTGAACCCGGCGATAATGTTTAGGGCGGACGCCAGGGTCGCGAACATAAAGATGTTCGTAATCAACCGTACCCAGAATCCCGAAAGGACAAAGGGGCCGCTCAAGACAAGAAGACCGCCGACAATCCAGAGAGGTATCCACCTTTTCATTCGTAGAACCTCTTACCAAGAAGACCCTGGGGTCGGAAGGCCAGAACCAGCACCAGCACCAAAAAACCGATGAGCTCCTGGAAGGAGGAGGGGAGGATGACGGTACCCACCGTCTCTACAAGCCCAAGGACCATGCCCCCTACGAGGGCCCCGAGGGTGTTTCCGAGCCCCCCGAGGACCGAGATAACGAAGGCTTTCGCGACCATCGGCCCCCCGGTAAAGGGGTTTATGCTCATGATGGGGGCGATCAGGGAACCCGCGGCCCCGGCGAGGGCGGCGCTTACGCCGAAGGTAATCGCGTAGATATTCTGTACGTCTACCCCGACCGTCTTTGCCCCCTCGTAGTTAAGCGCCGTGGCGTTTATCGCTACGCCGATCTTGGTCCGTCGCATAAAAAGGTAGAAGAGGCCGGTCAGAACCAGGGCGTAGATAAAAATTCCGAATCTGACTACCGGGAACACCAGGCCGGCGATCTCGACGCTATTCCCGCTGTAGGGCAGCGTGACGCTCCGGAAGTCGGCGCTCCAGATAAGCAGACAGATATTCGCGATAAGAATCTGGAGACCGAAGGTAAAGGTCAGGGTAATAAATATGCTTCCCCGGACCACTCGGTTGAGGAGGTACTTCTGAATCGCGTAGGCGATCAAAAAGAGCGAGAGCATGACCAGCGGGAGGGAAACAAAGGGGTCCATGTTGAACACGACGAAAAACGTGTACGAAAGGTACGCCCCGACCATGATGAACGAGCCGTGAGCAACGTTGATGATGTTCATGACTCCCCAAACGAGGGAGAACCCGATTCCTATCGTTGCGTAAACGGCTCCGAACAGGATTCCGTTTACGATGGCTTGGTTTAGCAACCCGGTGCGACCTCCGGCTGGAAAAGCAAACTGCGGATTTCAACGTTGTAAGAGTATGCGGTATCCTTGTCAACAACACAGGTCATATTCGGAGGCTATCGATGGGGAAAACCTGCTTTTGGGGCCGGGCCTTGCTCCCGGATTCCACGACCGTTATCGAGAACGGGGCGGTTGTCACGGCGGGCGACCGGATCGTCGATGTCGGTACCCGGGAGGAGCTCTTGGCGCGGCACCGGGTCGACGAGGAGATTGGCGGGGAGGACTTTCTGGTTATTCCCGGGCTGATCAACGCCCACGGCCACGGAAAGGGGCTTACCGATTTTCAGCGAGGCGCCGTCGACGACACCTTGGAGACCTGGACCCACCGGGGCTTCCCCCCGATAGACGCCTTCCTCGACACCCTCTGGGCAAACGTTCAGCTCCTCGAGGGCGGGGTAACCGCTACGATGCACAACCACACCCTGATGCGCCCCGACCGCCGGGAGGCGGAGCTCGACGGCGTGATGGAGGCCTACCGCACCGGCGGCGTCCGGGTGGCGTTTGCGTTGAGCGTCAAGAACCGAAACCCCTACGTCTACGGCGACAATGAAGCCTTCGTCTCCGGTCTCCCGGCGGATCTGCAGGAGTACTGCCGCCATTCCGCCGAGGGGGGCGGTCTCTTCGGACCGCGTGAATATTTCGAAGAAACCGAACGGCTTCGGCAGACGTATCAGGGGGAGAAAGTTAGGATTCACCACGGCCCGATGGCTCCCCAGTGGATAGACGAGGGGACCCTCCTCGAGGCGAAGCGAAAGTCCGTCGAAGAGGGCTCCTGCCTTTTTCTCCACGTCCAACAGACCCAGCTCCAGCAGCTCTGGGGCCGCAAGACCTTCGGGACGTCGTTGATCCGGCACCTCGAGGACGTCGGCGTTCTCGGGCCGAACGTCTCCCTCGGGCACTGCGTCTGGGTGGACGATAAGGACATCGAGGCTCTCGCCCGGACCGGCGTCGCCGTGACCCACCACGCGAGCACCAACCTCCGGGTGCGGAACGGCATCGCCCCGGTGCATCACCTAATCCGGGCGGGAGTCCCGGTAGCCGTCGCCCTCGACGAGAAGGAGCTCGGCGACGAAAAGGACCTCTTCGAAGAGCTCTCGGTCGCCGCCCGCCTCCACCGGGTCCCGTCGCACCGCCTGGCCTCGGAGCACCTTCACAGCCGGGACTTTTTTCGAATGGTTACCGCCGACGCCGCCCGGGCCCTCGGCAAAGAGAAGGAGCTGGGTGCCCTCAAGCCCGGCTACCGGGGGGATATCGTCCTTCTCGACACCCGGCGCATGGTTGGGCCCTACACCTACGAAGGCCACGACCCCTTCGACCTCTTGGTCTACCGTGCCCGGAAACAGGACGTACGCTTTGTCGCCGTCGCCGGCGAGGTGCTCGTCCGGGACGGCAAGCACGTGAACCTCGACCGGGAAGAGGTGGCTGCGAGGCTCCGGGAGTCGATCCCCCGGGACTACGGCAAGCGCTTTGCAGAGCGGGCCGACTTGCTCGGAGGCCTGAAGGAGCAGATCCGCCGGTGGTACGAGCCCTGGTTCGACGAGCTCGAGAAGGCCCCCCGGGAGCCCTACTACCTGATGAACAGCCGGATCTAAGCCAGGAAGGGGTTTCGCACCCGGACGGCGCCGTAGAGCTTGTCGTGCTGGAAGCCCTCGCTCCAGAGTATCTCGCACCGGGCGGCGTGGGCCGCGGCCAGGATTACCGTTTCGGGTTCAAGTTCACCCCGCCGCCGGGGGCGACATTCCGGACACCGGGTTCGTCGGCCGCGGGCATATCCGGGCAGCCTTCGTGGTCGGTTACACCCCAGAAGGACTGAACCAGGTACCAGAGCTTGTTCTGCAGAATGTGGTAGGAGAAATAGCGGCATCCTAAGGCGTAATTGGTGTCGACCATAGATTGAATGCGGTCGGGATTGTCGAGCAGCTCCTGGGTCCGGCGGACGGTGTCGGCGCTTATAAAGTTGTCCATCTCGATGACGTCGAAGCCGAGGGGCTTTATGTCATGGGAGTAGATCGAGTAGTTGTTCACCAGAATCGGTTTTCGAAAATAGATGGCCTCGAGGAAGGCGTTTCCGAATCCTTCGATCAGGGAGGGGTAGGTCACGAAATCGGCGTAGGGATAGACGTCCTCCAGGCTGTAGATCTTCCGGCCGTCCGGGGTCGTGCCCCGCTTCTCTCCGATAATGTCGCTCTCGAAGAGTGCCCGGATCTTCATCAGGTCGGCAAACTCTTTTACTCGCTGCTGGTACTCGTACCCTTCGTCCCCCGAGGCGTGGGAGATGACGAATACCGATTTCCGATTAAGCCGCGCGACCAATTCGATGGCGTGCTCGATGCCCTTCCGTTGTACGACCCGGGTCGGTTGAAGGATCATCAGCTCGTCCTCGGCAATACCGAGAGCCTCCCGGACGTCGGCGTTGTAGTCGTCCTTTCCCGGCGGTGGCACCTCGAAGTGCATTACGTTCGGGATAAGGGTGGACGAGATACCGGTCCGCAGGGCCAGCTGGTTTTGCCCCGAGGTGTTGATGCAGACGTGGCTCATCGACGGGAGGTGGGGCGGGTAGCAGGCGTTGATGACGTCCCAGACGCAGTTCCGCAGGAAGCGTTTTCGTTCCCAGAAAAAGTCGTGGTGATGGGCGATCGTCGGGATCTTGGTCTCGGCTATCACCTCCGTCAGAGCCATCCCCAGGGGCAGGTTTAAAGGGATGGTCACCGCGTTCTGCGGGATCAACAGCTCGATGTTGAACGTGTCGATGAACTCGTAGATTCGGTCCTTGATCAGGTTCCGGTAGTGGTGGAGTCGCCGGGTCAGCTCCCGGGGGCGCTCGGAGTTGGAGAAGGCCTGTTCGTAGATGGCCCGGATCTCGGGATGCTGGAAGTGAAGCTCCTCGGCGAGCATTGAGCGCTCCGGAGGCGTCTCGAGCTCTCCGGCGAGGTAGAAGCAGACGCAGTTGTTAGCCTCCAAGACATCGGCCCACTTCTGCGTTTCCAAAGAGACACCGTCGGTTCCGGCGAAGCGGAAGGAGACAAAGCCAACGTTCTTTTTCATATCCAACTCCTACGTTTTACTTCTGCGCTACTTAACCAGTGCGCTTATTGCCTTGAACTCGTCGGTACGGCTTACCCGGCAAAGCTCGAAGAGAATCGCCTCTACGCTGGTAACGGTGGCCCCGGCCTGCCGGAGGCGGGCGAGGGCGGTCTCTTTGTCGCTGAGCTTCCGGGAGGATACGGCGTCGGCGATAACCACCGGGTGGTAGCCTGCCGCCAGCAGATCGAGACTCGTCTGGGAGACGCAGACGTGGGACTCGATCCCCGCGATAATCACCGCCTTCCGGCCGGTCTTCTCGAGTGCCGCGGCAACCCCCTCGTCGTCGCAACAGCTAAAGGCCAGCTTTTCGATGGCGCCGTGCCCCTGATCGGCCCCACCGATCGCCGCGGCCGCGTAGCCGGCCAGTTCCGGGATGGTCTCTCCGAGGCCCCGCTTGTACTGCTCGGTCGCCAGATGGGGTACCCCCAGGGCGTCGAGCCCGGCGAAGAGAATCCTTATCCGTTCGAGAAGTTGTTCCTTCTCGTGCATATGGGGAAATAACCGCTCCTGGACGTCCACCAGAAGGCCAACCGCCTGCTCTCGAAGAATTCGCATGGGGGTAGTATAGGAGAGATTGGCCCCAGGCGCCAGATTGGCCGGATTCCGGGACTCAACTGCCTCTGGACTTAAGCCACTTATGTAGCGACCGATCAGATTCTCCGGATGGGTTGCCGGCCAGCAGACCGTCTATACTGATGTCTTCGTCCAAATCAGGCCAGGTGATTCCCTCTCCGTCACCGATGAGTTCCCAATACGATCGTTCTGCCTCGCTGCCGTGGAGCAGTCGGGGGTACCAACTCAAAGGCACCGCAACGGTGCGTCCGTCTTCCAGATCCACCGAGAGAGTGTCCTTTGAGACAGATACCGCGACTGCTCGGGCGGCGCTATTCTTCGTCTGAGAAAAAGTCATTCCAACTCCTTAGCAACTGCCCCCGATGTTCGATGACGATCCCCACCACACCAGCCAGTTCGGTTCGCGTGAACCCATGACTTGACTCCAACCGCACGGGGCTCAACCATACCTTCGCCTTATGCCCAGCATGCTCAACGTGTATATGCGCCGGTTCGCTACGGTCGCTCGAGTAGAAAAACAATCGATATCTACCTGATTTCAGAACCGTCGGCATACAGCTGCTCCACCAAAGAATACTCTACCATGTCCAGTGATTTCCACACCCCTCACA
>CAYPUT010000145.1:0-8572 GCA_964413945.1 uncultured Spirochaetaceae bacterium
TCCCGCCGGCGGCCTACGAGCGGCTTGCGGGACAGGCGAAGAAGGCCGCCCGGAAAGAGGGGGGCGTCCCGAAGAGCGCGGTCCACAAGGCGCTCGGGCCGCTGCAGAATCCCATCCGGGGGCCCTTCGTCGATTCCCTTATCGCCGGGGGCCACCTGAAGGACCTCGGAGACCGGCTGATAGAGAATCCGCCGAAGAAGACCCTCTCTCCGATCAGCCGGGGAGTTCTCCGGGAGCTCGACGCCGCCGGCGCCTCGGGCATCACCCTCGGCGACCGACCGAAGGGCTTCCGGGACGCCGCCTTGCGTCTGGAGGCGATGCACCTCGCGGTGGTCGTCGCCGGGCGCATCGCCTGGTCTGTATCCGGATTCTCGTCGGCCGTGGCCTCTTTGCGAAAGCGCTTCCGGGGCACCCTGGAGGCGGACGACGTTTCCGGCTACCTCGGCTGCTCCAAGACGCTCGCAAAGGACGTGCTCCGGCGGATGGCGGACGAGGGATTCGTCTACTCGACGGCCGCCGGGACCGCGAAGTGGCGCCACCGGGGCCGGACGTGAGGGGCCGACACCTCGGAGCCCTTGTCTCTGCGTCTCTCCTCGCTCTCTCCGCCTGTACCCCCCGGCCGCCGGAGATCCTCCGGGTCGAAGGGGAGGTCCGCCTGGTAACCGACCGGGCCGCAGGGCAGGAGTACGAGCAGTTGTCGCTCTTCGTTCAGGCGGAGGATCTCGACGGCTTCGACGACCTGGATGAGGTTGTTCTGCTCAACGACGAATCCGGCCTCTTCTGGCGGATCGATCGAAGCTCCTGGGTGGTTGTCCGGGGGGACACCTGGATGGGATCGGCAGGGCTTACCATGCCGCTTCTCGGTGCCTTTCCCCGGGGAGAGTACCGGCTTCTGATATACGACGCCGGGGGAAACTCGGAGGAAGAGTTTCTCTTGATCGACGCGCCGATGGAGGCGGTCGGCGAGCCGGAGCTCATCTTCGACGACGCAGCGGTGGAGTTGGTCTACCCGGAGTCGGTTGTCCTTCAGGCGGTGGACACTCAAGGGCGGACGGTGGCGCAGAAACGCATACACCGGGGGCTCCATTCCTGGGAGATCGTCTTCGACGGCGGTGAGGTTCCCTTGGACGCCCGTTTCTTTGTCTACGCCGACGGCCGGGGAGAGGGCCCTTCGAAAGACCCGAACGAGCCGTTAGACGGGCGTCTGCCCAGGGTCGTCGGCCCCTTCTTTCGGTAGGCGGCGGATACCGATTCGTTTGAGGAAGCGTCGCCAGCGGCTCGCGCCGAAACGATTCGAAAAATCCAGGGCCGCCTGTTCCGCAGGGTACTCCTCTCCGGTCCGTTCCTTCAGAAAATGCCAGTGCCCTACGATCCAGACGTAGAGGTCGTCGACGGTTCGCCCCGGAAACCGGGAGATTATCCCTTCCCGCCGGATGGTGTCGACGATCGGTTTGAAGACATGATCAAACCAGGACCTGGCCGCCTCTTCCAACGGGAGCTCTGCTTCCCGCTTCTGGTCGAGAAAGTACTTGTGCCCGTGGATGTGCTTCAAGACCTCGTCGTAGCGGCCGGTTTCGGTAAAGTTTAGGTCGTACCCGTCGGTCCATTCGGCAAAGTCGGTGTCGGCGTAGAACTTCTCTTTCTCGTAGTCGATAACCCGCCGCTTGAGCTCGCCGCTGGTCATCTTCGGGTCGATCGCAATTTCCGAATCGAGAACGGATATTTCGGCGTCGATTGTCTGGACACCCTGGGCGCGGGCTACCGAGACCCGGTGGTTTCCGTCCCGGACGAAGTAGACGCCGCCGATTTCGTAGAGCCGAATCGGCGGAAGAATCACGTCCCGGAGGTGCGCCTTGTCGATGCTCGTCCACCGCCCTCGAAGGGCCTCCCGCTTCGGAAGAAACCCCTTGTTGAAGTCCCGGTAGCGCCCCTCGCTCCCGACGATCCGGTCCACGGAGACCGGATGCACCCCTTTGTAGGTTTCCTTCCGGGGTCGGAGGTAGCTTCGAACCTCGCTGAGGGAGAGGAGCTCCCGGTTTTGGGGCCGTAGAGCGTTCACGACCCGGGAGAAGGTCTCACGAGTCCGTGCCCGGCTAAAGTCTTCTCCGGCGGTTACGTCGAATATATCACCCATCGGTCAATCACCTGTCGTCCTCTGTGTCGAGCACATAGTAGCCGAAAACGTTTATTACCTTCGTCCGTTCGTAGTTCGTGGTTCGCGGCGCGTTCAAGTCGTAGAGATGAATGTGGCCGTGGAGATGGAACCGCGGCTTGAAAACGCGCAAGAACCAGCGGAAACAGTTGAAGCCGTGGTGCGGCAGATCATCACCGTCCTGAATATAGCGCGGTGGCGCGTGGGTGACGAATACGTCGAGGTACCTCCCGAAAAAGATCCGGTTGAAAAGAAGCCCTGGGAGAAGACGAAGAATCCGTCGCCGCATCTGCCCTTCGGTAAACTGGTGCTCACCGTCGTTGTACCGAAGGCTACCGCCGAGCCCCCCGATCAAGAGGCCCTTTATGCGGCGAATCTTTCCGTCGATGTAGGTCGAGCCGTAGGATTGCGGAGGGATGCCGTAGGCAATCTTCAACTGTTCTGCAGTACTTCCCTGTCCCTCGAAGCGGCCGAGCTCCTTCAGGTTGTGGTTTCCAAAGACAAAGGCAACCGGCTTGTTCAGGCTGCTCGCGAGGAACCCCAGGAAGCTCATCGGGAGATCTCCCGCGGATAGGACCATCTCCACGTCGCAGAAGCGCTCCTTGACGCTTTCGGAGTAGACGAGGGGGTCTATCTGATCGGCGACACAGAGAATTTCCACAAGGCGCCCGGTCTTCTAAAGATGAGTTTTCTTGAGCAACTCGGCAAGCTTACTCCCGTCGACCAGGTCGATGGGCCGGGTCTCGGCGAAATCCTGCGCCAACCGCGAGAACGACGAGCTGGTAACGACCAGGCCCCGGGTGATGTTCTGCTTCTTCATTTCCTCGTGGAGGTTCCGGATTGTCGCCTCGTCGATAACGTCCGTCACGCGGAAGAAACGGATCATCCGAGGGAGCTTCCGCGCGTTCCGCCATTTCGACTGGTGCTCGACGGCCACGATCTCACAGATATCCCCCGAGGCCTTGACGTCGCGGACCGTGAGTCCCATCGCCGCGCAGACGCCCTGGCAAACCGCCGTGAACTCTTCGGTCCCGACGGTCATGTAGTCCTTTACCCGGTCGTCGGACCGAAGCTCCTGATACTGGCTCAGTTTTTCGGCTACATCCCTAAAGTCCGGTTTGACGGCGTAGATGCGCTCCCACTGTTGGATCGCGTCGTCCATCCTCCGGGACTGCTCGAAGGCGGCCCCGAGAAAATACCGGCCGTAGAGGACCTCGTTGGATTCCCCTTCCGAGAGGTTAATCGCTCGCTCGAGCTCCCCGGTGGCCCGTTCGTTATCCCCGATATTCAGAAAACAGACGCCACGCTCGATGAGCGCTTTGACCTTGAGCTCCGGGGACCGGGCCGCCTTCTCCAGAACGTTGATGGCGGTCTGGTATTCCTTCTGCTCTCGGTAGATTCGCCCGAGGTAGTAGCTCGCCTCGGCGCCGTCCCCTTTTCGGGCGGCCCGCTCGAGGAGGACCTTTGCGTCGGGAAACCGCTTCGCCCGGAAGAGCAGATGGCCGAGGCGAAAATTGGCCTCCGCGTGCCCTTCGTCGACCTCTATCGCCTTCTTGTAGTAACCTGCGGCCTTGTCGCTCTTGTTCCGGTCTTCGAAGAGTCTCCCGATCCGGAAATAGTGTTCCGCGTTTTCCGGCTGTCGCTTTACGAGGATGAGGTACTCCTTAAGTGCCTCCTCCGGTTGATTGAATTTGGCGTAGAGTTCCGCTATCTTCTGCCTGAAAGGAATCTCCCGGGCGTAGTTTCCGAACTGGCCGATCTGATTCACCGTCTTGAGCTCCATCAACGCAAGCTCCGGCTTGTCTTCAGCCAAATAGGCCTGAGCGAGAAGAAAATGGGCGTCCGGGTTCCGGGGTTCTCGCTCGATTATGCGCTTCGCCGTCTTGATCGCGAGAGGAATCTTGTTCTGCTTGATGAGCATCGACAGGCTTTCGACGCGTTTTGGTGATAAGATGGAGCGGAGGACGATAAACGTAACAAAACCGACGACACCGCCGAGGATTATTATGAGAACGATCAAGTCCATGGGCGCTTCCACACTTGAGATATTCGCAATACTGGAAAAGAGTATCCTTTTTGGTGTAGTGTGTCAAAGGGAGGTTCCGGCGTGACGTGTTGCCGCCGTTTTTTGTCTGTCTTAATGTTGCTAATGCTTTTGCCCGTCTTGGCCGGGGCTCAAGAGTCCCTCCTTGCCCGAGGAGAGGCCCTCTATATGCAAAACAAGCCCCGGGAGGCCGCCTCGGTCTTGGAAGTGGCCCTCCAGGAGCAGCCGAACAACCAGAAGCTTCATCTCTATCTCGGGGTGGTCTACGAGCAGCTCGAGCTCTATAACCAGGCGGTCAGCACCCTCGACCGGGGGGCCTCCCTCGGCGGAGGGTATACCGCCGACATCAACCTGAACCTCGGAAACAACCTCTTCCGCCTTGGGCGCCTGGAAGAAGCCGAGAAGGCCTACACCGAAGCCCTGAGGGTGAACGGTCGTCTTGAAGACGCCTATCTCAATCGGGCGAATCTGCGAGTCCGGACCGAGAGCTACGAGGACGCCATTTCCGACTACACCGTCTACCTGAACCTCGAACCGGACGCACCCCAGGAACCGGAAATCAGAAGGATGATATCTCTTCTTCAGGGCACCCTAGAGGCCGAGAAGGCCCGGGTTGCCGAGGAGGAGCGCCAAAGACGGGAGGAGGAGGCGCGGCGCCAGGCGCTTTTGAACTCGGTCTTGAACTCGTTGGATTCCGCCGGCCGGGAGACGCAGAGCCTCTCCGGCGGCTCGGAAGATATTCGACAGTCGGAAGACACCATAGACATAGCGGATTGATTGAGCACCATGATGGATAGAAGACTCATAGTTATCGGAGGGGTCGTCTTGGCCCTTCTTCTTATCGGCGGCGCCCTCCTTCTTTTTCTGCCCCGCGGGGGAGACACCGAAGGGCTGACTGAAGCGGAGCAGCTCCGGCTGAACAAGCTCTCCCTCGCCCGGGATTACTACGAAAACGGGGAGTACCAACGGGCCCTCGACTTGGTCGACGACCTTCTTATTTCCAACGCCTCGGACGACGAGGCTTGGGCTCTCAAGGACGAGATCCTCGAGGCGAAGCGCATCGCCGATGCCGAGGCCGAGGCGCGGCGTCAGGAAGAGCTCCGGGACTCCGGGGGCGACGGTTCGGCGGCCCGGGCGGCCGAGGCGGAGGCCCGGCGCCGGGAAGCCGAGCTCGCCATCACCCGGGAGCTCGAAGCCCAGCGGCAGGCGGAGACCGAACGCCGGGAGCGGGAAGAGGAAGAGCGCCGCCGGGCCGAGGAGGAGCGTCTCGCCCGGCTCTCGGCGGAGGAGCGTGCGAAGGAGCAGCAGATACAGTCCCTGATCCAGGCGGGGCAGAACGCCCTCGACGGCGAACGGCACAACGACGCCCGGAGCACCTTCGACGAGGTCCTCGATATTACCCTCCAGGACTCCGCGGCGACCAACCGTTACCACGCGGTCGCCCTGGCCCGGCAGGCTCAGTCGTACTACGAAGAGAGCCCGGACTCGGCCCAAGCGCGACGGCAGGCTATTCAGCTCGCCAACCAGGCGCTCTCCCGGGACCCGAGTCTCTGGGAGCCGCATTACACCCTCGGGCGGATCTACAGCGAGACGGAGCTCTACGACGACGCCATAGACCAGTTTAAGGCGGCGGCTCGTCTGAACCCGGATAACGCCGCGGTTCTCTTTGCTCTCGGGAACGCTCAGTTTCGGGCGGGGCAGTTTCAGGACGCCCGGGGCTCCTACGAAGCCTGTGTCCGGATCGATCCCTACTTCGAGAACGCGTACCACAACCTCGGGATTACCAACCTGCAGCTCGGGAGCAATACCCGGGCCCTCGAAGCGTTCCGCTTCGCCGCCCAAGTGAAGCCCGATGACGCCCGGGCGTACTACCGGATCGGCAATATCTTGATGTCCCAGAACGATCTCACAGGCTCCGTCTCCAGCTTCGAGAAGGCCGTCGAGTTCGATCCGAATAACGACACCTACCACTCGCGCCTGGCGACGGCCCACTACCGTTCCGGCAACCTTTCGGCGGCGGAAACCCACTTCGCCCGGGCGGTAAGCCTGAACAACAGTGTGGCCCTGAACAATTTCAACATGGCTCAGGTAAAGCTGGACCTCGACAAGCCCTCCGAGGGACTTCCCTTCGCTCAACGGGCGGTAAGTCAGGCGCCGAACGACCCGAAGAACTACTTTACCCTCGGCCAGACGTATCACGCCCTCGATAGAACGAACGACGCCATCGAAGCGTTTTCTACCGCGATCCAGAAGGACTCCCGGTACGTCCTCGCCTACGT
Organism: uncultured Spirochaetaceae bacterium; assembly: GCA_964413945.1. GTDB lineage: Bacteria > Spirochaetota > Spirochaetia > DSM-27196 > PWMO01 > CAYPUT01. Next base: position 6,476 of record CAYPUT010000145.1, read on the forward strand.
AGAGTTGAGCGTCGTCCTCCAGGACGAGGAACTCTACGACGAGGCTCTCGACTTTCTCCTTGCGGCGGCGCAGATAGAACCGGGTTCTCCGGAGGTTAACAACAACCTCGGGAACGTCTACCTCGCGAAAGAGCTCTACTCCCAGGCGATTACCCACTTTCGTCGGGCCGTCGACTCCCGGCCGAACAGCGCGCTGATGCGGTACAACCTCGCCCTCGCCTACATCGAGGCGGAGCAGTACGACGCGGCGGAAAGCGCCCTCTTGGAAGTCGTAAAGATAGACGCCCGTTACTGGGGTGCGTACCATAAGCTCGGGGAGGTGCTCATCGCCCAGGACCGAAAACCGGAGGCCGAGGCGATTCTCCGGCAGCTCCTCGAACGAAACCCCAACTACGCAGAGAGGCCACAGGTCGATGCGCTCTTGGCCGGTCTCTAGAGAAGAAAGGAAGGACATGGCAGATAACGCAACGGAGAAGGTAATTGTTATCGGTTCGGGGCCTGCGGGACACACCGCCGCGGTGTACGCCGCCCGGGCCGAGTTGAAGCCCCTGATGTTCGAAGGCTTTATGGCCGGTGGGGTCGCCGCCGGGGGCCAGCTGACCACGACGACCGACGTAGAGAACTACCCCGGTTTTCCCGAAGGCATCTTAGGCCCCGAGCTGATGACCAAGATGCGGGAGCAGTCCGAGCGCTACGGCACCCGGATAAAGACCGAGACGATCGCCCGGGTCAACTTTGCCGAACGGCCCTTCGAAGTCGTCACCGAAAGCGACGAGAGCTTCTTCGCTCACACCGTAATTCTGGCAACCGGGGCGACGGCCAAGCGACTCCACCTTCCCGGGGAGGAGCAGTATTGGCAGCGGGGTATCTCCGCCTGCGCGGTCTGCGACGGCGCCCTTCCCATCTTCCGGAACCAGCCCCTGGTGGTTATCGGCGGGGGAGACAGCGCCTGCGAAGAGGCGACCTTCCTGACCAAGTTTGCAAGCAAGGTCTACATGCTGGTTCGCCGGGACGAGATGCGGGCATCTAAAACGATGCAGCATCGGGCTACGAACAATGAGAAGATCGAGATTCTCTGGAACACGCTCCCTGTCGAGGCGGTCGGCGACGGCAAGCTTTTGACCGGCGTCAAGGCGCGGAACAAGGTGACCGGAGAGGAGCAGGTATTCGAAGCGAAGGGGCTCTTCTACGCCATCGGCCACCTACCGAACACGCAGTTCCTCGAAGGCCGGCTCGAGACCGACGACGTCGGCTACGTCCTAACCGAGGGTCGAACGACCCGAACCAGCGTCGAAGGGGTCTTTGCCTGCGGAGATGTCCAGGACAAGGTCTACCGCCAAGCGGTTACCGCCGCCGGAACCGGCTGCATGGCCGCCCTGGAGGCCGAGCGCTACCTCGCGGAGACGGGGTTGATCGACTGAGGCTCGGTCAGCGAAGCACTTTTTGGGGGAGTCGGCCCTCCCGGGAACACCCAGAAGGGAAAGCTCAAAAAGTGCGCCTCTGACTCAGGGCACAGTACCACCCTGAAAGGCGGCTCGGTCAGCGAAGCACTTTTTGAGCTTTCCCTTACACTATTCGTCCCACCAGGCGATAGAGCTCTTCCCGGCTTACTGCGTGCCAGACGGGCCGCCCGTGGGGACACCGGGCGTTGTCCAGGGCGAAGGTCTCCTCGATGATCGAGAGGGCCGTCGCCGGGTCGACCCGGTCTCCTTCTTTGATCGCCGCCTTGCAGGCGAGAATCGCAAAGAACTCCTGCTTTAGGTTTCCCTCGTCGAAATCGAGGGTCGTAAGCGTATCCACCAGGGCCCGGGGACTCCCGGAGGCGCTTGCCGGAACGGCGGCAATCTCCCAGGCGCCGTCCTCGGGGTTCTTCTGCAATTCCACCCCGACCTCCCGCAGCTTCTCCGCCTGGGTTTCCAAGTGATGGGATACCTCTTCTTCGACCTCGAGGGGGATGGGATGCAGGAGTCGTTGAACCGGGGAGTCTTGGGCGATCTTATCGTAGAGGAGCCGTTCGTGGGCGGCGTGCTGGTCCAAGATATAGAACACATCGTCCATCTCGGCGAGGAGAAACACCCCGAAGAGCTGGCCGAGATA
>CAYPUT010000146.1:0-8561 GCA_964413945.1 uncultured Spirochaetaceae bacterium
GGCCGCTTTGCCCCCTTTCGGAAGATGAGGATGTGCTCGTGCTCCAAGGTAACGTAGGCCCCGGCGGGGAGCATCCCGGAGCCCATGAATTTGGTCGGGGCGTTGGTCGCCTTTCGCCAGACCACCGAGGGCAGGTTGGTGAGTCCGAGCCCCTCCACCGATTGAATAGTCCGGGCGTGGTTGGGGTAGAGTCTAAAGGTTCCGTCGACGGTGCGGGTAGCGTCGCCAATATTAATGCAGAGAAAACCGCCGGGAACCAAGACCCGGCGACACTCCTCCCAGGCTTTGTCGAGTTGCCGATGCATCCCGCCGAAAGCCTCTTCCCCCCGACCCGACGACAGGGCTGCGGCAGTCGCCGGATCCATGGCGCTAAACGCATCGTCCCACATGGCGATCATCGGATAGGGGGGAGAGGTTACGACGAGATGGACGCTCCCGTCCGCTACGGCCGTCAGATATCGGGCGTCCCCGTGACGAAAGACGTGACTCGTCACCGGGCTACTGATCGAGGCGTTCGAGGATGGTGTCGAGCCAAGGGTCGGTGGCGGAGAAGTAGTGGTCCCGGGCCAAGAGAAACTCCAGAAACGCGGTGCGGTAGTCTCCCTGGAAGAAGTGGCTCTGCCCCAGGTAGAAGTGGACCCGGGCGGTAATGTCCTCGTCGAGGGGAAGGGTGCGGAAGTTCTCGAGGAGCTCTTGTCCTTCGGCCCAGTTTCCTCGGCCGAGGGTCCCGTTTACGATGGTTGCCAGGGTAAAGTCCGGACCCTTGTCCGCGCTTATCCGCTCCTCCGGAAGAATGACCAGTCGCGGTTCCTCCGGGGACCGGCCCTCGCCGTTTCCCCGAAGAGGGCCGATGGCGGCCACCGTCTCGGCGGAAAGCTCCCGGGGCTCCGGAAGCGGCGGCTGCCTCCGGGAGCCGATGAGGCGGCCGGTTTCGATCTCCCGGTTTACCGAGAGGAGGGGAAGGGGGCGACGACGCATCGTCCGGCTGAGGACCTCCGGGGTAGTTTGCCGGGCGATTGCCAGGGGGAGACCAACGGGTACTTCGGTCACGTTATTCCGCGGCTCGAAGTCGAGAAGGCCGAGGGCTACGAGCTCGCTGTCGAAGACGCCGTAGTAGTAGTCGACTCCCGGCACCGGATAGTCGACGAAGCCGCCCTCGCTGCTCGGGAGGGTCGCGAGGCGGGTGGCTTCGGCGACGACTTCGAGCGAGTCGATGGCCTTGGTCGACCGGTACACAATCAGATTGCGGCCCTCTTTCGAGGCGGAGAAAGATATGTTTACCGCGTCTTCTTCCGGTTGCGCCGAGATATCGGTAATAGACGCCGCCCGTTGTTCCGGTGGCGGAGCAGGCTCGACGGTTACCGGTCGGGCGGTGGCATTGCGAAACGGAATAAAGATCGGGTAGATGGCGCCTGTTTCCATTTCTCCGGCGACGGCGTAGTAGTACCGACCGGCGACCCCGGGGCGGTCGAGAAAACTCTCCTCTCCCGGAGGAACCCGTCCCGCGACCCGCGCCCGGGTGTAGTTATCCGAGGCTATCGGCTCGGTGGACCGGAGCACCTGGTATCCTCCACGGAGGTCCGGGGAGTCGCGCCAGGTAAGGGCGACATCCTCCCCCTGGGGAATCACGTCGATGCGCGAAACAAACGGGGCGAATACCCCTCTCCCGGAACCCTCGGTGTCCTGGGCCGGCAGCCCGATAACCGCGAATGAGACAAGGAGTGTCAGAATCGAAAAGAACCGCTTCACCACATTCACTATAGTCGGACGGTTGGGCAACGGTCTATACTATTTGAACTATGCTACAGGAACTAACGCATCCTCTTGAGGAGCTCTCCGGGCACATCTTCGAATCCTGGAGGCATCTTTGAAGACTCCGGAATCGAATCGGAGATTCAAGAGCTAGAAGCGAAGTCCGGCGACCCGGACTTTTGGAATAACCGAGAATACGCCGAGGCCACGCTGACTAAGCTCAAACGGCTCCAGGAGCGTATCGAGCCCTGGAGGGGGCTCAAGCAGCAGGTAGAGGACCTCCAGACGCTCCTCGAGCTGGCGGAGGCGGAGGAGGATCGCTCGGTCGAAGCCGAGATCCGGCAGGGAATCGCCCGGGTGCAAGAGCGCTACAACGGGCTTCGGGTGCTGGAGTTACTCTCCGACGAGCTCGACGACCGTGACGCCTTCTTGACCATCCACAGCGGGGCCGGGGGAACCGAAGCCTGCGACTGGGTCAGCATGCTCCTGCGGATGTACAGCCGGTGGATCGAGCAGCGCGAGTTCTCCGCGGAGATTCTCGATCTTCAGGAAGCCGAGGGGGGCATAAAGTCGGTGACCCTGCAGGTATCCGGGACCCTCGCCTACGGCTATCTGAAGGCGGAGACCGGGATACACCGCTTGGTTCGGATCTCGCCCTTCGACTCCGGCGGCCGACGGCACACTTCCTTTGCCTCGGTGTACGTCTCTCCGGTCATCGAGGACGATATCGAGGTGGAGATCCGTCCGGAAGACATCCGGGTGGATACCTACCGGGCGAGCGGCGCCGGGGGGCAGCACGTAAACAAGACCGACTCGGCGGTTCGGGTTACCCACTTCGAAACGGGTATCGTGGTTCAGTGTCAGAACGAGCGGAGCCAACACAAAAACCGGGCGACGGCGATGAAGGTGATGCGCTCTCGGCTCTACGAGTACTACCGCCGGCAGCAGGAGGCGGAGCAGGCCCAGAGCGCCCAGGAGAAGAAGGACATTTCCTGGGGCAACCAGATCCGCTCCTACGTCTTTCAACCGTATACCATGGTCAAGGACCACCGCACCAAGATCGAGACGGGCAACATTTCCGCGGTGATGGACGGTGCCTTGGACGAGTTTATCGAAGGCTACCTTCGGAGCCAGGTGGTGCCTGTCTAATGCCGCCGCGGGTGCTGGTCGTCGACGATCTGCCGATGATGCGTCAGGCGTTACGCGAGGTCATCGAAGCAGCGGGGTTCGTCGTGGCCGGGGAGGCGGTCGACGGGAACCAAGGTGTCGTTTGCTACATGGAGCACAAGCCCGACGTCGTCCTTCTGGACATCGTCATGCCGAAGCTCGACGGGATCGCCGCCCTGAAGCAGTTGATCCGGATCGACCCCGGTGCCCGGGTCATCATGTGCAGCGCCCTCGGGGAACAATCGCTGATCTTCCGGGCCATCCAGCTCGGTGCCCGGGACTTTATCGTCAAACCGTTCCGGCCCCAACGGGTCGTCGAGTCGATCCGGCGGGTACTCTTCTATGCGTCGTAACCGAGGCCGCGGAATCATTCTTCTGCTCCTCCTGCTTCTCCCGACGGCAGCGTTTTCCCGGGGCGACAAGGAGCCGCCCTGGGCCGGTCTGCTCCCGGAGGACCAAGCGGAGGAGGTTCTCGTTGCCTTTGCAGAGCTCCGGGGCGAGGCCCTTCCCCGGGAGTATCAGTACCTTCGCTCCAGCATTCCCCGGGTCATTCTCCAGCGGGTCGAAGTCTTGGAGGAGCATTCCCTTCCCCGAGAAGAGGAGGACGCTCTCCGGCAACGGCTCTTCGAAGACGCGGTCGCCGACCTCGGGGTCGAGCTCGACGCACTTCTCGCCGAGCGGGACGCCGTCGTCTTTTCAGAAGACACCCGGGACGATCGGAGGGCTCGCCACGCGGAGCTCGAAGAAGAGATCGAAACCGCTCGAGAGCGCGCCGCCGCGCTTCTCCAGGCGAACCCGCGCTTGGTCGAGTTGATCGAACCGAAGAGCATAAGCTTCCGTCGGGCCGAACCGACCCTCCTCCCGGCGGGTCGGCGTCTGGCCGTTCTTGCGGGGGAACACTCCGCGGACTTCGTTATCGGGGGAACCCTCGAGGAGCGGGAAGGGTACGTCTTTCTCGAAGTGGAGGGCTACAACGCGATCACCCGGGAGAGCGTTTCCCTCGGGGGCACCGCCGGGAGGGTGGAAGAGATCTACGACCTCCTCGACCCGGTGGTCGACGAGGTGGCGACCCTGCTTCTCGGACGCCCCTGGGGCCGCCTGGAGGTGGTGACCGGAATCGATGACGCGCTGATTCTCGTCGAGGGGAAGGCCGCGGGTTTCGGTCGGGCGGAGATCGCCTACCTCGAGACGGGGAACACGAAGGTCCGTGTGCTCTTGAGCGGAGACCAGATCTTCGAGACGGAGGTCGTGGTCGAGCCCTTCGGCCGGGTCATGGTGGCGCCGGAGTTGGCCGTGCCGGAGGCGGAGCAAATCGCCCTGGTCTCGGAACCGGCGGGAGCCGACGTCTACGTCGACTCCATTTGGACCGGACGTACGCCCCTCCTCCTCGACCGGCCGCTCACGCCGACGACGGCTATTCTCTCGAAGGATGACTATCTAAGGGGACGGGTTCTCTTGAGCCCGACAAGCCCGAACGTGATAGAGAAACCGCTTATCGAGGACATCGTCGACTGGGAAGAGGCGATCCAGATGCGCCGGGACCGCTTCTACCGGAGCCTCGGCTGGTTTGTCGTCTCTTTGCCTCTACCGATCTTGCTGAACGGAATGTACAGTAACATCGCCTCGCTGTATGTTGACGGGAGACCACCCGGGCTCACGGACGATGCGTCCGACGAGCTCGTGGGGCGGGCGAATACCCTTCTCTGGGCTACCCGGGGAACCGCCGCACTCTCGGCGGGGCTTTTCGTGAATATGGCTCTTCAGCTTCGCCGCTATATTCGGGCAGGACAGTCCTTCCACGAGCGATAGAGCCGGGGAGAATCACCTAAGGAGACCGTGTGGCACCGCGTATGGGATTCGGAGCCCGCCTTCGGGCGCTATTTGGACGAGCCGGCCGTGACGAGGCGTTCTACGAGGATCTCGAAGACCTCCTGATAGAGGGGGACATCGCACCGGCCCTCGCGATGGATCTGGTGGACGAAGTCCGGGGGTGCCGGGACACCGACGACGCCCTCAGACGTATCCGAGAGCTTCTCGGAGAATGCGTCTTCTCGACGGCCATAGACCTCGATCCGGACCGGACGAACCTCCTCCTTATCCTAGGGGTGAACGGCGTGGGAAAGACGACAAATCTCGCGAAGCTCGGGCAGTACTACCGGAAGAAGGACAACCCGGGTGTCGTCTTCGCCGCAGCGGACACCTTCCGGGCGGCCGCCGTCGAGCAGTTGGCCACCCACGGGGAGCGCCTGGACATCCGGACCGTGCAACAGGGAAGCGGCGCCGACGCAACCTCGGTAATCTTCGACGCCGTATCCAGCGCGCGGTCGAAGGGGGAGCGGCTGGTTCTCGCCGATACCGCCGGGCGTATGCACACCAAGACGAATCTGGTGCAGGAGCTCGGCAAGGTCGACCGGGTCATTACGAGCAAGTTTCCCGATATCAGCTACCGGAGGCTTCTCGTCGTGGACGCGACGACGGGGCAAAACGCCCTCCATCAGGCCGAAACCTTCCACGGGGCGGTCGGCGTCGATGCGGTTATTCTCGCGAAGTACGACTCCACGGCCCGGGGGGGGATTCTGGCAACGATCGGCCGGAAGCTTTCCCTTCCCTGCGCCTTTCTCGGTGTCGGCGAGGGATACGACGACCTCGTCCCCTTCGACAAAGAGAGCTATCTGAACCGCCTCTTAGGAGTTGAATGATCAAATCGCCGGGGCACCTCGTGTTGATCGCCTCTCTGTTCTTCTCGGCCCTCGGGACGGCGGTTTCCCAGGATCCGCCTCCCGGCGGGCCGCCGGGGGCCGTGTGGTATCGAGCCGACCGCCTCGGGAATACCGAGGAGCGGGTTACTCCGGAAACCGCAGCCTCCCTGGAGCACGCCCTCGAGCGCGCCCAGGACGGCGACCTCCGGGTTGAGCGCCTCTATAGCCGGGGCGTTCTCCTCGAGGAGCGTCGCAGCGGTCCCGGCGTCGACGAGCTGTCGGCCTATCTGCCCGACGGAAGCCTCGAATACACCGAGCGCCTCTTGCGCTACCCCGACGGCTCTCCCCGGGAGGTCCGGCGCCAAACCGGTGAGAAGGTGCGGATCTACCGCTACCGCAAGACCACGGGCCTTCCCTTCGAGGAGTGGTTCCAGCACGGCGAAGAACGCTGGGTCTGGCGCTTCGGTCCAGAGGGGAGGTTGGCCGAACGGGTCGCGTGGAACGGAGAGACGATGACCCTCCGGGAGCGCCTTTCCTACTCCGAGACCGGAGCCCTTGTGGAGGCGCGTCGGGAGGATCTCGAGGCCGGAGAAGAGCGTATCCGGCGCTACGACGGGGGGCTCCTCGTTCGGGAAGAGCTCCGGCGGGACGGCCGTCCGGCGGTGACGACCCGGTACACATACGGAGCGCAGGACCGGCTTATCCTAGAAGAGCGGGAAACCCCGGACGGTTCTCTCGTCTTGGATTACGACTACGACGAAGAGGGCAGGCCGGCCACCGTCCGCCACCTTCGGAACGGGGCGATTACCCTCGTCGTACGCTACACCGAGGAGGGGCGAGTCGAGGACCGCTACCGAAACGGCTCTCTGGTCCTACGTTCCTATTTCCAAGGGGATACCAGGGCTCGGGAAGAGCTCTACCGGAACGGACGGCTCATCGATGTGCGGGGGGGGGAATGAGACGCTACGGTTGGGTCCTCTTCGTGAGCCGACGTTACCTTGGGACCGCACGGCGCAGCCGCCGCCGCGCCGCGTCGGTTCTCTCGATTCTGGGAATCGGCGCCGGAGTTACCACGCTTATCACCGTCCTTTCGGTGATGAACGGATTTCAACTCGGGACGATAGAGGACATTCTGGAAGTCGAGTCTTATCACCTGCGGCTTTCGACCGAGGATTCCGGGGCCCCGGCGGTATCCCAGGCTTCGGACCACCTTCGCAAGTTTCCGGGGATCGAGGCCGTCGTACCGTTTACCGATACCGAGGGGCTTGTCCGGGGCTATTTCTCCTCTTTCGATGCGGCGCTGCTCAGGGCTCTGCCGGGGGAGGTTCAATCCCTCGATCCGGGTTTCTCCGAGACGGTGGAGATAGTCGCGGGCCGCTTTTCCTTAGAAGGGCCCCGTTCGGTGGTCGTCGGCTCCGAACTTGCGCGGGCCCTCGGGGTGGGTGTAGGGGAAGAGATCCGGTTCGTCGCCCTCTCGGGGGCCACCTTGGAATCGATGGAGCCGGAGGAATCGGCCCTGCGGGTCCAAGGCATATTCCGGACCGGGCATCTCGACTACGACCGCCGGTGGATGTTCATCTCCCAGGAGAGCCTCGATTCGCTTCTTCCCGCCGGCGCCTCGCCGACCATCGGCGTAAAGCTCACAGACCGGTTCCGAGATCGGCAAGCGGCCGCGGCGGTACGCCGGGCACTCAGAGAAGCGGACCTCGAACCGGTGACGATCGAGTCCTGGAGGGAGTACAACCGGGCGATTTTCGGCGCCCTCCGAGTCGAGAAGCTCTTTATGACCGGACTTGTCGGTCTGGTCTTCGTGGTGGTTGCCTTCAATATCTATCAGTCGCAGCGGCGGAGCATCGTCGAGCGGTACGAGGATATCGCGATCCTCAAGGCGATGGGGGCCGGACCCCGGACCCTCCGGAGCGTCTTTGCCTTGGAGGGGTTTATGCTCGGATTTGTCGGTAGCGTTTCCGGGTTGATACTGGGACTGCTTCTGTCGTTTAACGTCAACGAGGTGTTCGCTCTCGCGGAGGCAATCGTGAACGCCACTTTGAGTTTCGGCGACTTCGCCATCTTCTCTCCGGCCTACTTCTACATCTCCGAAATCCCGACGGTGCTCCCGTTTCGAGAGGCCTTCGGGGTGGTGCTCTTTGCCTTGGGGTCCGCCACGGCGGCGGCCTTCTTCGCCTCCAAACGAGTGGGGACGTTGCGCCCCGCGTCGGTCCTGCGGTATGAGTAGCCCATGCTGGTAGAGCTGGAAAACGTAGAGAAGAGCTACAAGACCGGTGGCGAGGCCCTTGCCGTTCTCCGGGGCATCAGCCTGGAAGTCGAAGAGGGAAAGGTCGTGTCGATAACCGGGGAGAGCGGGTCGGGGAAGAGTACCCTTCTGAACGTAATAGGGGGTCTCGACCGCCCCGACGGAGGCACGGTCACCGTCGGGGGCCGAAGAGTCGACGTTCTCTCGGAGGAGGAGATTACCCGCTACCGGAGCCGGGCCATCGGGTTCGTCTTCCAGTTCCACTACCTACTCCGAGACTTTACCGCCCTCGAGAATGTCTCCCTCCCGGCGGTGATCGCCGGGGAGACCAGGAGGGCCGCCCGGGAGCGGGCTGCGGCTCTACTCGACGAGGTCAAACTCTCGGAGCGGATGGATCATCTTCCCTCGGAGCTGTCCGGGGGCGAGCGGCAGCGGGTCGCCGTGGCTCGGGCCCTCGTCAATCGCCCGCTCCTGGTCCTTGCCGACGAGCCGACGGGAAACCTCGACGAAGACAATTCCCGCCTCGTTCAGGATCTGCTCTTCCGAGTCGTCAGGGACCACGGAAGCACCCTGGTTCTCGTTACCCACGACCCGGAGTTCTCCCGCCGGGGAGAGCTGCACCTCCGCCTGGAGCACGGCCGCCTCGTCGGCATCGGAGACCCCCGACCGTGATCTCCTTCTGGCCCCTC